>NZ_JBSFVM010000004.1:0-412197 GCF_053592315.1 Streptomyces sp. NPDC002754
CCAGCAAATAGCTGGAGACGGGGTATCAACAAATTTTGGCGTTGATTTTTGGCACGCTGTTGAGTTCTCAAGGAACGGACGCTTCCTTTGTACTCACCCTCGCGGGCTTTCCTCCGGGCGCTTCCCTTCGGTCTTTCTGTTCTTGCGTTTCCAACTCTACCAGATCCGTATTCCGTCCCGTTTCCGGTTCGGATTTCAATTCCGGTGGCCGCTGGAGGGCCTTTGCCTTTCGGCGTGTCCACTACATTAGCCGAACCTTCCGGCAACTCATAATCGAGTTTCGCGGGTTCGAATTTCGGCATGCAGGCACACCGAAAAGACTCCGCGGAGGGAAGTCCTAATGAGTGGTTTGGCCGCTTCCGGTGGTTGGCTGAGAGCCAGACCCGGGTTCAGCGGCTCGGGCCACATTACGGATCCCGCAAGGGCGCGTCAAGTTGAGCGGCGGCGCGGCGTATGGGCCCGATAAGGGCTCACCGTCGGGTCGTTGGCGACCCAGAAGCGCCAGGGGTGAACGCCGCCCTCGCCGGACACGCCCGTACGTGGGCCGTTGCGTACCTGGTCAGTGGGTACGGGGGTGCCGTGCAGGACCCGCAACGGGGAGTCCCCGCGGGCGCATGCGTCGGTGCCGTCCAGGGAACGGTCCACGCCGAGGGCCGTAGCCATGCGGGCCGGGCCTTTGGCCAGTTCCTTGTCATGCCGGGCCGATAGTCGACGTTTGCGGGCCAGTTCGGCGCCTGCGGTGATCTCGCCGGCGCGGAGCAGTACGGCGCTCGCCCTGCCCTCCTCGCCGCAGACCAGGTTCATGCAGTGCCACATGCCGTAGGTGAAGTAGACGTACACGTGTCCGGGGCGCCCGAACATCACGTCGTTGCGGGCGGTCCGGCCTCTGTAGGCGTGAGACCCGGGGTCGTTCGCGCCGTCGTATGCCTCGACCTCGGTGAGGCGGAGCTCGATCGGCCCGTCGGGGGTGTGCCGGACCAGCGTGCGCCCCAAAAGGTCGGGGGCGACGTCCAGTACAGGTCGATCGAAGAAGGCACGTTCGAGGGGCGTACGGTCAGGGGCCGCGATCATGCTCTCCGAGGGTAGTGGGGCGGGTGGGACAGGCGCTCGCGGAACCGGGCGCGGGTGTCCCGCGTTTGTAGTCAGCAGTATCAGCAGTGGTTCGCACACGGAGGAGATCGAGGCATGGGGTTCAAGCGGCTGTTGGCGAGTCTGGGCGCGGGCGGGGCATCCGTGGAGACGATGCTCACCGAGGTCAATGTCGTGCCCGGTGGTGTCGTTCAGGGAGAGGTGCGGATCCAGGGCGGGTCCGTCGACCAGGAGATCGAGGGGCTGTCCGTCGGTCTGCAGGCGCGCGTCGAGGTCGAGGGCAACGACCAGGAGACGAAGCAGGACATCGAGTTCACCAGGGTGCGGCTCGGGGGTGCGTTCGAGCTGAAGGCGCAGGCCGTGCACGCCGTTCCGTTTGGGCTCGAGATTCCGTGGGAGACGCCCGTCACGATGATCGACGGGCAGCAGCTGCGTGGCATGAACATCGGCGTGACGACCGAGCTGGAGATCGCCCGGGCCATCGACTCGAGTGACCTCGACCCGATCAATGTGCACCCGCTGCCGTCCCAGCAGGCGCTTCTCGATGCCTTCATCCGCATCGGCTTCCGGTTCAAGAGCGCGGACATGGAGCGTGGGCACATCCGGAACACGCGGCAGAAGCTGCCGTTCTACCAGGAGATCGAGTTCCACCCGCCGCAGCAGTACCGGGGGCTCAACCAGGTGGAGTTGAGCTTCGTGGCCGACGACCGGGAGATGGACGTCGTACTGGAGATGGACAAGAAGCCGGGGCTGTTCAGTGAGGGCAGCGATACGTTCCGGTCGTTCGTCGTTGGGCACCACGACTTCCAGGGGACGGACTGGTCGGCGTATGTGCACCAGTGGCTGTCCGAGGTCGGCAGCAAGAGGAACTGGTTCTAGGGTTTCAGGAGCAGGGCCGACAGGCTCTGTGGGACCGGTGTTTCCGTAGAGATTCAGGAGGTGTCGTTGTGACCGAGCAGCCCCAGAGGGCATCGCTTCCTCATGACTTTCATCCGCAGGTGCCGTCGTTCACCGTCGTGAGCCAGGACTTCGAGCCGGGCGGGACGCTGGACGACGCGCAGGTGTACGCGGCCGGGAACACGTCGCCGCACTTGCGCTGGGAGGGTTTCCCGGCGGAGACCAAGAGCTTCGCCGTGTCGTGCTTCGACCCGGACGCGCCGACCGGCAGCGGGTTCTGGCACTGGAGCGTGTTCGACATCCCGGCCTCGGTGACCGAGCTGCCGGTGGGCGCCGGCAGCGGCAAGTTCGAGGGGCTTCCCGAGGGCGCCGTACAGGTGCGCAACGACTACGGGACGAAGGAGTTCGGGGGCGCCGCGCCGCCGCCCGGGGACCCCGCCCACCGTTATGTGTTCACCGTGTACGCGGTCGATCAGGAGAAGCTCGGCCCGGATTCGGACGCTTCTCCCGCTTTCGTCGGGTTCAATCTGCGGTTTCACACGATTGGCCGGGCCCAGGTCATCGCCGAGTACGGGGCGCCCGCCGAGGGCTGAGTCTCAGCCGGGCGTTCACTGAACGTTTGCCCGCCTCTGGTCATGGAATTGATCAGGGGCGGGCACTTTCTGTTTAGGGCCGCACTTATTGCGTTGTCCATCTCGGCGTGCACGGCCAGAGTTGACGCACGGACGCCGAGGGGCGATCCGCTGCGTACGGGAGGTGGGCAGGGTGCGGGACACACTGGTGCTGAACGCGAGCTTCGAGCCGCTCTCCACGGTGACGCTCAATCGAGCCGTCGTGTTGGTGCTGCAGGACAAGGCCGTCGTCGAGCAGGTCCACCCCGAGCTGCGCATGCGTGGTGCCGCGATCGATATTCCGGTGCCCCGGGTGATCAGGCTGTGCAGGTATGTCCGGGTGCCGTTCCGAAGACGCGCGCCGTGGTCCAGGCGGGGCGTGCTCGTACGGGATCAGCACCGGTGCGCGTACTGCGGCAAGAGGGCGACGACGGTCGACCACGTGGTGCCGCGGTCGCACGGCGGTGCTGATTCGTGGTTGAACACGGTGGCGTCCTGCGCCGACGACAACCACCGCAAGGCGAACCGGACGCCCGAGCAGGCGGGGATGCCGCTGCTGTGGCAGCCGTTCGAGCCGACGCCCGCCGATGCGATGCTGCTGTCGCTGGGGGCCGGCGGGCGGGCCGGGCTGCCGGACTGGCTGGCGCGGACCGCCGCGTAGGGACATGAGACGAGGGCCCGCCGACCGCATGGTCGGCGGGCCCTCGTTGTGTGCGAAGCGCTAGTCGATCGGCGGCTGTTCGCGGCGGGGCTGGGGCGGTGTCGGCATCACCGGCGGGGTCTTCGCGTCGCTGCCGCCCCCCATGCCGCCGAAGTTGCCGAAGGCGCCGGAGAGGCCCTTGAGTGCGTCGCCGATCTCGCTGGGGACGATCCAGAGCTTGTTGGCGTCGCCCTCTGCGATCTTCGGGAGCATCTGCAGGTACTGGTACGAGAGCAGCTTCTGGTCCGGGTCTCCGGCGTGGATGGACTCGAAGACCGTACGGATGGCCTGGGCCTCGCCCTCCGCGCGCAGGGCCGCGGCCTTCGCCTCGCCCTCGGCCCTGAGGATCGCGGACTGCTTCTCACCTTCGGCGGTGAGGATCTGCGACTGGCGGATGCCTTCGGCGGTGAGGATCGCGGCGCGCTTGTCACGGTCGGCGCGCATCTGCTTCTCCATCGAGTCCTGGATGGAGGTGGGCGGCTCGATCGCCTTGAGCTCGACGCGGTTGACGCGGATGCCCCACTTGCCGGTGGCCTCGTCGAGGACACCGCGCAGCGCCGCGTTGATCTCCTCGCGGGAGGTCAGGGTCCGCTCCAGGTCCATGCCACCGATGATGTTTCGCAGGGTGGTGACGGTGAGCTGCTCGATGGCCTGGATGTAACTGGCCACTTCGTACGTCGCGGCGCGGGCGTCGGTCACCTGGTAGTAGATGACCGTGTCGATGTTGACGACCAGGTTGTCCTGGGTGATCACCGGTTGCGGCGGGAACGGCACGACCTGCTCGCGGAGGTCGATGCGGTTGCGGATCGAGTCGATGAACGGGACGACGATGTTCAGGCCCGCGTTCAACGTGCGTGTGTAGCGGCCGAAGCGCTCGACGATGGCGGCGCTGGCCTGCGGGATGACCTGGATGGTCTTGATCAGCGCGATGAAGACCAACACCACCAGAATGATCAGGACGATGATGATCGCTGACATCGAGTCTCCCGTGCCCCTCGTACCGTTCGTACCGTCGTGGTCCCGGCGCCCTCGCGCCGGAAGATCATGAGGTCTTGCGCAGTCGAGTGTGTCAGAACTGCCCACGTGGCGGGGCTGGTTCGGGCCACATATCGGATCAGATGACGATCGCCGTGGCCCCCTCGATCTCGACCACGTCGACCTGGCGGCCCGGCTCGAAGGTCGCCTCCGCGTCGAGGGTGCGGGCCGACCAGATCTCGCCGCCCAGCTTGATCCGGCCGCCCTCCTGTCCGTCGACGCGCTCGACGACTATGGCCTGCTTGCCCTTCAACGCCTCGACGCCCGTCGCCAATTGGGGTTTCTGGGCGCGGTGCCGGGCGGCCACGGGTCGTACGACCGCGATGAGCGCGCACGAGACGACCGCGAAGACGATCACTTGGAGGACGACACCGCCGCCCATGCCCGCCGTGACGGCGCCCGCGACGGCGCCGACGGCCAGCATGCCCAGTTCGGGCATGGCGGTGATGACGAGGAAGATTCCGAGTGCGGCCGCCCCGATCAGCCACCACACCCATGCGTCGATGTCTGCCACAGGGCCATGGTAGATCCGCAACTGCCGCGCGGACAGGGGTCATCCGGTCCGCGCGGGGGCGCGAAGGGTCAGCTCAGGGGCAGACCGGTCGCGGTCCAGCGGCCGTTGCTCTCCTCGACGACCAGCGGCAGGCCGAAGCACTTGGAGAGGTTGCGGGAGGTGAGCTCGAGCTCGATCGGGCCCGCGGCGAGGACCTGGCCCTGGCGGATCATCAGGACGTGCGTGAATCCGGGGGCGATCTCCTCGACGTGGTGCGTCACCATGATCATCGAGGGGGCGATCGGATCGCGGGCGAGGCGGCCGAGGCGGCGCACCAGGTCCTCGCGGCCGCCGAGGTCGAGGCCTGCCGCGGGCTCGTCGAGGAGGAGCAGCTCGGGGTCGGTCATCAGGGCGCGGGCGATCAGCGTGCGCTTGCGCTCTCCTTCGGAGAGCGTCCCGAACCTGCGGTCCAGGTACTCGCTCATGCCGAGGCGGTCGAGGAACGCGCGGGCGCGCCGCTCGTCCACGTCCTCGTACTCCTCCTGCCAGCCGGCCGTCATGCCGTACGCGGCGGTGAGCACGGTCTGCAGGACGGTCTGCCGCTTGGGCAGCTTGTCGGCGAGCGCGATACCGGCGACGCCGATGCGCGGGCGCAGTTCGAAGACGTCCGTACCGGGCTTGCCGAGGGTCTCGCCGAGGATGGTGGCGGTGCCGCCGCTCGGGAAGAGGTAGCTCGAGGCGAGGTTCAGGAGGGTGGTCTTGCCCGCGCCGTTGGGTCCGAGGATGACCCAGCGCTCCCCCTCCTTCACCGACCAGGAGACCTGGTCCACCAGAGCCCGGCCCTCGCGGACCACGGATACGTCCTCCAGCTCCAGTACATCGCTCATGAGCGCGTTGTCTCCCATTGCAGTCTCGTCTGTTCGCCGCGTCCGTCATGCCTTCGCATAGTTCCTGCTCGGCACGGCCCCCAGGGAAAACCTACGCCACCGCCCCCGGGGTCCATTCCATCGGTCGGGCTTTTGGCGGCTTTGCGGGCTTCTAAGGTGGAGCGCATGCTCACTGAACCACGCTCCGGACGGCTCGCGGCCTGGGGAAATGCCCTTCTTGGTGGATTTGTCGCGCCCGATGACGCGGCCCTCGCGATTGTCGGCGAGGACACATCGCACCGCGTGGCGGGCCTTCCGGGCGAGGACGGGCCCGTCGGCCTGACGCTGGCGCTCGGCCGCCTGCGGACGCTCGGCGTCGGCGGCCTGCGCGTGGCACTGCCCGCGCCGGGCCATCCGCTGGGTCTCAGCGGGCCGCCGGAGTTCAACGCGCGGGCCCTGGAGGCCGAGGAGGCCGTGGTCTGTCACGGCTCCGCGCTCGGGCTCGTCCCGGAGGTGTACGAGGTCGGTCCCGAGGGCGACGTACATGTCCAGGTGACGTGGCACTGTCTGCCGGTGCGGGAGGCGCCGCCGGCGGATGTGCCCTCGCTCGGCGAGGCGGAGCGGGAGCTGGCGGAGGCGCTGCGGGACGCGACCGAGGTGCTGACGCGGCTCGACGTGGCCGGGTCCGGGCCGGTGTCCGAGGCGGCCGTGGACGCGTACCGGGCGCGGGCCGAGCGGGGGCGCGAGGCGCTGGCGCCGGGGTATCCGGGGCGGGCCGTGCGGGTGCTGGAGCTGGCGCAGCGGGTGGGGCTGCTGATCTCCGTGGCGTACGAGAGCGGGCACGGCGGCGCGGTGAGCGCGTCGGAGATGGGGGCACGGGCGCTCGCACTGCGCCCGGTGGAGCGGACGGCCCGGCGCGCGCAGGTGGCCGCGTACAACGCGTTCGTGGAGGAGCGGGAGCGGGGCTGAGGGCAGGGCCGGAAAAGAGGGAAGGCCCCCACGGACCGGGTCCGTGGGGGCCTTCCTGTGCCTCAGGGGCGACGAAACTCAGTTGTTCGCCGCGGTGTTGCCGAACGCCGGGTTCAGCAGACCGATGACGTTGATGGAGTTGCCGTCGACGTTCACCGGGACGTGGACCGGGACGCCCACGTTGTTGCCCGAGGCGACGCCCGGGGAGTTCGCGGCCACGCCGTCGGCTTCCGAGTCGGCGAAGGCGGCGCCGGCGGAGGCACCCGCGGCGAGACCGGCGACGGCGACGGCCAGGGCGGCCTTCTTGGCGATGTTCATGAGAAGCGTTCCTCCAGATATTGCGGTTCGACCCCAGCCGCGGGGTCGCACGCTGAGAAACGCGCGGGGCGCGCGTCAGACACGGGAGGAACCCCGGTTCCGCTCGATTGGATCAATAGGCCGACGATTCGACCAGTCGCGCTATCGAACAAGGGAGTTACCCGGGAAAGCGGACCGGCCCCACGGGGAGCACCCCGGGGGCCGGCGAACACTGAGCACGCGTCAGCCGTTGAAGCCGTCGTTCGCGAACGCCGGGTTGAGGGCGCCGATCACCGTGGCGGTGTTGCCCACGGCGTTCACCGGAACGTGGACCGGGGCCTGCACCAGGTTGCCCGAGCCGACGCCCGGGGACTTCACGGCGTGGCCGTGGGCCTGCGCGCCGTCGGTGGCGGAGGCGAGTCCGGCGCCGGCGGCAACAAGGCCACCGGCCACGAGGGTGACGGCCGCGGCCTTCTTCAGGTTCTTCACTTCTGGGTCCTCCTAGCGGTCGCCGCGACACGACCGCCGCAGCACGCATTGAAGAACGCGGCACCGCCCGAAGGGATACGCCATCCGAGGGACATCTACACGACGGTATGAATTCCAGAACGGAGTGCGACGCTCCGTTTTGCCGCCCCGCGGGTGCGCCCGCGCGTGCCCCTCAGCCCGCGATGCCGTGCCGCACGGCCCACAGAGCGGCCTGGGTCCGGTCCGACAGGTCGAGCTTCATCAGGATGTTCGAGACATGGGTCTTCACCGTCTTCTCGGAGAGGACGAGGGCGCGGGCGATCTCCCGGTTCGAGCGGCCGTCGGCGATCAGGCCGAGCACCTCGCGCTCGCGCTCCGTGAGGGAACCGCCTCTCCCCTGCCCGTTGTTGCCCTCGTCCTGGGCGAGCAGTGCGCCCGCCACCTCCGGCTGGAGCAGGATGTGGCCCGCGTGGACGGAACGGATGGCGCCGGCCAGCGCGTCCGGGTCCACGTCCTTGTAGACGTAACCGGCGGCCCCCGCGCGCAGGGCGGGCACGACGGTGCGCTGCTCGGTGAAGCTGGTGACGATCAACACCTTGGCGGGGTTGTCGAGTTCGCGGAGCCGGCGCAGCGCGTCGACCCCGTCCATGACCGGCATCTTGACGTCCATCAGGACGACGTCGGGCTTCAGCTCCTCGGCGCGGGCGACCCCCTCGGCGCCGTCCGCCGCCTCGCCGACGACCTCGATGTCGCCCTGCACCTCCAGGAAGGTGCGCAGGCCCCGGCGGACGACCTGGTGATCGTCGACCAGCAGTACCTTGATCGGGTCAGCCACCGGGGACCTCCATCTCGATCGTGGTGCCCTTGCCGGGCTCCGATTCCACTGTGAGGCTGCCGCCGACACCGCCGGACCGGTCCCGCATGGAGACGAGGCCCAGGTGGCGGCCCGCGCTGCGGATCGCCTTCGGGTCGAAGCCCACTCCGTCGTCGGTGACGCGCAGCACGGCGCCCTGGCCGTGCTTGTCGAGCGTGACCCGCACCTGCTCCGCCCCGGAGTGGCGCAGCGCGTTGTGCAGCGCCTCCTGGGCGACGCGCAACATCGCCTCCTCCTGGGACGCGGGCAGCGCCTTTGTGCCGCTGGTGGTGAACGTGACGTGCGCCGAGTGGGCGCGGTCGAGTACCTGGATCTGCGTACGGAGCGTGGCCACCAGGCCGTCGTCGTCGAGGGCTGCGGGGCGCAACTCGACCACGGCCGCGCGCAGTTCGTCGGCCGCCTCCGCGGCGAGCTCCGCCACGTGCGCCAACTCCCCCTTGGCGCGCGCCGGGTCACGGTCCATCAGCGTCGCGGCGGCCTGTGCGGTGAGGCGCAGCGAGAAGAGTTTCTGGCTCACCGCGTCGTGCAGTTCGTGGGCGAGGCGGGAGCGCTCCTCGGCGATGGTGAGCTCGCGGCTGCGCTCGTACAGGCGGGCGTTCGTGAGCGCGATGGCCGCGTGCTGGGCGAGGATCCCGAGCAGTTCCTCGTCGTCCTGCGTGAAGCCGCAACCGCCTTCGGGCTTGGGGCAGTTCTTGTTGGCGAGGAAGAGGGCGCCGATCGTCTCCTCGCCGTCCTTGATGGGCAGGCCCAGGAAGTCGGACATGTCCGGGTGGGCGGAGGGCCAGCCCTCGAACCGGGGGTCCTTGCGGACATCGGCGAGGCGCTCGGTCTTGGCGTCGTGCAGCATCGCGGCGAGGATGCCGTGCTGGCGCGGCAGCGGGCCGATGGCCTTCCACTGCGCGTCGCTGACGCCGTCGACGACGAACTGGGCGAAGCCCCCGTGGTCGTCGGGCACGCCGAGCGCCGCGTACTCGGCGTCGAGCAGCTCGCGGGCCGAGGCGACGATCGTCTTGAGGACGTCGCGCACCTCGAGGTGCCTGCTCATGGCGAGGAGCGCGGCGCTCACCGCCGCCAACCCCGTGCGTGGACCCTGACTCATGACCTCACCGTACCGGCGGGGTGTGACAGCCGGATCGGGCCGAAGGAGGCCGCCGCCTAGGTCGGTCGGCGTAGGGCGAAGGGCCCTGCGTTGTTGCTGCTCGCGCACGAGGCGCCGAGGGCGGCCGCGTTCCTACGTTGAAGGCACGACGCAGAACGGATGACGTACTCAAGGGGACGGTTGTCATGACGGTAGCGATCATCACGGGGGCTTCGCGGGGGTTCGGGAGGGCGCTCGCCACGGCTCTGGCCGAGCGGGGCTGGGATCTGGTGCTCGACGCGCGCTCCGCGGGGCCGCTGGAGGACGTGGCGGAGCGGCTGCGCAAGCACGGCGGGGCGGTGACGGTCGTGCCGGGCGATGTGTCCGAACCCGCACACCGGGTCGAACTGATCGCGGCGGCCTGGGAGTTGGGCGGGCTCGACCTGCTCGTGAACAACGCGAGCGTGCTCGGAGTGACGCCACTGCGACCGCTGGGCATGCACGACCTCGGCGCGTTCCGCGCGGCCCTGGAGGTCAATGTGGTGGCTCCGCTGGGCCTGCTCCAGGAGGCGCTTCCGCTGCTGCGCGAGTCGCCCGCCGGGACGGTGATCAACATGAGTTCCGACGCGGCCACGGAGGCGTACGGCACCTGGGGTGGCTACGGCTCCACGAAGGCCGCCCTCGATCAGCTCTCCGCCGTGCTCGGGGTGGAGGAGCCGGGCCTGCGTGTGTGGGCGGTCGATCCGGGCGGGATGCGGACGGACATGCTGGCGGCGGCGGAGCCGGACGAGGATCTGAGCGAGGTGCCGCGCCCCGAGGACGTGGTCCCCGCCTTTCTGAGCCTTCTGGACCGGCGTCCCGCGAGCGGGCGGTACTCGGCCCCGTCCCTCCTGGAGGCGTGATGGCACTGGCGCTGCGGGTGCCCGAGGAGCTGTCGGCGCGGGTCCCGGCCGAGCAGCGGGGGCCCGGCCGGGACAGATCGTCCGTACGTCTTCTGGTGTCGCGCGGCACGGAGGCCACCCATCACCGGTTCCCCGAGTTGCCGTCCGTGCTGCAGGCAGGGGATCTGCTCGTCGTCAACACGTCTCCTACGTTGGCGGCCGCCGTGGACGGAACGCTGGGGCACGCACGCGTGGTCGTGCATTTCTCGACGCGCGGCGACGACGGGCGCTGGGCGGTCGAGCTGCGGGAGCCGGACGAGCGGGGCACGACGCGGCCGCGCACCGGCGGGCCCGCGGGCACCGTGATCGCGCTCCCCGGCGGCGTACGCCTCACCCATGAGGAGCCTCTGGCGGCCGGGAGCGAGCGGCTGTGGTGGGTGCGGGCGACCGGGGACGTGCCGGCGCTGCTCGTCCGGCGCGGGCGGCCCATCCGCTACTCCTACACGGAGCGGGACCAGCCGCTGGCCGCCTACCAGACGGTGTTCGCGCTGCCGTACGCCGCCGGGGCGGGCAGTGCGGAGATGCCGAGTGCGGCGCGGCCCTTCACGGAGTCGATCGTGTCGCGGCTCGTGAGCCGCGGTGTGCAGTTCGCGCCGATCACGCTGCATACGGGGGTGGCGTCCACCGAGTCCCACGAGCCTCCTTATGCGGAGCGTTTCGAGGTGCCCGAGGCGTCGGCCCGTCTGATCAACGCCGCGAGGGCCGCCGGGCAGAACGTCATCGCCGTGGGGACAACCGCCGTGCGGGCCGTCGAGTCCGCCGTCGACGGCGACGGGGTCGTGCGCGCGGCGCGTGGCTGGACGGATCTCGTCGTGACGCCGGAGCGCGGCGTGCGGGTGGTGGACGGACTACTGACGGGGCTGCACGAGCCGGAGGCCTCCCACCTTCTGATGCTGGAGGCGGTGGCGGGGCGGGCCGCGGTGGACCGTGCGTATGAGGAGGCGCTACGGGGGCGCTACCTGTGGCACGAGTTCGGCGACGTGCACCTCATCCTCCCGGATGAGGGCCCTCACGCTGTGCGTTGCAGTGGCAACTGCCGGTGAATTCGGAAGGGGGCGCGTGTGACGCCGCGCATAGGGCCCACGTCACGTACGAAGGTCCGTAGTGGATGAGTAAGGGGGTTAAGCCCGTTGCTACACAGGGACAGGAAGTCGGACATCGACTTCTTGTCCCTTTTTGCGCCTCCCCGGCTCACTATCCGGCTTCGTAGGTCACACCTTTGCCTCGGCATTTTGCGGCCGCTAAGAATGGCCAACGTTGTTCGGCGCCACGGGCCTCTACCCGTGGCGTTCGTGTCCTAAACACGACCGTCCGGTCCCCGGCCTGCGAGCGACTTCCGTTCTTAGAGAGGTCCCCGTCTCATGTCCAAGCACAGCATTCCCGGCCATAGTCAGCTGACCCGTACCCACAAGTTCTCGTTCGCCGGTGTCGCCGCTCTCGGTGCCGCCGCCCTCGCGGTGACGCTGGTGCCGGGTCACGACACTCAGGCCTCGGCGAAGGACGAGACGGTCGCCGCCGCTCCGGTCGCGTTCACCACCGACGCCGGTGCGAAGCAGATCAAGGACGTCCACGCCAGCGTCACCGACCAGCAGGCCGCCGCCAGCGAGAAGGCCAAGCAGGCCGAGGCGAAGGCGAAGGCCCGCCAGGAGGCCGCGGCGAAGAAGAAGGCCGAGGCCGAGAAGAAGGCCCAGGCCGAGGCCAAGGCGAAGGCCGAGGAGCAGGCGAAGAAGGAGCGCGAGGCCAAGGAGGCCGCCGCGCGTGCCGCCGCCCGCAAGCCCGTCTACGCCAACAACCTGGACGGCTGGATCAAGAACGCCCTCGCGATCATGAAGGACAAGGGCATTCCGGGTTCGTACGAGGGCCTGCACCGCAACATCATGCGTGAGTCCGGCGGCAACCCGAACGCGCAGAACAACACGGACATCAACGCGGTGAACGGCACGCCGTCCAAGGGCCTGCTGCAGGTCATCCAGCCGACCTTCGACACCTACCACGTCGACGGCACCGCGAACAGCCTGACCGACCCGGTCGCCAACCTGGTGGCCGCGGCCAACTACGCGGCCCACACGTACGGCTCGATCGACAACGTGGACAGCGCGTACTGATCCTGTAGTCGGGACCTCCAGGTCCGGCACACGCTGAACCCCCATGGCACGAAGGGCGGCACCCACAGGGTGCCGCCCTTCGTGTGTCCGCAGGCGCGTCCGGAGGCGTGTCCGCGGTGGGTCGACTACTTGCGCATGACCTCGGGCTCGTGGCGGCGCAGCAGGCGCGCGACCATGACGCCGCAGAGGATGCCGAGCACGATCAGAACCGTGAGGTTCATGCCCCACTGGCCGACCGAGTGCTCCCACAGGGGATCCAGGTCGTTCGGCTTCTGCGGGTCCCACGGCGGCATCAGGTGGCCGAGGTCCAGGGTGGCGCCGGCGGCGCCGACCGCCCAGCGGGACGGCATCAGCCAGGCGAACTGTTCCAGGCCCACGGTTCCGTAGATCTGGAAGAGCACGCCGGTGAACACGACCTGGACGATCGCGAACATGACGAGCAGCGGCATCGTCTTCTCGGAGGTCTTCACCAGCGAGGAGATGACGAGCCCGAACATCATCGACGTGAAGCCGAGCGCGATGATCGAGATGCACAGCTCGGCGGCCGGCGGCAGCACCAGACCTTCCTTCGGAAGGTCACGTGTCGAGAAGCCGATCGCGCAGATGATGACGCCCTGGATGGCCGTGATGAAGCCGAGGACGATGACCTTGGACATCAGGTACGCGGAGCGGGACAGGCCGGTGGCCCGTTCTCGCTCGTAGATGACCCGCTCCTTGATCAGCTCACGGACCGAGTTGGCCGCCGCGGAGAAGCACATGCCGACCGCGATGATCAGCATGATCGTGCCGGCGTCGCCGTTGAACTTGGCCGGTGGCTTGGGCGGGCCCAGGCCGAAGTCGGCCGGGATGACCACCGAGACGATGCCGAGGACCGCGGGCAGGATCACCATCAGCCCCATGAAGCCCTTGTCCGAGGCGATCACCGAGCAGTAGCGCCGGATCAGCGTGATCAGCTGGGAGCCCCAGGGCTGCGTCTTGGGTGCCTTGATCGCGGCGGGCGGCGCCACCGGGTCCGACTGCGCGGCGACGGCGTCGATGTCGGCCGCGTACATCTGGTAGTGCTGCGAGCCCTTCCAGCGGCCCGCCCAGTCGTAGTCGCGGTAGTTCTCGAACGCCGAGAACACGTCGGCCCACGTCTTGTAGCCGAAGAAGTTGAGAGCCTCCTCCGGCGGGCCGAAGTAGGCGACGGCGCCGCCCGGCGCCATCACGAGCAGCTTGTCGCAGAGCGCCAGCTCGGCCACCGAGTGGGTGACGACGAGGACCGTGCGCCCGTCGTCGGACAGCCCGCGCAGGAGCTGCATGACGTCGCGGTCCATGCCCGGGTCGAGGCCGGAGGTCGGCTCGTCCAGGAAGATCAGCGACGGCTTGGTGAGCAGCTCCAGGGCCACCGACACGCGCTTGCGCTGGCCACCGGAGAGGGAGGTGACCTTCTTCTCCTTGTGGATGTCCAGCTTGAGCTCGCGCAGCACCTCGTCGATGCGCTGCTGGCGCTCCTGCTCGCTGGTGTCCGCGGGGAAGCGCAGCTTGGCGGCGTACTTGAGCGCCTTCTTGACGGTCAGTTCCTTGTGCAGGATGTCGTCCTGCGGGACCAGACCGATGCGCTGGCGCAGCTCGGCGAACTGCTTGTAGAGGTTCCGGTTGTCGTAGAGGACGTCGCCCTTGTTGGCGGGCCGGTAACCGGTGAGCGCCTTGAGCAGGGTGGACTTTCCGGAGCCCGAGGGGCCGATGACCGCGATGAGCGACTTCTCCGGGACGCCGAAGGAGACGTCCTTGAGGATGTCCTTGCCGCCGTCGACGGTGACCGTCAGGTGGCGCGCCGAGAAGGAGACGTCACCGGTGTCGACGAACTCCTCCAGGCGGTCGCCGACCAGGCGGAACGTCGAGTGTCCTACGCCGACGATGTCGTTCGGCCCGAGGAGGGTCGTGCCGCCCTTGGGGATCGGCTGGCCGTTGACGTACGTGCCGTTGTGCGAGCCCAGGTCGTGGATCTCGAAGCGGCCATCGGGCGACGCGTGGAACTCGGCGTGCAGCCGCGACACCTGGAGGTCGGAGACGACCAGCTCGTTCTCCAGGGAGCGGCCGATGCGCATGACGCGGCCGAGTGCCAGCTGGTGGAACGTGGTGGGGCTGCGGTCGCCGTACACGGGCGGGGCCCCCGCGACCCCGCCGGCGCCCTGCTGCTGCGGCACCTTCCGCGCCTGTGGCTGTGGCTGTGGCCACTGCTGCCCCGGCGCCTCGCGCTGTTGGGGCGCCTGTTGCGACGCCTGTTGGGACCAGCTCGGCTGCTGCTGGTGCTGGGGTGGCGGCTGTTGCGCGAGGCCGGCGGCCTGCTGCTGGGCCTGGTGCGGCGAGGCCACGGCGGCGGCGCGGGCGCTGCCCTGCGCGTTCAGGCAGGGGCCGTCGGTGGAGTTGCCCAGGTGCACGGACGAGCCGGGGCCGATCTCCATCTGGTGGATCCGCTGCCCCTGCACGAAGGTGCCGTTGGTCGAGCCGTGGTCCTCGATGACCCAACTGCGGCCGCCCCAGCTGATCGTGGCGTGACGCCAGGACACCCGGGCGTCGTCGAGCACGATGTCACCCTGCGGATCACGTCCGAGGGTGTACGGCCTGGACGCGTCGAGCGTCCAGGTCCTGCCATTCAATTCCAGTACGAGATCAGGCACTCCATGCCCCACTGAGTTGTCCCCCGAATTTTTCCCCCGACATGGGGAGTCTAGGGATGTCGAACATCGTGAGGAACTATTTCAGGAAGCACCGCGTGACCGAAAGGCGGGCCTTGCGCCGAGCCCCTTCGTACCTCCTGTACACCCCTTGGCACCCACCCCGTTGACGGTACGGATGCGGCCCCGGAGAGTGGTACGAGCCCACAACTCCAGGCGGATCATGCGCAATTGGGATCTCAGGGGTAGGGCCTGTGGTTTGGATCAGGCCGGATCGGGGGGTCCTTGATGGCCTTGGCGGAGAGTGGCCACGGCGCGAAGCGGCGCGCGCGCCTGCCCGTCGGCGATGTCCTGCTGTCCGCCGTGGCCTCGGTGAGCTGGGCGTTCATCGCCATGGCCGGAGTCGCGGCGCTCGGCCTGCACTTGCTGGACGCCGACACGGCCGCTTCACTCGGGCCGATGACGGCCGCGGTGGTGGCGCTCGGCGCGGGCGGGCGCGTGACGCCGTCCGGGGACGTCTCGGCCTTCGGACTCAAGGGCGCGCAGGCGGACACCTCGATCGACATCTGGCCGCTCGGCGTGGGCCTGGTGGGGGCGCTCGCGCTGAGCTGGTTCTTTCTACGCTCCTTGCGGGCGGCGGGAGTTGAGGTGTCGCCCAGGGAGCTCCTCGCGCGCGTGGGCGCCGTGGGGGCGCTCTTCGTGGCGATGATGGGCGGCCTCGCCTGGGCCGGTCACGACATCATCACGATCGACGGCTCGCAGTTGGGGCTCGACGACATCACGGGCGGCGAAAACGGGCTGCCGGAGGGCATCTCGGACAAACTGCCGGGCGGTATCGGCGGGTTGCTGCCCGACAAGGTCGGCGATCTGGTCGACGCGAAGGCCTCCGTCGGGTTCACCGTGGAAACGGTTCCTTCACTGCTCGGCGGCGCGGCGTTCGTGGTGGGCGTCCTGGTGATCGCCCTGCTCGCGTCCCGGCGCACTCCGCTGCCGCGCGCGCTCGCCCCGCTGCACCGGACCGTCCGCCCGGCCGCGTCGGCGCTCGTGGCGGTACTGCTGATGGCGGTCGTCGCGGGCCTGGCGGCGGCCGCGTACGCGATGATCGGCGACGACCATCCGAAGCGGATCGCGGGCGCCGCGCTGCTCGGGGCGCCCAACGGGGTGTGGCTCGGCATCCCCCTCGGCCTCTTCGTGCCCTGGGACGGCAAGGCGACGGGTGAGCTCGCGAAGCTGCTGCCGGATCCGCTGGACGAGCTGCTCGGGGCGTCGGCGAACGAGCCGGTGACGCTGGGGCGGCTCGCGGAACTCGACGGCAGGGTGTGGCTGTTGGGCGTCGGGGTGGCCGTGATGATGCTGCTCGCGGGGGTGCTGGCGGCGGTGCGAGCGCCCGTGACGGGGGGCGTCTGGGGGTTCGCGGGGCGGTGCGCGGTGCGGCTGGGGGGCGTGACGGCGCTCGCGCTGCCGCTCCTTGTGTGGCTCACCGATGTGTCGGCGGGGGCGTCGCTCTCGGTCCTCGGGGTCGACGCGTTCGGGGCGGGGGTGGAGTTGCACGGGCAGGTTGGGGTGGCGGTGCTGCTCGGTGCGGTGTGGGGGGCCGGGGCGGGGGTCGTTGGGGCGGTGTTGGCGTATGTGTGTGGGGCGGTTCGGGGCGTGCCGCCCTCGGGCGACGGGGCGGCGGGGCCGCCGGGGCCGAGCGGGCCGTATCAGCCGAGTCGGCCTTATCGGCCGGCCAATCCGGATACGAATCCGTATCTGCGGCCGTACGAACCGTGAGGGGCGGCCGGGGTTGCGGTCGCGGGGCTCTGCCCCGGACCCCGCTCCTCAATCGCCGGCGGGGCTTGAGGGGTGGGGCTTGATTGCGGTGGGCGTACAAAGGACCGATAACGTAGGGGGCATCATGAGCGCTTCGCAGCCCCAGCACACCGCTGATGCCCCTTCCGTGGACGTTCCGGTGGACGTCCCCACTGTTCTGGTCAAGATCTTCGGCAAGGACCGGCCCGGCATCACCGCCGGGCTTTTCGACACCCTCGCCGCCTACTCCGTGGATGTCGTCGACATCGAGCAGGTCGTCACGCGTGGCCGCATCGTCCTGTGCGCCCTGGTCACCCAGCCACCGGCCGGGCTCGAAGGCGACCTGCGGTCGACCGTCCACAGCTGGGCGGAGTCGATGAAGATGCAGGCGGAGATCATCTCCGGCATCGGCGACAACCGTCCGCGCGGCACGGGCCGCTCCCACGTCACCGTCCTCGGTCACCCGCTCACCGCCGAGTCGACCGCGTCGATAGCGGCCTCCATCACCGGCACCGGCGGCAACATCGACCGTATCTTCCGGCTCGCGAAGTACCCCGTGACGGCGGTCGAGTTCGCGGTGTCCGGTACCGCGACGGAGGAGCTGCGCACGGTCCTCGCCATAGAGGCCGCAAGGCTGGGCGTGGACGTGGCCGTCGTCTCGGCCGGGCTGCACCGGAGGGCGCAGCGGCTCGTCGTGATGGACGTCGACTCGACGCTCATCCAGGACGAGGTGATCGAGCTGTTCGCGGCGCACGCGGGCTGCGAGGACAAGGTCGCCGAGGTGACGGCGGCGGCGATGCGCGGCGAGCTCGACTTCGAGCAGTCGCTGCACGCGCGCGTGGCGCTGCTCGCGGGCCTCGACGCCTCGGTCGTGGAGAAGGTGCGCAGCGAGGTCCAGCTGACGTCGGGCGCGCGCACGCTGATCCGTACGCTCAAGCGTCTCGGTTACCAAGTGGGCGTGGTCTCCGGTGGGTTCACGCAGGTCACGGACGATCTGAAGGAGCGCCTCGGGCTGGACTTCGCGCAGGCGAACACCCTGGAGATCGTCGACGGCAAGCTGACCGGCAGGGTCACGGGCGAGATCGTGGACCGCGCGGGCAAGGCGCGCCTGCTGCGGCGGTTCGCCACCGAGGCGGGGGTGCCGCTCGAACAGACCGTGGCGATCGGCGACGGGGCGAACGACCTGGACATGCTGAACGCTGCGGGGCTCGGCGTCGCCTTCAACGCCAAGCCGGTCGTGCGCGAGGCCGCGCACACCGCGGTGAACGTGCCGTTCCTCGACACGGTGCTGTATCTGCTGGGCATCACGCGCGAAGAGGTCGAGGCCGCGGACGCGCAGGGCGCGTAGGACGTCATACGTACGCCGTGGGGCCCGGTACCGATCGTCGGTATCGGGCCCCACGGCGTACGTATGCGTATGACGGACGGACGGGCGGTGACGGTTACTCGCTCGGCGCCCAGTAGTCGGCGAGCGTGGCGGTGCCGGGCTCCAGGCTCTTCCACGGTCCGGTGAATGTGAGCACGGAGAACGCGGCGGTCGGGAAGCCCCGTCGGTTCAGCCGCTGCCGGGCGTCGCCCTCGGCGTCCGTGGCGAGGATCTCGGAGAGGGCCTGCACGCCGGGGTTGTGGCCGATCAGCACGGCGTTGTGCACGTCGTCGGGGGTCTCGTTCAGCACGGCGATCAGTTCGCCGGGCGACGCTTCGTAGATCCGCTCCTCGTACACGGTCTTCGGTCGCTCCGGCATCTCCTGCACGGCGAGCTTCCAGGTCTCTCGGGTACGCATGGCGGTCGAGCACAGGGCCAGGTCGAAGGAGATGCCTGCGTCGGCCAGCTTGCGGCCGGCGACGGGGGCGTCCCTGCGGCCCCGCTCGGCGAGCGGCCGCTCATGATCGGAGACCTGCGGCCAGTCCGCCTTGGCATGCCGGAAAAGGACAATCCTGCGGGGTTCTGCGACGCTCATGCATCCCAGCTTCGCATGAAACCCTCGGCCGGGCGCAGGGAGTTGGCGGGGTCGCCCGGCACGAGTGAACGACGCACGGATTCGCTAGCGGAGCACCAGGTCCTTGGCGCGCCCAAGTATGTGGACCAGGCTCGGTTCGCCCGCGACGGCCTGGGCGTCGGCCGGGTTGAGGATCAGCAGGAGCAGCGCCACGAAGGCCACGGCCGGGAGCACGATCGCCCACCACGGCAGCCGGATGTCGACGCGACCCGGGGCTGCCTCGCGGGGCCGGGAGTGCGTGGGGGCCGACATGGTGCCTCCGAGGTCCGTGTTCCGTATGCGCTTCGTCCGGTGTGCCGACGATCTCGGCGACACTTCGAAGGTACGGAACCGGGGACCTCGGGCCCATCCGGTGATCCACCCACTTCACCCTGACACTGTCCCCCTAGGGGATGGTGGGGAAAGCCCCACCATGGCGTCAGGGCGCTGCGATGGACGCGATGATGCCGACGACGACCGTGATGGCCAGCATCGTGCCGAGCACGAGCAGCAGCTTCTTCTGGCCGTTCTGGGGATTCGGCTCGAGCACAGGCGACATGCGCCAAGTGTCGCACCTGTCCCCGCCGCTCAGGATGCCGGGGCCGCCTTGGGCCTGTCGTTCGGATCAGGCCTGGCCCGCCTCGTCCTCGACGGTGCGGCGACGGCCCGCGAAGACGCCGACCACGATCTGCGGCACCATCAGCGCGGCCATGAGCGCGATCGGTGCGCCCCAGCCCCCGCTGTGCTGGTAGAGGACGCCGACGAGCAGCGGTCCGGGGATCGAGATCAGGTAGCCGGTGGACTGCGCGAAGGCTGACAGCTTGGCGACACCCGCGCCCGTGCGGGCGCGCATTCCGACCATGGTGAGCGCCAGCGGGAAGGCACAGTTGGAGATGCCGAGCAGCACCGCCCACACCCAGGCGCCGGAGGCCGGGGCGAAGTACAGGCCCGCGTAACCGGCGAGACCGCAGATGCCGAGGGCGATCACCATCGGCCCCTGGCTGGGCAGCCGGGCGGCCATCCTCGGGATGACGAAGCCGAGCGGGATACCCATCGCCATGGTGACGGCGAGCAGCAGACCCGCGGTCGAGGCGGAGACCCCCGAGTCGCGGAAGATCTGCGCCATCCACCCCATCGTGATGTACGCGGCCGTGGCCTGGAGCCCGAAGAAGACGGCGAGCGCCCAGGCGGTACGGCTGCGGGCGATGCGCAGACCGCTGCCTTCGGAGGCCGCCACGGACTCGGCGGCGGGCGAGGCGGCTGCCGCCAGGGTGGCCGTGTCCTTCTTGCCCACGAGCGGCAGCCAGGCCAGGGCCGCCGCGACGGCGAGCACCGTCCACACCGCGAGCCCGGCCTGCCAGCTCCCGCCGAGTGCCGAGGTCACCGGCACCGTCGCGGCGGCCGCGGTGGAGGTGCCGAGCGCGAGGGCCATCGAGTACAGGCCGGTCATGGTGCCGACCTTGTCGGGGAACCAGCGCTTGACGATGACCGGCATCAGCACGTTGCTGACGGCGATGCCCATCAGGGCGAGCGCGCTGGCCACGAGGAAGCCCGGAGTGCCGCCGGTGAACGGGCGGATGACGAGGCCCGCGGCGATGGCGAACATGCCGGCGCAGACGACGGCGCTCGGGCCGAAGCGCTTGGCGAGCCGGGGTGCCATCACGCCGAAGACGGCGAAGCAGAGCGGCGGTACGGAGGTGAGGAGACCGGCGACGCTGCCGCTCATCCCGAGCCCGTCGCGGACCTCTTCGAGGAGGGCGCCGAGGCTGGTGATGGCGGGCCGCAGGTTCACCGCGGCGAGCACGATGCCAACCATGACCAGCCGGACCACCCACGCGCGCGGGGCGGGGTTCTCGGTCCGCAGGGGGGTCTCGGGGTCGGCGCTCGGTGGTGCCATCGTCGGGGTTTCCTCACTAGCCATGAGGCCATCTTAGAATCATGGGATGATTGGTTGTCCAATCGATTCGCTACGGTACGACACCGCCCGCACGACTCCGCACGAAGGAATGTCATGCCGCTGACCTCGCCCCAGCGCTCGGCCCTGTCCGAGCAGGTCATCTCCGCCCTGCGCGCCCAGATCTCCGCGGGCGAGTGGCCGGTGGGCTCCCGCATCCCGACGGAGCCCGAGCTCGTGGAACAGCTGGGTGTGGCCAGGAACACGGTGCGGGAGGCGGTGCGCGCCCTGGCGCACAACGGCCTGTTGGACATCCGGCAGGGCTCGGGCACGTACGTCGTGGCGACGAGTGAGCTGGCGGGCGTCATGCAGCGGCGGTTCGCCGAGGCCGCCCCGCAGGACATCGCCGAGCTGCGCGCCACGCTGGAGTCGAGCGCGGCGAAGTTCGCGGCGGAGCGGCGCACCGAGCGCGACCTGAAGCAGCTCGACGCGCTGCTCGTGCGGCGCGAGGAGGCCTGGTCGTCCGGGGACACGGAGGCGTTCGTGTCGGCGGACGCGACGTTCCACCTGGCCGTGGTGGCCGCGTCCCACAACGAGGTGCTGACGGCGATGTACGCGGACCTCGGCGAGGTCATGCGGGACTGGCTGCGCGAGGACGTCGGCGAGCGGCTCACCGCGGAGAACCACATGGACCACACCACGCTCGTCGACGCGATCCGGGTGGGCGATGCCGAGGCCGCGGCCAAGGAAGCCGCGCGCTATCCGTTCGACTGCCGCCCCGGTCGGCTCACTTCGCGGGCTTGTGGTGACTGACCCACGCGGTCCGCACGTTCTTCCAGCACCGGCCGTCCATCCGTAGCGTCCCGGCCGGGAAGACCGCCTTCGGGCGGGAGTCCGTGTCGATGTCCCACCACTTCGCGCACTCGATGTGCAGGGCGACGCGGTCGATCGTCGGGTACGGGTTGTGGCAGATCGCGCTCACGAGATCCCGGTCGATGTCGATCCGGCACGCGGCGCCGGAAAGCTCCCGCTTCTTGTCGGCCACGCGCGCGTGGCCGCCCTTTTCGGCTGTCGCCCCCTGCGCCGGCGCGCACGCGGCGACGTACGGCAGCGAGAGCAACAGGACGACGACGGCGGCGGTGAAACGGGGGTGCAGACGCACGTAGGGACCTCCTCGCACCAGCGTGCGTGGAGGTCCCTACGGCCCGCCCGGCCGGTGGGCCGAACGAGTGAGCCAGGAGCTGTCAGGCGCCGATGGCGTGCAGACCGCCGTCGACGTGCACGATCTCGCCCGTCGTCTTCGGGAACCAGTCCGAGAGCAGCGCGACGATGGCCTTGCCGGCGGGCTCCGGGTCGTCCAGCTTCCACTCCAGCGGGGAGCGCGAGTCCCACACGGCGGCCAGGTCGCTGAAGCCGGGGATGGACTTGGCGGCCATGGAGCCGAGCGGGCCCGCCGAGACCAGGTTGCTGCGGACGTCGTGCTCGCCCAGGTAACGCGCCATGTAGCGGTTCGTCGCCTCCAGGGCGGCCTTGGCCGGGCCCATCCAGTCGTACTGCGGCCAGGCGAACTGCGCGTCGAAGGTCAGACCCACGACGGAACCGCCCTCGGTCATCAGCGGCAGCAGCGCCATCGTCAGCGACTTCAGCGAGAAGGCGGAGACGTGCATGGCCGTGGAGACGGACTCGAACGGCGTGTTCAGGAAGTTCCCGCCGAGGGCGTCCTGCGGCGCGAAGCCGATGGAGTGCACGACACCGTCGAGCCGGTCACCGAGCTGCTCACGGACCTGGCCCTCAAGGCGGGCGAGGTGCTCGTCGTTGGAGACGTCGAGCTCAAGGACCTTGACCTTCTCCGGGTGGGGCAGCTTCTTGGCGATGCGCTCGGTGAGCGTCGGCCGCGGCCAGGCGGTGAGGATGATCTCCGCACCCTGCTCCTGGGCCAGCTTCGCGGTGTGGAAGGCGATGGAGGACTCCATCAGCACACCGGTGATGAGGATCTTCTTGCCCTCGAGGATTCCAGCCGTGTTCGTCATCGTGTTCAGTGACCCATTCCCAGTCCGCCGTCAACCGGGATGACGGCTCCAGTGATGTACGCGGCGTCGTCGGAGGTCAGGAACTTCACCACTCCGGCGATCTCCTCGACCTGCGCGTACCGGCCGAGCGGCACCTGCGACACGATGCCCTTGCGCTGCTCGTCGGTGAGCGCCTGGGTCATGTCGGTGTCCACGAAACCGGGGGCGACGACGTTGAAGGTGATGTTGCGCGAACCGAGCTCACGGGCGAGCGAGCGCGCGAAACCGACCAGACCCGCCTTCGAAGCGGCGTAGTTCGCCTGCCCCGCCGAGCCGAGCAGGCCGACGACGGAGGAGATCAGCACGACGCGGCCCTTCTTGGCGCGCAGCATGCCGCGGTTGGCGCGCTTCACGACACGGAAGGTGCCGGTGAGGTTGGTGTCGAGGACGGACGTGAAGTCCTCCTCGGACATCCGCATGAGGAGCTGGTCCTTCGTGACGCCCGCGTTGGCGACGAGGACCTCGACGTTGCCGTGCTTCTCCTCGATCTCCTTGTAGGCGGCGTCCACCTGCTGGGAGTCCGTGATGTCGCAGTGGACGCCGAGGGCGCCGGCGTCGACGAGCTCCTTGGGGGGCTCTCCGGAGCGGTAGGTGAAGGCCACCTTGTCGCCCTGCTCCAGGAAGGCGCGGGCGATGGCGAGGCCGATGCCCCGGTTTCCCCCGGTGACGAGAACCGAGCGGCTCAACGGATCACCCTTTCGTTCGGCGGTCAGGTACGTCCTGAACCTATCCGGCCGCGGCACCGGGTGCCGAATCCGGGGACGACAGGGCGAAGGGGTGCTGTCTGTGGGGTTCTCACAGACAGCACGTGTCGTGGTTCACTCACACGCACTGTGCCGCCCGTGCTGTGACAGAAGACGCGCCAGGAAGACTCGACAGAAGGGGAAGCCGCCCATGGCCCATGAGATCGATCAGTCGTTCCTCGCACTGCCCTTGAGGGCACTCGCCGACGCCGCTCTCGCGCGCGCACGCGCGTTGGGAGCCGAGCACGCGGACTTCCGTCTGGAACGGATCCGCGGCGCTTCCGTGCGGCTACGGGACGCCAGGCCGTCGGGGTCCTCCGACAGCACGGACCTGGGGTATGCGGTCCGTGTGGTGCACGGCGGGACCTGGGGGTTCGCCTCCGGTGTCGATCTGACGATGGACGGCGCGGCGCGGGTGGCCTCGCAGGCCGTCGCGATGGCGAAGCTGAGCGCGCAGGTGATCAAGGCGGCGGGGTCCGACGAGCGGGTGGAGCTGGTGTCCGAGCCCGTGCACGCCGACAAGACCTGGGTCTCCTCGTACGAGATCGATCCCTTCACCGTGCCGGAGGAGGAGCGGGCCGGACTGCTCGCCGACTGGAGCGCGCGGCTGCTCTCGGCGGACGGGGTGTCCCACGTGGACGCCTCGCTGTACTGCGTCCATGAGAACAAGTTCTACGCGGACACGGCGGGGACCGTCACGACCCAGCAGCGCGTGCGGCTGCACCCGGAGCTGACCGCGGTCGCCGTGGACGACTCCAGCGGCGAGTTCGACTCCATGCGCACCGTCGCGCCGCCAGTGGGGCGCGGCTGGGAGTACCTCACGGGGACCGGCTGGGACTGGGGCCGGGAGCTCGCCGAGATCCCCGAGCTGCTCGCCGAGAAGATGCGCGCACCGAGCGTCAGGGCGGGCGCGTACGACCTGGTCGTGGACCCGTCCAACCTCTGGCTGACCATCCACGAGTCGATCGGGCACGCGACCGAGCTGGACCGTGCGCTCGGCTACGAAGCGGCGTACGCGGGCACTTCCTTCGCCACCTTCGACCAGTTGGGGAAGCTCAAGTACGGCTCCGAGCTCATGAACGTGACCGGCGACCGGACGGCCGAGCACGGGCTCGCCACCATCGGGTACGACGACGAGGGTGTGGCCGGGCAGTCCTGGGACCTGGTGAAGGACGGGATCCTCGCCGGCTATCAACTCGACCGGCGCATCGCCAAGTTGACCGGCTTCGAGCGTTCCAACGGCTGCGCGTACGCGGACTCCCCCGAGCACGTGCCCGTGCAGCGGATGGCGAATGTGTCGCTGCAACCGGATCCGGGCGGGCTCGCGACGGAGGACCTGATCTCGGGGGTGGAGCGCGGCCTCTACCTGGTGGGTGACCGGTCGTGGTCCATCGACATGCAGCGCTACAACTTCCAGTTCACGGCGCAGCGCGCGTACGCGATCCGGGGCGGGAAGCTCGCCGGGCAGGTGCGGGACTTCGCGTACCAGGCGACGACGACCGACTTCTGGGGTTCCATGGCGGCGGTCGGCGGCCCGCAGACGTACGTCCTCGGCGGCGCCTTCAACTGCGGCAAGGCCCAGCCGGGCCAGGTCGCCTCCGTTTCGCACGGCTGCCCGAGCGCGCTCTTCAAGGGCGTCAACATCCTCAATACGACGCAGGAGGCCGGTCGATGAGCCCGCGTAGCAGCAAGCCGTACGAGATCGTCGAGCGCGCACTCGAACTGTCGCGGGCCGACGGCTGTGTGGTCATCGCCGACGAGACGTCCACCGCCAATCTGCGCTGGGCGGGCAACGCGCTCACCACGAACGGCGTCACGCGCGGGCGCACGCTCACCGTCGTCGCGACGGTCGACGGCAAGGAGGGCACGGCGTCCGGTGTCGTGTCCCGGTCGGCGGTGACCGCGGACGACCTGGAGCCGCTGGTCCGCGCCGCCGAGGAGGCCGCCGCCAAGGCCGGGCCCGCCGAGGACGCGCAGCCGCTGGTCGGCGACGTGGCGCACTCCCCCGGCTTCACGGACGCGCCCGCCGAGACCTCGTCCGCCGTCTTCGTGGACTTCGCGCCGGCGCTCGGCGAGGCGTTCGCGCGGGCCAGGGCGGGCGGCCGCGAGCTGTACGGGTTCGCCAACCACGAGCTGACCAGCAGCTACCTCGGTACGTCGGCGGGGCTGCGGCTGCGTCACGACCAGCCGAACGGGACCCTTGAGCTGAACGCCAAGTCGCACGGACGCAAGCGGTCCGCGTGGGCGGGGCGCTCCACGCGGGACTTCAAGGACGTCGATCCGGCGGCGATGGACGCGGAGCTCGCCACCCGGCTCAGGTGGGCCGAGCGGCGTATCGACCTGCCGGCAGGCCGCTACGAGACGCTGCTGCCGCCGACCGCAGTGGCGGACCTGCTGATCTACCAGATGTGGTCGGCGGGGGCGCGGGACGCGACCGAGGGCCGCACCGTGTTCTCCAAGCCTGGCGGCGGTACACGGCTGGGCGAGCGGCTCAGCGAGCTGCCGCTGACCCTGCGCAGCGATCCGCACGAGCCGGGGCTCGAATCGGCGCCGTTCGTCCTCGCGCACGCCTCCAGTGACGCGTCGTCGGTGTTCGACAACGGGCTGCCGGTCGGCGCCACGGACTGGATCTCCGAGGGCGAGCTCAAGCACCTCACGACGACCCGGCACAGCGCCGCGCTCACCGGGCAGCCCGTCGCCCCGGCGATCGACAACCTGATCCTCGACGGCGGCGGCACGAAGTCCCTCGACGAGATGGTCGCGGGCACCGGTCGCGGGCTGCTGCTCACCTGCCTCTGGTACATCCGGGAGGTCGACCCGGCGACGCTGCTGCTCACAGGGCTCACCCGCGACGGCGTGTACCTCGTGGAGAACGGCGAGGTCGTGGGCGAAGTGAACAACTTCCGGTTCAACGAGTCGCCGGTCGGCCTGCTCGGCCGGGCCACGGAGGCGGGGCGGACGGAGAAGACGCTGCCGAGGGAGTGGGGCGACTGGTTCACTCGGGCCGCGATGCCCGCGCTGCGGGTGCCGGACTTCAACATGAGCTCGGTCAGCCAGGGCGTCTGAGGCCCACGCAGAACAACTCGGTACGGCGATGTCGGTGGCCGCCCATAGACTGGCAGGGTTCCAGCAGACCTCTGTTCCACCTGTTCGAGGAGACCCAGAACCGTGACCGACATCGTCGACGAGCTGAAGTGGCGTGGCCTGTGGGCCCAGTCCACTGACGAGGACGCACTGCGCAAGGCGCTCGCGGACGGTCCGGTCACGTTCTATTGCGGCTTCGACCCGACCGCGGCCTCCCTGCACGTCGGGCACCTGGTGCAGGTCCTCACCATGCGCCGGCTCCAGCAGGCGGGCCTGCGCCCGCTCGCCCTGGTCGGCGGGGCCACGGGCCAGATCGGCGACCCGCGCCCGACGGCGGAGCGCACGCTGAACGATCCGGAGACGATCGCGCTCTGGGTCTCCCGGCTGCGCTCGCAGATCGAGCCGTTCCTCGACTTCGAGGGTGAGAACGCGGCGACGATGGTGAACAACCTGGACTGGACCGCCGGGATGTCCGCGATCGAGTTCCTGCGCGACATCGGCAAGCACTTCCGGGTCAACAAGATGCTGACGAAGGACTCCGTGGCCCGCCGCCTGGAGTCCCAAGAGGGCATCAGCTACACGGAGTTCAGTTACCAGCTCCTCCAGGGCATGGACTTCCTGGAGCTGTACCGCCGCTACGGGTGCACGCTCCAGCAGGGCGGCTCCGACCAGTGGGGCAACCTCACGGCGGGGCTCGACCTGATCCACCGCCTGGAGCCGGACGCGGTGGCGCACTGCCTCGCGACGCCGCTGATGGTGAAGGCGGACGGCACCAAGTTCGGCAAGTCCGAGGGCGGTGCCATCTGGCTCGACCCGCAGATGACGACACCGTACGCGTTCTACCAGTTCTGGCTGAACACGGACGACCGGGACATCTCGAAGTACATGCGCATCCTGTCCTTCAAGTCCCCTGCGGAGCTGGAGGAGTTGGAGCGGCAGACGGAGGAGCGGCCGCAGGCCCGTGCCGCGCAGCGCGCGCTGGCCGAGGAGCTGACGACGCTGGTGCACGGCGCCGACCAGACGGCCGCCGTGATCTCCGCGTCGAAGGCGCTGTTCGGTCAGGGCGACGGAAACCTGGCGGACCTGGACGAGGCGACGCTCGCCGCGGCGCTCTCCGAGCTGCCGAAGGCCGAGGTCGCCGAGCTCGGCCCGGTCGTCGACCTGTTCGCCGAGGTCGGCCTCGTCGCCAGCAAGTCGGCCGCGCGCCGCACCGTGAAGGAGGGCGGCGCGTACGTGAACAACGTCAAGGTCGCCGCCGAGGACTTCGTGCCGGGCGCGGACGAGCTGCTGCACGGGCGGTGGCTGGTGCTGCGGCGCGGCAAGAAGAACCTGGCAGCCGTGGAGGTCAAGGGCGCGTAGGGCCCGTCGTTCGGTTCAGGCCCGAGCACGATGTGCGAGTGTCCCGCACCCTTTCCGGGGTGCGGGACACTCGCACATCGTCTAGGCCTTGCTCTTGTTTCCGCGCAGCGCCACCCACACCCGGTCGCCCACGCCGACCACGACCACCGCTCCGATCAGTTGCAGCAGGTGGCGGATCCAGTCGATGCCCTTGGTGTCGTTGACGCCCAGCCCCGTGGCCGCCCAGTTGCCCAGGACGCTGCCGATGATGCCGAAGACCACTGTCAGCCACAGCGGGATCTGCTGCTTGCCGGGCAGGATCGCCTTCGCGATCAGGCCAAGCACCAAGCCCACGATGATCGCCCACAACCAGCTCATGTCGTCGCCTCCTCGCGCGGTGCGGGACGCCGAACGGTCACCCCGCGCGATCAGTCTCACCGCGTACGCCATACGGCGCATGTCGGACGGCTCCGTACGTGGTATGTCGCAGGCAGCTCTCCCGGGGCGGGCCCGCCCCCGGTCTCGTAGGCGACGCATACCGGGCGTACCGTGGACGCAGTCCGGTCCGGGGAGAGTCCGGCGAGCTGGCGGGTGGTGGAGCGTGATGCGGAAGCGCAAGGACAACGGCGGAGCAGAGGTTTTCCGGATCACGGGAGCCCGGCAAGGGCTGGCCGACGATGTCCGCGGCCGACAGCGTCGCTACATCATCTCGATGTCCGTCCGCACCGTTTCCGTGATTCTCACCGCAGTGCTGTGGAACGTGGAACGGCACGTCGCCATCGTGACGCTGGTGCTCGGCGTACTCCTGCCCTACGTCGCCGTGGTCTTCGCCAACGCGGGCCGGGAGAACGCCCCCGGGCTTCCGTCGACCTTCGTGCCCGCGCCCTCGCGCCCCATGATCTCGCCGGTGCCGTCCGCCGATCCCACGGAATCCGCCCCGGAAGACCGGGCCTGAGCGCGGGTTCACGCCGGCGCACAATCGGTCGACAAAGCTCAAGAAAAGCTCAGATCAATCATGTTGTTCCGGTGCCGGGCGGCGGGTCCCGCGTGACATACTGCGTGAGCGCT
Source organism: Streptomyces sp. NPDC002754 (assembly GCF_053592315.1). Taxonomy (NCBI): domain Bacteria; kingdom Bacillati; phylum Actinomycetota; class Actinomycetes; order Kitasatosporales; family Streptomycetaceae; genus Streptomyces; species Streptomyces sp. NPDC002754. Next base: position 29,050 of record NZ_JBSFVM010000004.1, read on the forward strand.
CCGCATCCCCCGTCGGAGCGACGGACCGACGCCGGGCAGCTCCCCCCGTGGCTGCTCGGCGTCGCCATTTCCGGGGCGTTTAAGGTTGACGCGTGAACCTCGCGAACCTCTCCGGACCGTCACCCGAAACTCCCCAGTGCTCGGCCAAGGGCTGTCGCGCCGACGCGGTGTGGGTGCTCGCGTGGAACAACCCGAAGCTGCACACTCCGGAGCGCCGCAAGACGTGGCTGGCGTGCGACGAGCACCGCGAGCACCTGGCCAAGTTCCTTGGCGTACGCGGCTTCCTGAAGGATGTCGTGGCGCTGGCGGAGTGGGACGACCCCGAGGCCTCCGAGGGCTGAGGCCTCAGCCGCCGATCGCCGACATCGGGCGGTCCGGCTGCAGGAACGACGGGTCGTCGAGCCCCGAGCCCGCCTTCTTGCCCCACATGGCGCGCTTCCATATGGCGGCCAGCTCCTCGTCCGGCATGTCGGAGCGCAGGGCCGCCCGCAGATCCGTCTCCTCCGTGGCGAACAAGCAGGTGCGGACCTGGCCGTCCGCCGTGAGCCGCGTGCGGTCGCAGGCCGAGCAGAACGGGCGGGTCACCGAGGCGATGACGCCCACCCGGTGCGGCCCTCCGTCCACGATCCACCGCTCGGCAGGCGCGGAGCCCCGCTCGCCGGCCTCTTCCTCGGTGAGCTCGAAGCGCGTACGCAGCGAGGCGAGGATGTCGCCCGCGGTGATCATGCCCTCGCGCTTCCAGCCGTGCTGGGCGTCGAGCGGCATCTGCTCGATGAAGCGCAACTCGTAGTCGTGCTCGACCGCCCAGGCGAGGAGGTCGGGGGCCTCGTCCTCGTTCAGCCCCGGCATCAGGACCGAGTTGACCTTCACCGGCGTCAGGCCCGCGTCGCTCGCCGCTTCGAGGCCCTCGATGACGTCCTTGTGCCGGCTGCGGCGGGTGAGGGTCTTGAAGACATCGGGGCGGAGCGTGTCCAGTGAGACGTTGACCCGGTCGAGGCCCGCCTCCTTGAGCGCCTGCGCCGTGCGCTTCAACCCGATCCCGTTCGTCGTCAGGGACATCTTCGGGCGGTTCTCAAGGGCCGCGACCCGCTCGACGATGCCGACCAGACCGGGCCTGAGCAGGGGCTCGCCGCCGGTGAAACGGACGTCGGTGATGCCGAGGTCGGTGACCGCGATGCGGATGAGGCGGACGATCTCGTCGTCGTCGAGCAGATCGGGCTTGGCCAGCCACTGCAGGCCCTCTTCGGGCATGCAGTACGTACACCGCAGATTGCACCTGTCGGTCAGCGAGACCCGCAGGTCGGTTGCCACTCGGCCGAAAGTGTCGATGAGCACGTGGGCCCCCTCCCTCAGCGTGTTCTTGCGTACTGATCCCGAGCCTACGTGACGGCGCTGACAGCGGCAGGCCTGCGAACAGACGAGTGTGCCGTGCCCCGCCTCGTAGATCCCTACGAGGCGGGGCACGGCACACGGGGACGGAGCAGGTCAGTGGGCTCCGGTGCCCGTCAGGGAGCGGACCTCGAGCTCGGCGTACTTGCCCTTGTCGGCCTTCTCCTTGGCGACGTAGGTGCCGATGATGCCCAGCAGGAAGCCGACCGGGATCGAGATGATGCCCGGGTTCTCCAGCGGGAACCAGTGGAAGTCGACGCCCTTGAACATGGAGGTCTTCTCGTTGCCCGAGACGACGGGCGAGAAGAAGACGAGGAAGACCGCCGTGAACAGGCCGCCGTAGATCGACCAGAGCGCGCCGTTGGTGTTGAACCGCTTCCAGAAGAGGGAGTACAGGAGCGTCGGCAGGTTCGCGGAGGCCGCGACCGCGAAGGCCAGGGCGACGAGGCCCGCCACGTTCAGGTCGCGGGCGAGCGCGCCGAGGGCGATCGAGACGATGCCGATGAAGACGGTGGCCCAGCGGGCCGCCTTCATCTCCTGCTTCTCGGACGCCTGCCCCCTCTTGATGACGTTCGCGTAGATGTCGTGCGCGAACGAGGAGGACGAGGCGAGGGTCAGGCCCGCGACGACCGCGAGGATCGTGGCGAAGGCGACCGCGGAGATGGAGGCGAGCAGGATCGCGCCCCAGCTGGAGTCGACGCCGCCCAAATGGAGCGCCAGCAGGGGTGCCGCCGTATTGCCCGCCGGGTTGGAGGCGATGATCTCGTCCGGCTTGATGAGCGCGGCCGCGCCGAAGCCGAGCGCGATCGTCATCAGGTAGAAGGCGCCGATGATGCCGATGGCCCAGTTGACGGACTTACGGGCGGCCTTGGCGGTGGGCACCGTGTAGAAGCGGATCAGGATGTGCGGCAGGCCCGCCGTGCCGAGCACGAGCGCGATGCCGAGCGAGATGAAGTCGATCTTCGACGTCGAGGTGAGGCCGTACTTCAGTCCGGGCTCCAGGAACGCCGAACCCTTGCCGCTGTTCTCGGCCGCCGTGCCCAGCAGGTCCGAGATGTTGAAGTTGAACTTCAGCAGGACGAGGAAGGTCAGCAGGATCGTGCCCGCGATGAGGAGCACCGCCTTGACCATCTGCACCCAGGTGGTGCCCTTCATGCCGCCGATGGTGACGTACACGATCATCAGGACGCCGACGAGCGCGACGATGAGGATCTTGCCCGCGTCCGTGGTGATGCCGAGCAGCAGCGAGACGAGGACGCCCGCGCCCGCCATCTGCGCGAGCAGGTAGAAGATCGAGACGACGATCGTCGAGACACCGGCCGCCGTGCGCACAGGGCGCTGGCGCATCCGGTAGGCGAGGACGTCGCCCATCGTGTAGCGGCCGGAGTTGCGCAGCGGTTCGGCGACGAGGAGCAGGGCGACGAGCCAGGCGACCAGGAAGCCGATCGAGTAGAGGAAGCCGTCGTAGCCGAAGAGGGCGATGGCGCCGGCGATGCCGAGGAAGGACGCGGCGGACATGTAGTCGCCGGAGACCGCGAGACCGTTCTGGAAGGCGGTGAACTGGCGGCCGCCCGCGTAGAAGTCGGACGCGCTCTTGGTCTGGCGGCCCGCCCAGACGGTGATGACGAGGGTCGCGAGGACGAACACCGCGAACAGGCTGATGATCAGCGGCCGGTGCTCGCTCGCCTCGGCGGCCAGGGTCACCTGTTGTGACATGTGGGGGTTCACGCGCCGCCCTCCAGACGGGACTTGATGGCCTCGGCCTTCGGGTCGAGCTTGGTGGCGGCGTGCCGCGAGTACCACCAGGCGATGAGGAACGTGGTCAGGAACTGGGCGAGCCCGAGGACGAGGGCGACGTTGATGTTGCCGAACAACTTGGTGCCCATGAAGTCGCCCGCGTAGCTCGACAGCAGCACGTACACGAGGTACCACGCGATGAACGCGATGGTCAGCGGGAAGGCGAACGAGCGGTGCGCGCGGCGCAGTTCACCGAACTCCGCGCCTTCCTGCACCTCGATGAAATTCTCGGTGGAGGGCAGCGCGGGCCCGTCGTGCGGGCTGCCCTGCTGCGGTGGTGGTGCGTCGGTGGCCACGGACTCTCCTCATGATGGGGTGCTGCTGTATCTCACCTCGGCGTGATCTGGATCACGCGGGCCGGGTCGCGATGGTAGAGCGCCCCGCCCCCTTGCACAACGGCACGGGAGCACGAGCGTGGTGGTTCAACTCGCCTTGATTCTTTCGGGATTCATTGATGAACCGCGCTGGCCAGGGATACGTTCACACCGCACTACGCGTCATGTACCTGCCCAGGACGCACTCGTGTACCGGGCATTTCCATAAACGACGGATGATGTGGAGACCCCATGGCTCATCTGCCTGGCAGACGCCGGCTGGCCCTCGCCCTGCCGATCGGCATCGCGCTGACAGCCTCCTTCGGCTTCCTGCCGACGGCGGTCGCGGCACCCGACTCCCACGCGGTAACGGCCGGTTCGAGCAGCTCGGCCTCCTCACTCACGTACGTGGTGAACACGCGCGGCACCGATGCCCGCACGATCTCCTCAGTGGGCAAGGCGATATCCGCGGCGGACGGCTCCATAGTCGCGACGTACGCGAAGATCGGCGTCTTCGTCGTGCAGTCCTCGAACGCCGACTTCGGCAAGCGAATACGCGCGGCGAAGGGAGTGGCCACGGCGGGCGCGACCCGCACAGCGCCGCTCAGCCCGGCCGGCACCACCGAAGAGGGCGCCGTCCAGAAGCTGTCGAAGACGGACGCCAAGTCCGTTGCCGCGCAGGCCACTTCCGCGCAGGAGCCGCTCGAGGCCGACCAGTGGGACCTGCGGGCGATGGGCGCCGACAAGGCCGCGAAGATCAACCCGGGCAGTAAGAGGGTCACGGTCGGCGTCATCGACACCGGCGTGGACGACACCCACCCCGACCTCGCCCCGAACTTCTCCGCGTCGCAGTCCGCGAACTGTGTCGGCGGCAAGGCGGACACCTCGCCGGGCGCCTGGCGGCCCGCGAACCCGGACCACTACCACGGCACGCACGTCGCAGGTGAGATCGCCGCCGCACGCAACGGGATCGGCGTCGCCGGTGTCGCGCCCGGCGTCAAGGTCGCGGGCATCAAGGTGGCCGACCCGGTCAGCGAGCTGTTCTACCCGGAGAGCGTGGTCTGCGCCTTCGTGTTCGCCGCGGACCACGGCATCGAGGTCACCAACAACAGCTACTACGTGGACCCGTGGCAGTACAACTGCATGGACGATCCCGACCAGCGGGCCATCGTCGACGCGGTCAACCGGGCCCAGCTGTACGCCCAGAAGAAGGGCACCCTGAACCTGGCGTCCGCGGGCAACTCCAACCACGACCTCGACGCCGACGCGATCGTGGACGACACGAGCCCCGACGACTCGACGCCGGTGAACCGCACGATCGACCCGCACACCTGCTTCGACATCCCCACCCAGCTGCCGGGTGTCGTCACGGTGAGCGCGACGGGCGTGACCAAGGCCAAGTCGTACTACTCGACGTACGGCAACGGTGTCATCGACATCGCGGCCCCGGGCGGCGACAAGTACAAGAAGCCGGCCGACACCCCGTCGCAGGACGGCCGCATCCTGTCCACGCTGCCGGGCAACCAGTACGGCTGGCTGCAGGGAACGTCGATGGCATCGCCGCACGCCGCGGGCGTCGCCGCGCTCCTCAAGTCGACGCATCCGAAGGCCACTCCGGCGCAGCTGCAGTCCCTCATGAAGGCGCAGGCCGACAAGGAGGCGTGCCCGACCGCGTACGACGGGGACGGCGACGGCACGGTCGACGCGGTCTGCGAAGGCCCCGAGCGGCGCAACGGCTTCTACGGGTACGGGATCGTCGACGCGCTGAAGGCCGTCAAGTAGGCCGTCAAGTAGCCCGTTTAGTGGCCCACTCCGTACGAAACATGTGAGTCGAACAGGGGGCGGGTGGCGCACGCCACCCGCCCCCTGCGTGTGCCGACCGTGTGCCGGGCCAAGTGCTGCGCGATAGTGCGGACATGACACATGCGCCCCATGCACCGGTCGACACCCGGGCCGCGTGGGCGGCGCTCGGCGGCGACCCCGCCCTGCTCGCCCGCGTTTCGTACCGCACGCGCGCGGGTGCGCTGCCCGCCCGCCTCCCCGTCGTCGACCTGGCCAGGTCCTGTGTCGGCTGCTGCTCCCTCGCCGCTGCCGAACTGGCCGCCACGCGTGCGAGGCACCCCCTCGGCGCCATCCGGGTGCGCGTCGACGACGGCGCGGTGGCCACCGCGTTCACCAGCGAGCGGCATCTGCTGATCGACGGGCGCGCGCCGGTCAACTTCGCGCCGCTGTCGCGCTTCTGGCGCACGCGGGACGGCTGGCTGCGCACCCACGCGAACTATCCGCACCACCGGGCGCGACTGTGCGCGGCCCTCGGGGTCGGCGTGGACGCGACCGTGGACGAGGTGGCGCCGCTGCTCGCGGAGCGCTCCGCGCCGGAGGTCGAGGAGACGGTCCACGCGGCCGGTGGCCTGGCTGTCGCGCTGCGCACGCCCGAGGAGTGGGCGGCGCATCCGCAGGGCGCCCAGGTGGCGGCCCAGCCGCTCCTGACGCTCGACCGGGTGGACACGGCGCCGGTCCGGACGCTGTCGCGCGGGGTGCTCTCGCCCGCGGCCGGGATCCGGGTCCTCGACCTCACGCGCGTCATCGCGGGTCCTGTCGCCACCCGCACCCTGGCGCTGCTCGGCGCGGACGTGCTGCGGGTGGACGCGCCGCAGCTGCCGGAGGCGGCGGACGCGCACGCCGACACCGGTTTCGGCAAGCGTTCGGCCCGCCTCGACCTGACGGACGCGGCGGACCGGCGCACGTTCGACGAGTTGCTCGCGGGCGCGGACGTGGTGGTCACGGGGTACCGGCCCGGCGCGCTCGACCGGTTCGGGCTCGCTCCGGAGGCGCTCGCGGAGCGGCGGCCGGGGCTCGTGGTGGCGGCGCTGTCGGCCTGGGGCGGGTACGGGCCGTGGAACGGGCGGCGCGGCTTCGACAGCCTCGTCCAGGTGGCGTCGGGCATCGCGGCGGCCGAGGGCTCCGCCGCGCGCCCCGGAGCGCTGCCCGCGCAGGCGCTCGACCACGGTACGGGCTATCTGCTCGCGGCGGCGGTGCTGCGCGCGCTCACCGAGCAAACGGCGCGGGGCGGTTCGCGGGTGGTGCGGCTCGCGCTCGCGCAGACGGCTGCTTGGCTCGTCCAAGGAGCGCACCCGGGAGAGTACGGCGAGCGCGCGGAGCCGTACGAGGCGGGCGACCCTGCCGCCTGGCTGACCGAGGCGGACAGCCCGATCGGGCGCCTGCGGCACGCCCTGCCACCCTTGTCGTTCGACGGCGGCCCCGCGAACTGGGCGCGCCCTCCCGGCTGTTGGGGCAGCGACGATGCCGGGTGGCTGCCGGCGGGGTGAACCAAGGGGTCGCGAAATCGCGTCCTACGTAGTCGTGAACCGACACAGCGCAGCACCGGAGCCGGCCTCTGACGGTCCGGATTCGCATGCCCCACTTGTTGGTCTGCGCTTGCCGGAATCAGGGTCGCCTGGTGAAGATCCAGTGGTGAGTTCCATACCGCCGCCCACCGAGGCCCCCGTTTCCGTCGGGGCCGACGTCTCCCTGCGCAGACCCGGCGCGGGGCGCGCCGTCGCCGTGCTCGTACTCGTCGCCGTGGCCGCGCTGATCCCGCTGCTGGGGCCGCGCGCCGCCCTCGACGGCACCGGTGAGGCAGCGGCGCCCGGCGTCGGCGTGATCGCGCTCCTGCGTGCGGTCCTGTTCGCGGCGTTGTGCGTCCAGGCGGGCGAGGTGTTCGCGGGGTTCCTCGCCCGCAGGGTGGACCCGTCGCGGGAGCCGCCCCGCATCTGGTCGGCGTACGCGCCGTGGGCCGGGTTCGCGGCCGCGCTCGGGCTCGCCTCCGTGGTGGCGTCCGGGAACCTGATTCCGCACAGCGTCGCGGCCCTAGACATCGGTGGCCTGGGCGGGACACGTGACGGCACGCTCGCGCTGGTGGAGGTCAACGGCTTCCTGCTCGCGGGCCTGTGCGCCAGGCGGCGTCCCGCGACGGCGCTCCTCCCCCTGGCCGCCGTGGCCGTCGCAGAGGCGCTGCGGGCGCACCCTGCGGCCGAGGACGGCGCGCTGCTCGGGTCGGGTCTCACCCTGGTCCATCTGACCTGCGCCGCCCTGTGGGTGGGCGGGCTGCTGTACGTGCTGCGCACAACGCACGCCTGGCGCACGACCGCCCCCGAGGCGGGCACGGCACTTCTCGGCCTCTACGCGCGCGTGGCCGCGGCGCTGCTCGCGGCCATCACCGCGACGGGCGTGTGCAGCACCCTGCGCCGGATGCCGCCGAGCACGATCCTCGACCAGTTGGCGACGACGGCGTACGGGCGCGTGCTGCTCGCGAAGGTGCTCCTCGTCGCCGTCGTCGCAGGACTCGCCCTGGCGGCGCGGCTGCGGCTGCGCCGCGCCCCGGACCGCGGGAACGCCTACGCGCCCGCCCGCGCGGAGATCGTGATCCTGACGGTCGTGGTGGCGGTGTCGGCGGCGTTGACGGCGCTGCCGGTGCCGATCCGCTGGTGAGCGATCGCCTTATACAGAAGGCGAGTCGCTCACGGCAGCAGGCGGTGCCGGGCCGCCGCGGCCACCGCGCCCGCCCGGGTCCGCACACCGAGCTTGGCGTACACACGCCCCAGGTGGGTCTTGACCGTGGCCTCGCTGAGGAACAGGTCCCGGGCGATCTCCCGGTTGCCAAGACCCTGCGCAAGGCCGGCCAGGACATCGCGTTCGCGTTCGGTGAGCGCGGGCCCGGGGGCACGCAGCCTGGACACCACCCGGTCGGCGACCGCGCTCGACAGCGAGGTGCGTCCCACGGCGGCATCCCGGATCGCCGCGAACAGCCGGTCCGGCCGCTCGGCCTTGAGCAGATACCCGGTGGCTCCCGCGGCGACGGCGCGGGCGATGTCCGCGTCGGTGTCGAACATGGTGAGGACCAGCACACGCGGGGCCTCCCCGGCCTCGGACGCGGTCAGCCGCCGGGTGGCCTCCACGCCGTCCATGCCGGTGCCCAGTTGCAGGTCCATGAGGACCACGTCCGGGCGCAGCGCCTCGGCCATCGCGAGGGCGTCCTCGCCGCTGCCCGCCTCCCCGATCACCTCGATGCCCTCGGTACTGGACAGCAGGGCACGCAGCCCGGCGCACACGACGGCGTGGTCGTCGCAGAGCAGGACCCGTACGGTGGGGCTCACGCCGTCCCCCTGACGTTTCCGCCGCGGTCCGCGGGCAGCGGCACGGACATCGTCACCACCGTCCCCTCGCCCGGCACCGACTCCACGTCGAGTGTCCCGCCCGCCTGCCGCGCCCGGTTCCGCATGCCCGGGAGGCCGTGGCCCCGGGTCCCGGACAGGCCGCGGCGGGGCGGCCTGTCCGCGTCGAAGCCTCGTCCGTCGTCGGCGATGTCCACGGTGATCCGGTCCTCCAGGCAGGTCAGGGTGATGACGGCCCGACGCGCCCCGGCGTGCTCCCGTACGTTGGCCAGAGCCTGCTGGGTCACTCGCAGCAGCGCGGTCTCCGCCGGTCCCGGCAGCGGGCCGGGAGCACCGGGCTCGGCGTCGAGCCGGAACTCGACGACTGGCCGGGGCACTTCGGCCGGCCCCGGCATCCCGCCCGGTTCGGCCAGTTCGCGCAGTGCCTGGACGAGGGAACTGCCGGCGAGGTCGAGCGGGGTGAGGTCGCGGACGAACCGGCGGACCTCGGCGAGCGCGCGGTCGGCCGTGCCCGCGGCGTCCTGTACGTGGGCGTGCGCGGTGTCCGGTGCGGTGTGCCAGTGCCGTTCGGCGGCCTGGAGCAGCATCCGCTGGCTGGACAGGCTCTGGGCGAGGATGTCGTGGATCTCCGCCGACAGGCGTTGGCGCTCCGCCAGGACGCCCGCGTGCCGTTCGGTGGCGGCCAGTTCGCCGCGGGCGCGCACCAGGTCGTCGATGAGCACGCGCTGCCGGTCGGTCAGCCGCCGGGCGTCGACCAGGACGGCGGTGGCGATCGTGCCGAGGGCCACCGGGGCGAGCACCAGATTGGGGTTGAACCCGCCGGTGGCCACCCGCAGTTCGGTGGCGACCACCAGCACGACGAGGACGGCGGCCAGCGGCACCGCGATCCGGACCGGCAGCCGGTGCAGGCCGATGAAGAGCAGCGGCATGGTGCACCAGGTGGCGCTCGGTTCCAGGGCGAGCAGTACAAGCCAGACGGCGAGGACGGCGGCCAGCCAGAGCAGATGGCGGGCGGTGGGCCGCCCGCCGTGCTGGGGCGCGGGAGCCAGTGCCTGGCCGGCCACGTAGAGCGCCCCGAAGACGAGGAACAGGGCGAGCACCAAGACCATGCGCCCGGTGGTCGGGCCGCGGGTCAGCAGCCGGACGACCGCGCCCGCGAGCAGCAGGGCAAACGCGGCGTGCAGGGCGGTGGTCAGCCACCGCGGGCCGGCGTCCGGCCGCGTGTCCGCTCGTTCCACCGTTTCCCCATCGCCTCGCCCGTACCGTCCGACCACGTATATCCGCACGCGGCGTTGGGGACATCATCCGATCGGCTGACATCGGTACGGCCCGGCGGGACCCCCCGACGCAGCCGCACGTCCGAAGAGGCGGCGCGGGGCGGCCGTGAGACTTCCGGTACACGGCCCCTACGGAGATCGAGTACCACCATGCCGAAGAACCTCACCGCCAACCGCGCCGCCCTCTCCCACCGCGTCGGCTACGCGCTGCGCAACCCCGCCCGCGTCCCGCGCCATCTGCGCCGCGCGGCCCGCGACGCCTGGTTGCGTCACCGCTCGCCGGACCATGTCGCCTACTACAGGGCGGTCATGCGTTCCGACACGCGCCGCGATCCCGACGCGGCGGTGGGCGGCCGCAGCCGGGAGCGCTGGCTGGCGCTGGGGGCGATGCAGTTCGACTATCTGCGGCGCCACGGGCTGCGTCCGGAGCACCGGATGCTGGAGATCGGCTGCGGCAATCTGCGGGCCGGCTGGCGCTTCATCGACTACCTCGAACCAGGCCACTACTACGGCGTCGACATCTCCCCCGACATCCTCTTCGCCGCCCAGGACACCCTCCGGGACCAGGAGCTCCAGGACCGGCTGCCGACGCTGACCCCGGTGCGCGATCTGACGCTGGGGTTCCTCCCGGAGGGCGAGTTCGACGTGGTGCACGCGCACAGCGTGTTCTCGCACTCCCCGCTTCCGGTCATCGAGGAGTGCTTCGCGCACATGGGCCGGCTCCTCGCGCCCGGCGGCTGGTTCGACTTCACCTTCGACCGCACGGAGGGCGAGGAACACCACGTACTGCGGGAGGACTTCTACTACCGCACTGAGACGCTGGCCGCGCTGGCCGCCCAGCACGGCCTGGCGGCGCGCTTCATGGACGACTGGGAGGAGTTGAAGCACGGCCAGTCCAAGATCCGCGTCACGCGCGCGACGGACCGGCAGGCCCGGACCGATTCCTAGGGCCTTGTAGCCACCGGGCACGCCCTCCATGTCGCTCCCCGAGCACTCCCCGGGCGAGCAAATACTGCGCCGCTACGTAGGTGCCCATGACCCAGAAGTCGGGGCGCGGCAGGGCGGGCCAGTCGGCGACGCCCGTGGCGATGAGCGAGTCCGAGAGAAGGAACAGGGCGCCGCCGACGCCCGCCGCCGCACCGAGCCGTGAGGCCGCGAACGCCATGCAGGTCAGCAGCACGCTGTACGCGGCGACGGGCCCGCGCATGTCCGCCGGCAGATCGGGCCACAGCAAGGCCACGGTCACGACGAGCGCGACGCCGTACGCGGCCCCGAGCAGCGCACCACGTGCGCGTGCCGTCCCGTGCCGCTTGAACAGCACCAGGTAGCAGACGTGTCCGACGGCGAAGGCGCCCATTCCGGCGAGGAACACCGTGTCCTGGTCGAACAGCAGCAGCACGTCGCCGCACCACCCCAGCAGCAGGGCGGCGCACAGCAGCCGGGGGCCGCGGCACGCGATCACGTAGGCCACGAGCAGCGGCATGAGCAGGGGCTTGAGGACGACGTGCGCATCTTCCGCGCCGACGAGCAGCGCGCCGAGGTCGGCGGCGCACGCACCGAGGAACGCGGCGCGCCACATCGGTGCGGCAGGTCTCACGCAGCGCCCTCGGTGACCTTCTGCGGGGCGCTCGGGGCGCCGGTGGGCTTGGGCTGCCACCCCGGCCCCCGGAAGACCCTCCCGGCCCGCTCGCGCCAACCGGACGCCGCCCGCAGGTCCTTGGCGATGGCCGCGTACTCGTGCGTGGCGACGCGCAGCGGGTTGTACGTGCTGATGTTCTTGGTGAGCCCGAACTCGGGTCGCTCGACCTCCGCGACCCACGACCCGAAGAGGCGGTCCCAGAGGATGAGGATCCCGCCGAAGTTCCGGTCCAGGTAGCCGCCTTGGGAGGCGTGGTGGACGCGGTGGTGGGAGGGCGTGTTGAAGACGAACTCGAAGGGCCGCCACATCTTGTCGATGCGCTCGGTGTGGATCCAGAACTGGTACACGAGGTTGACCGAGGAGCAGAACGCGAGCGCCGCCGGGTGCACGCCCAGGGCAATGAGCGGCAGGTAGAACGGCCACACGGTCAGGCTCGTCCAGGGCTGCCGGAGCGCCGTGGTGAGGTTGAACCTGCGGCTGGAGTGGTGCACCACGTGGCACGCCCACAGGATGCGGATCACGTGGTGTCCGCGGTGCGACCAGTAGTAGAAGAAGTCCTGGCCGAGCAGCATCAGCGGGATCGTCCACCACAGGACGGGCACGCGCAGCGGTGTCAGTTCGTAGACCGCCGTGTAGATCGCGACGATCGGGATCTTCCACAGGAGGTCGAATACCAGGCTTCCGAGCCCCATGGTGACGCTGGTCGCCGCGTCCTTGGTCTCGTAGCCGGCGGCATCCTCGTCGGGATGGATACGCACGCTGACGATCTCGATCACCGTGAGCAGCACGAAGGCGGGAATCGACCACAGCACGGCGTCGGGCAGGTTCGGGGTCGGCATGTGTGCACCGTAAGCGCCGGACACGGACCCCGGCTAGAGGTAGTTACCGACAAGTAATACCCCCGGTAACGGGTCGGATTCCGGCGACACCCAACAAAGAACCCGCCGCAAACGCGCCCGCCATCGCGACCACGCCGTCGTTGCTGCCGAGCACGGCGGCGCGCAGCCAGTTGAGCCGCGGGCCGAGCGCGCCGCCGTGGGACTCGTCATGGGTGGATCGCGCTCCGGGTTCCGTCACGCGCTGAGCGTGCCACCAGGCGCGTCACCACACGCGTACCGACGCCCCTGGTGCGAACACCGGGCTCGTCGCGTCCGCGGGCGGCTCCTTGAGCGGTTCGTCGATCTCCGCGACCGTGGGGCCCACACGGGCCGCAATGGGGTCGAGGAGGCCGAGATCGAACCCGTAGACGCGGGCCGCGTTGCCGCCGACCATCGCGGCGATCTCGTCCTTCGGCAGCCCGGCGTAGGCGATGCGCAGGCCCTCGCGCGTGTACGGGTGCGTGCCCTCGTCGTGCGGGTAGTCGCTGCCCCACATGATCTTGTCGAGGCCGATCCGGTCCCGCAGGGGCACTTCGTGGGGACGCATGAAACTCGCGCCTACGTAGCAGTTCTCGCGCCACACAGTAGAAGGCCCCTTGCCCATCGAATCGGCAAGGCCCGCACCGAACTTGGACTCCGCGGTGTTCGCGCGCGTGGCGGCCTTCACCAGGCGCGCGTGGTAGTAGTCCAGCATGTCGAGCACTCCGGGGATCCACCCGGAACCCTGCTCCGTGAGGACCAGCCGAAGGTCCGGATGCTTACGGAACGCGCCGCCGAAGACGAGGTGCCACAGGGCACGGTGCGAGAACCACGTCGTCTCGACCATGAAGACCGCGCGGGCGGCCGGTTCCTCGCCGAGCGGCGGGGACGCCGAACCCGCGTGGTGGTTGACCGGGACGCCGAGCTCGGCGCAGGTCCGCCAGATCGGGTCGTACGTCGACGAGTAGAGCTCCGGCAGGCCCGAGCCGGGCGGCGTGCCGGGCAGCAACAGGCCGCCCTGGAGGCCCGCTTCGGCTGCCCAGCGGATCTCCTTGACGGCCTCGTCGACGTCGTTGAGGAGGATCTGGAAGACGCCCGCCCTGCGGCCGGGGGCCGCGGCGCAGAAGTCCGCCAGCCACCGGTTGTGGGCGCGCAGACCGGCCCAGCGCTGCTCGAACTCCTCGCGGGTGGGCGCGGGCGCCATGAGCGAGGCGGACGGGAAGAACGGCGGGATAGTGTTCGGGAAGACGACCTCGGCGACGATGCCGTCCCGCTCCAGCTCCTCGACGCGCCGCCCGGAGTTCCAGTTCCGGTCGGCGCTGTCGGCGAGCAGGTCCTCGTACGGGTTCACGTAGCCGGCGGCCCAGGCGTCGAACGTGTCGTGGTGCCGTGCCTCCAAGTACGGCTTGTAGTCGAGGAGATCGGCGCCCGCGTGGCAGTCCGCCGAGATGACGGTGTACCGGTCCTCAGAAGAAGCTGCGGCAGTCATGGGGTCACCCCGATGTTCGGGAAGTCGTGCTCGGTCAGCCAGTGCCTGCCCACCTCGCGCGAGCGCGCCCAGGAGGCCTCAACGGCGCTCTGGTCGGCGTCCTGGCCGAGGTCGGCCGGGGTCGGGCCGATGCGGGCCGCGAGCGGCACCAGCTGGGCGGTGTCGAAGCCGAAGACCTCGGCGGCGGACAGGCCGAGCATCCGCCGGGTCTCGGAGACCGGGATGTCGTGGAAGGTTTTGCGCAACCACGTGTGCGTGTCGGGCCAGGTCCCTTCGGGGTGCGGGAAGTCGCTGCCCCACAGGATGTTGTCGACGCCGATCTCGTAGCGCTGGGCGAGTTCGCGGCGCTTGGTGTTGGTGGCGCAGACGAAGACCTGCCGGTCGAGGTACTCCGCCGGAGAGCGCTTCAACTCGGCGAACGGGGACAGCTTCTTGCCGCCGTGCGCCCCCAGGTAGAGGCGGTCCATGAACCACAGCAGGTTCGGCAGCCACCAGCAGCCCGACTCGGCGACACCGAACTTCAGCCCCGGATGCCGCTCGAAGGCGCCCGACCAGAGAAGGAACCACAGGGGGCGCGCGGGCCACCACGTCACTTCGCTTACGTAGATGCCCAGATGGTCGCCGTACTCGTGCCGCGGCGCCGCCCCCGAGTGCGTCACCACGGGCATCTCGCACTCGGCCGCCGCCGCCCACACGGGGTCGTAGCGGCGCGCGTGGTACGGGTCCTGGTCGACCCACATAGAGGGGATCATCAGGGCGCCGAGCCCCGACTCCTTGGCCCGGTGGATCTCGGCGACGACCTTGTCCGGGTCCGCGGTGACCGGCAACAGGGCGACGCCGCAGTGCCGTTCGGGGTTCTGGCCGACGAACTCGGCGAGCCAGCGGTTGTGGGCCTGCGCGCCCGCCATGCCGAGTTCGGGGTCCTGGTCGCCGGAGAGGCCGAGTCCGACGCCGAAGGGCGCCGCCGTCTGGCTGTCCACGGCGTCCGCGTCGGGGAAGACGACCTCGGCGGCCACCCCGTCGCCGTCGAGTTCCTTGAGGCGCTGTGCGCTGTCCCAGCCGCCGCGCAGGCCCTCCTCGTTGTCCTCGAACCACTTGGCGGCGAACGCGTCGTTGCGGATCCCGAGCCGGGTCGCCTCCTCACGGCGCTTGTCCCGCTCGCCGAGGAAGCCGTCGAAGTCGCGATGGAAACGGCTGTCCAGGTAGGGCCGGTACTCCTCGGTGGGCAGCCCGGCGTGGCAGTCGGAGGAGATGATCAGATAGGGGTCCTGATTGTCCTGATTGCTCATCGTGCGTCCCTCCTTAAGGGAAGGTCACGGGAAGGTCACTCGGACTCAGTCGAGAATGAAGCTCTCCAGGTACGCCGGATTCGCCCGGTCGAGCATCGACCCCGACCGCGCCCGGATCTGCTTGTCGCTGTGCTCACTGGCCGGAAGCAGCCAGAACCGGTCCGCCGCGATGCCCTCCGCGACGAAGTCGGCGACCTCCTCCACGGGCGTGAACGCGACCTCGTTCCCGGCCTCCTTCATGGCGGCCTCCCACTGGTCGAGGCTGCGGTACGGCGTCTTACGTGGACGCTCCTTCGCGAACCGGTCCGGCCGGTTGCGGTGCGACTCCCACAGGCCTGTACGCAACATGTGAGGTCCTGGGAACAGCACGGACGCGCCCACGCGCGCGTGCTCCGCCTTCAGGTGCGCGTACAGCGACTCGGTCATGGTCACGACGGCCGCCTTCGTCACCGCGTACACGGACGCCGTCGGCAGCGGCGCGATGCCGCCGTCCCCAGAGGACGTGTTGACGATGTGGCCGGGCTCACCGCCCTCGATCATGCGCGGCACGAAGGCCTGGATGCCGTGGAAGACACCCCACACGTTGACGTTGAACGCCCACTTCCAGTCGTTCGGTTCGTGCTGCCACATGCGGCCCTCGGCACCCGAGCCGACGCCCGCGTTGTTGCACAGCACATGGCAGGCGCCGAACGTCGCGTACGTGTCCGCGGCCAGGTCCATGACCTGCTCGCGCTCGCCGACGTCGACCACGCGTGCGTGCACGCTCGCACCGGTGCGCCGCAGTTCCTCGGCGGCGCTCTCCAGCGCGCCCTTCTCCACGTCGGCGAGGACCACCTTCAGGCCGTCCGCCGCGAACCGCCGCGCCATGGCGAGCCCGATCCCGCTCGCCGCACCCGTGACGACGGCGACCTGTCCCTCACGCAACTCCATGTCAGGCGCTCCCCTCGGGCGGGCCGTCGTGGATCTGCTGCGGGTCGTCGTAGCGCTGATGGATGTACGGCAGCAGGGCCTCGGCGCTGACCCGCTCGACGACCTTGCCCTTCTGGTCGGTGGTCTTCTCGCCGATGGTGATCTCCACGAGGGACCGCACCGGAAGGTCGGCGACCGGGTCGAACATGGACTCCCGCAGGACGATGTCCCCGGTGATCCGCTCCAGCTTCCTGACCTTCTCGTTGCGCAGGCAGTGCACCAGGACCGGCTCCGCGTCGAAACCCGAACCGTCCACCCCTGGAAGGAACTTGAAGTAGAAGTCCGTCTTCTGCGAAGGCTCGGGGAGCGGCAGGTCACCGCTGACGGCGCCGCGCACCTCCACGAAGGCGATGCCGTGCCGCGCGAGCGCCGCCGTCACGACGAGCCCCTCGCGCTCCACCGTGACCTCGCCGAGCTTCTTCGGTTCGCCGAAGACCTCGCGCCCGCCGATCAGCGCCCGCTCGTGCGTCATCGGCATGACGAGCGGATACCAGCCCTGCACTCCCCCGTGCTCGGCGGCGACGGCCACCGAGCCCGCGCCCAGCGGATAGCCCGGCAGATCGACCTTGCTGATGTTGGCCCGCACCAGGGGCCGCCCCGTGGGCTTCAGCGGCGGCGGCAGCACCGCGGCCACCGCGTCCGGATCGGATTCCCACACAGCCACCACACCGGTGGACCAGATGTCGGGAAGCTTGCTGCTCGCCGAGCGCGAAGCGGCGATCTCCGCCTCACTGCGCGCTCCGTACCGTACGCGTGCCATGTCGTACCACCCTTCGTACGAGCCGTGATGGGGGGTCGTTCGGTCGTTCGCGAGGCGCCTGTAACACAGTTACACCGGAGGCGATGAAGGGTAAAGACATACGCGCGAGACAGCGACGGGGAGGCGGAAAGTGGCCGCACGCGCACCGCTCACCCGCGAGGAGGTCATCGTCGTCGCCGCCGGTCTCGTCAAGCAGCACGGCCCGCAGGCGCTGACCATGCGAAAGCTCGCGGCCGAACTCGGCACGGCCGTCACGTCGATCTACTGGCACGTCGGCAACCGCGAGTCCCTGCTCGACGCCCTCGTGGAGCGCACCGTCGCCGACCTCGGCGGCTTCCGGCCACGCGGGGCCACCCCACAGGACCGCGTGCTCTCCGTCGCCCGCACGCTGCGCCACCGGCTGCGCGCCCACCCGCATCTGATCGCGATGGTCCACGAACGCGGCCTCACCGAGCGGATGTTCCTGCCCGCACAGCAGGCCCTCGTGCACGAGGTGCACGCCGCGGGACTGCGCGGGACGCACGCCGCGGACGCCGTACGGGCGGTCGTCTTCCAGGTCGTCGGCCACGTCCTCGTCGAGCGGAACCGGGAGCGGGCCCCGGCCCAGCACCCGCGCGAGGAGGAACTCTGGGGCGCGGGCACCGCGGAGGAGGACCGGGTGCTGGCCCGCGCGCTCGCCGCGCCCGCCGACCCGGAGCGGATCTTCACCACGTCCGTACGTGCCCTGGTGAAGTCGCTCCTGGACCCGCCCACTTGAGCCGCCCGGTGATCCGTGACACGGCTTGTGGGGAAGGCGGCGACCGGAGTGTCAGTCCCGGCCCGTATCCTCTGGGACCATGCTCGAAGACCATCCGACCGCAGCGTCCGCAGCCTCCTGGCCGGCCGCGTATCCAAAGGGATACGCGGTCGTCGACGTGGAGACCACCGGCCTGTCCCGGGACGACCGGATCATCTCCGCCGCCGTCTACCGCCTGGACGCGCGGGGCGATGTCGAGGACCACTGGTACACGCTGGTCAACCCGGAGCGCGACCCCGGGCCCGTGTGGATCCACGGCCTGACGACGGACGTGCTCACGGCCGCGCCGCTGTTCCCGGACATCGCCGAGGAGTTCGCCGCCCGCCTCGACAACCGCGTCCTGGTCGCGCACAACGCGGTCTTCGACTGGTCGATGATCGCCCGTGAGTACGCGCGCGCACAGCGCACCGCCCCGGTCCGCCAGCGCCTGTGCACCATCGCGCTCTCCAAGGAGCTGGGCCTGCCGCTGCCCAACCACAAGCTGGAGTCCCTCGCGGCGCACTTCGGCGTCATACAGGAGCACGCGCACAACGCGCTGGACGACGCGCGCGTGCTCGCGGAGGCGTTCCGCCCGAGCCTGCGCACGGCCGCGGCGGGGAACGTGCGGCTGCCGCTGCTCGAATGCCGCCCGCTCACCGAGTGGTCGGAGGCGTCGGTGCCGCGTCAGCCCGGGTCCTCCTCCTACGCGAGAGGCGGCGGGGGCACCTGGCGCGCCTCGCGCAAGCGCCCCGCCTGCCCGTACCCGAACCCGGGGCGCTACGAGCCGGGCCGGCAGCTCAAGCAGGGCATGCGGGTGGCGTTCTCCGGGGACACCTCGGTCGACCGTGAACTCCTGGAGGACCGGGCGGCCGAAGCGGGCCTCCATGTCGCGACGAGCCTGTCCCGGCTCACCAGCCTCCTCGTGACCAATGACCCGGACTCGTACACCTCGAAGGTCGTGAAGGCGAAGCAGTTCGGGACGCCGGTCATGGACGAGGCGGCGTTCGGACAGCTGTTGCAGGACGTCACACCGGCGGACGGCGCGTAGGGACTGTCGTTTGGGTCAGGCCGGATCAGGGAGCGGGGGCTGGTGCGTGCGATCGCAAGGCGGAGGAGGGAGGCGACGCGAATGGGGCCTCCCCTGCTCGAGCGAAGCCGAGAGCTTGGGGAAGTCGTCGACCGACGACAACGCAGCGAGCGTGCGTGCCAGACCCCGCGAGCCCGGCCTGACCCAAACGACAGTCCCTAGGCCACCGGCCCCTGGCAGACGGGTGAACGCGGGGCGACTCGCCCCGCGACCGCTCGCCCGGCGCGGCCTCGGACGCCCACCCTGTGGCGCATGGCACGTTGCGAAGTCTGCGGAAACGACTACGGCATGTCCTTCGAGGTGCACGCGCAAGGCGCGGTGCACGTCTTCGACTGCTTCAGCTGCGCCATCCACCGCATGGCGCCGATCTGCGAGCACTGCCGGTGCCGCATCATCGGGCAGGGCGTCGAGGTCGACGGGCACTGGTTCTGCGGGGCGCACTGCTCCCGCGCGGAAGGGAAGGTGGGCATCGTCGACAACGCCTGAGCCCTCCGGAACACGCCCGCCCCAATCGGGCGCACCCCACTGAAAGCACCCCATGCCCGCCGCTGTACGGTCGTGGGGTGTACCGCTTCCTGTTGACCCGGCAGTGGGTGATCCTCACCCTGGTCGCCCTCGTTCTCATCCCCACGATGATCCGGCTGGGCATCTGGCAGATGGACCGCTACCACGAGCGCGACGCCAGGAACCAGCTGGTCACCGACGCGCTCAACGCGAAGCCCGTCCCCGTGGAGGACCTGGCGTCCGTCGACCACACCGTCACCAGCAATGAGCGGTACCGCTCGGTGACCGCGACGGGCCGCTACGACACCGCGGACGAGCTCGTGGTGCGGCGCCGCGTCAACACGAACGAAGAGGTCGGCTATCACATCCTGACCCCGTTCATCCTGAAGGACGGCAAGGTCCTGCTGGTCAACCGCGGCTGGATCCCGGCGAACGGGGCGCAGACCTCCTTCCCGAGGGTCCCCGCCCCGCCGCGCGGCGAGACCACCGTCACCGGCCGTCTGATGCCCAATGAGACGACCGAGGCCAGCGGCATCAAGGACATCAAGGACCTGCCCGACCGACAGGTCATGCTGATCAACAGCAAGCAGGAGGCCGAGCGCCTCGGGAAGACGGTGCTCGGCGGCTACGTCGCCCAGACCGCGCCCGACCCGAAGGGGTCCACCCCCGAACTGGTCGGAGCCCCCGGCAAAGAGGACTCCGCACTGAACTACGCGTACGCGATCCAATGGTGGCTGTTCGCCGCCGCGGTGCCCGTGGGCTGGGTGGTGCTGGTGCGTCGCGAGCTGCGGGAGCGTCGCCGTAAGGAAGAGGCGTCCACGGCCGAGGCCGAGACGCCTGCCGCCGTCGGCTGAAACGGACCGGCACACAGAGCGCGGCACGCAGGGCACGGCATACAGGACGCGACAGAAATTCACATGCAGCACCCCGCCTCTCACGGGGAACCCATGTCGTGTGCGCCCACATATCGAGGATTACGCCCTCATCGGTGACCACCAGACCGCCGCGCTCGTCGGCAGGGACGGGTCGATCGACTGGCTGTGCCTGCCCCGCTTCGACTCCCCCGCCTGTTTCGCCGCGCTGCTCGGCGGCGAGGAGAACGGTCACTGGCGGCTCGCCCCCAAAGCACCCGAAGGGGCCGAAGTTGCCGAACACCGCACCACGCGCGCGTACCGCCCCGGCTCCCTCGTGCTCGACACCGAGTGGGAGACGCCGGACGGCAGCGTCCGCGTCACCGACTTCATGCCGCAGCGCGACGAGGCCCCGGACGTCGTCCGCATCGTCGAGGGCCTCAGCGGACGCGTCACGATGCGCGGCACGCTGCGCCTGCGCTTCGACTACGGCTCCGTCGTGCCGTGGATGCGCCGCTCCGACGGGCACCGGGTCGCCGTCGCGGGACCGGACTCGGCGTGGCTGCGCAGCGAACCGGACGTCCACACGTGGGGCGAGGACTTCGGTACCCACTCGGAGTTCACGGTCGAGGCCGGCGAGACCGTCGCCTTCGTCCTGACGTGGCATCCCTCGCACGAGAAGCGCCCACCCCAGATCGACCCGCACGAGTCGCTGCGGCACAGCCTGGAGGACTGGCGTGCGTGGGCGGACCGCTGCCGCTACCAAGGGCCGCACCGGGAGGCCGTGCTCCGCTCCCTCCTCACGCTGAAGGCCCTCATCTTCGCGCCGACCGGCGGCATCGTCGCCGCCCCCACCTCCTCGCTCCCCGAGGAGATCGGCGGCGTACGGAACTGGGACTACCGGTACTGCTGGCTGCGCGATTCGACGCTGACGCTCGGCGCGCTGCTCTCCGCCGGCTATCTCGACGAGGCCGAGGCCTGGCGCGACTGGCTACTGCGGGCCGCCGCGGGCGACCCGGCCGACCTGCAGATCATGTACGGCCTCGCGGGCGAGCGGCGCCTTCCCGAGCAGGAGCTCGGCTGGCTGAGCGGCTACCGCGACTCCCGCCCCGTACGCGCGGGCAACGACGCCGCCCATCAGCTCCAGCTGGACGTGTACGGCGAGGTCGTCGACTCCCTCGCGCTCGCCCGCCGCGAGGGCCTGCAGGCCCAACCGCACGCCTGGCGGCTGCAGTTGGCGCTGCTCGACTTCCTGGAGGAGGCGTGGCGCGAGCCCGACGAAGGGCTGTGGGAGGTGCGCGGGCCGCGCCGGCACTTCGTGCACTCGAAGGTGATGGTGTGGGTCGCCGCCGACCGCACCGTGCGCGCCATGGAGGACGACCCGGAGCTGCCCGGCGACATCGACCGGCTGCGCAAGCTGCGCGACGCCGTCCACCGGGACGTGTGCGAGCGCGGCTACGACGCGGAGCGCGGCACGTTCACCCAGTACTACGGCTCGTCCGCACTCGACGCGTCGCTCCTGCTCCTGCCCCGCGTCGGCTTTCTGCCGCCGGACGACCCGCGCGTGGTCGGCACGGTCGACGCGGTCCGCGACGAGCTGTCGTACCAGGGCCTGCTGCGCCGCTACAGCACCGACGAGACCGTCGTGGACGGGCTGCCCGGCCAGGAGGGCGCGTTCCTGGTCTGCTCGTTCTGGCTCGCGGACGCGCTGCACATGACGGGGCGCACGAAGGAGGCGCGCGAGCTGTTCGAACGACTCATGGCGCTGCGCAACGATGTGGGGCTGCTCGCCGAGGAGTACGACCCCGTGGCGGGCCGCCTGCTCGGCAACTTCCCGCAGGCGTTCAGTCACATCGGCCTCGTGGGCACGGCGCTGACCCTGTTCGGCACGCCGTCCGAGGGAGAGGGAGGATAGGAGCATGGATCTTGGACTGAAGAACCGTGTGTACGTAGTCACCGGCGCGACGCGGGGCCTCGGCAACGCGGCCGCGCGCGAGCTGGTCGCCGACGGCGCGAAGGTCGTCATCAGCGGGCGCGACGAGCAGACGGCCAAGGAGGCGGCGGCCGCGCTCGGACCGAACGCGTACGGCGTCGCCGCCGACAACTCCGACCCGGACGTCGCGGAGCAGCTGATCCGGGCGGCCCGCGAGCAGTTCGGCTCCTTCGACGGGATCCTGGTGAGCGTCGGCGGGCCCGCGCCCGGCTTCGTCGCCGACAACACGGACGAGCAGTGGACCGCCGCGTTCGAGTCCGTGTTCCTCGGGGCGGTGCGGCTAGCCCGGGCGGCCGCGGCGCAACTGCACGAGGGCGGCGTCATCGGGTTCGTGCTCTCCGGCTCCGTGCACGAGCCGATCCCCGGACTGACGATCTCGAACGGGCTGCGGCCCGGGCTCGCCGGTTTCGCCAAGTCCCTCGCGGACGAGCTGGGGCCGCGCGGCATTCGTGTCGTGGGGCTGCTGCCCGCCCGCATCGACACGGACCGGGTGCGCGAGCTGGACGGGATGGCGGCGGATCCGGAGGCGGCCCGGACGGCGCAGGAGTCCCGGATCCCGCTGCGGCGGTACGGGACTCCGGAGGAGTTCGGGCGGACGGCGGCGTTCTTCCTGTCACCCGCCGCGTCCTACCTCACCGGTGTGATGCTGCCGGTGGACGGGGGTTTCCGGCACGGGTTCTGACGGCTGGCCGTAGGGATCGCCCTTCGGGCTCGTGTGCCTCTCGTCCCAGAGCGGGCTTGAAATGGATCCCGCCCTTTGCCGCCGAATGCACGGGGCTTCGGCCCGTCCTCAATCGTCGCGCGGGCTGAATATGCTCAACTCACCCGCTCCGCACGGTGCTTGACCGCCCGCAGCCGGACCTCCGTCGGGAGTTCCGTCAGGCCCGCCGAGTCCCTCGCCTGCCTCAGGGAGTCCTCGCTCAGCAGGCGCAGCGCCTCGCCGGGAACCGC
Organism: Streptomyces sp. NPDC002754; assembly: GCF_053592315.1. Taxonomy (NCBI): domain Bacteria; kingdom Bacillati; phylum Actinomycetota; class Actinomycetes; order Kitasatosporales; family Streptomycetaceae; genus Streptomyces; species Streptomyces sp. NPDC002754. The sequence continues at coordinate 52,165 of NZ_JBSFVM010000004.1, forward strand.
GTGCGGCTCCAGGGTGAGGGTCGCGCGGGCCTGCGGAGTGGAGCGGCGGCCGGTCAGCCGCACGCCGGCCCGGTCGACCCCGTCCAGGGACTCCGCGCCGCTCGCGAGGACGTTCTCCAGGGCCCGGCCCCGCAGCAGCGCCCCCTCGCCGTCACCGCTGTCGACCAGCACCTCGGCGAGCCTGCGGCGCCGTAGCTGCGCCATCAGCCACCACAGGGCGAGCAGCACGACGACGCCGAGCACGGCGATCACCGTCGGCCAGAACCAGCCCTCGTCGTGCCAGCGCGCCCGGTCGGCATCGCTGACCAGCACGTCGTCCCGGCCGTCGTGGATCCACCACGACGGCGGCTGCACGCCGAGCCCGACGGCGAGCACCGAGCCGCCGCCGAGTGCGAGAACGAGCCCCAGCAGGCCGAGCACGATCCGGTTGACGGTCCTGAGCACGCCGCTCATCCCTTCTTCCCCGGCCGTGCGACACGCACGGCGAGGCCCGGCGCCTTGCCGAGCCCCAGCTCCTTGATCCCGTCGCCGAGCGTGGCGTCCAAGTCGGCCCGTACGTCGTCGAGTTCACGGAAGTGCGAGAGCGCCCGCACGTCCACCTTGGAGCGCTTCATACGTACGCGTACGGACTGCACGCCCGACACCTCCATGGCCCGGTCGCGCAGCACCATCGCGGCGGCGTCCCGGTGCAGCACCGCGCGGACCTCGGGGTGCGTGCGGCGCATCGGCAGCAGGGAGCGCAGTCCGGGCGTCACCGCGAGCACGATCAGCCACAGGCCGAGCGCGGCCGCGACACCCGCGCCGATGAGGACGGCGGTGTCGTCGAGGGGCCGCGTGGAGAGCTCGTCCGCGAGCGTCTGCCGCCACCCCATCGCGTCGCGCCCCGCCCGCACCGCGGCCACGTCGTAGAGCAGCAGCCCGACGGCGGCCAGGAGCACCAGCGCCACGAGCGCCGCCGGGACGCGCCGACCCGACCAGAAACGGCTCGCCTTCGGCTCGCTCTCCAGCGTGGGGTGCGGTTCGTACGAGGCGGCGGACGCCGACTGGTCGAGCTCGCTGCTTCCGTCCCGCTCGACCACCGGAATCGGCCGGGTGGGTTCGCTCATCGGATCCTCCCCCGGTCCGTTCCACGCGTGTGCGCCGAGTGCAGCCGCTCGACCTGGACGGCCACCTCGGGCACTTCCATTCCCGCCAACTCCCTTACCCGCTGCGAGACTTGACGACGCACGGCACCGCACTGCCGACCGATGTCCGTCGGATACTCCAGCTCAATGCTGATCCGGACCCGCGCGCTGCCCTGCCGCACGGTGACCGTGGCGCCCGGCGCCGCCCCGTCCTCGGGGATCCGCATCAGTGCCTCTCGTGCCGCGTGCGCGGCGATCTTCGCGACGACCCGGTCGGCGATCCGGGTCGCGCCGCGCTCGGTCGGCGCGACCTGAGCCGACATCGGTCACCCCCGCCGATCGCCGCGCGAACGGAAGAACTCGCCGAATTCCAGGTCCCCTTCCAGGAACCGGCCTGCGACGAAACCGATGGCGCCGAGCGCCGCCACCAGCAGGAAGGCCCCGAAACCGCCGAAGTATCCGGCGAATCCGAGGGCCATGCCGGCGATCATGCCGACCACGGCCAGGTTCATCGTGCGCTCCTCCTAGGGAAGCCCGTAGCTACGGCGACGGATGTCATTGGAGCCGTGACTCCGGCTCTTCGTCCTCCTCGTCCGGCAGCTTCACGTCGCTGACGGCGATGTTGACCTCGACGACCTCGAGCCCGGTCATGCGCTCGACGGCGACGATCACGTTCTCCCGGACGGCGCGCGCGGTGTCCGCGATCGACACGCCGTACTCGACGACGATCTCCAGATCGAGCGCCGTCTGTACCTCGCCGACCTCGGCCTTCACCCCGCGCGACACGGACTTGGCGCCGCCGGGGACCCGGTCGCGCACCGCGCCGAACGTGCGGGAGAGGCCGCTGCCCATGGCATGGACGCCCTCGACGTCGCGTGCCGCGAGGCCCGCGATCTTCTCGACGACGCCGTCGGCGATGGTCGTCCGCCCACGGCCGGCGGGGTCGCCGCCGGCCCGCTTGGTCACATTGGTCCTGGCTGCGGCCGAACCGGGCGTCTCGCCCGGCTTCTGCGCGGTGTCACTCATCGGGCCGTCCCCTCGGTGAGGTGGGATCTCGGTGGTGTGCTGCCTTCTTTTGCCCACATTAGGTCCAGCAACAGGAAGGCGCGCTCGGTATGGGGCAGCCTGGGGCAATGACGGCTGATCGATGGACAGAGGCAGTGCGTACGCAGCTGGGGCTCGGCAGACTGCTGCCGCTCGGCGGTCCGCAGGACGGCGCGTGGCTCGCGGAGCCGGCGGCGGCGCAGGCGCTGCGCCGTGCGGTTCAAGGGCTGAGCGGGGTACGTCTCGGTGCGCTGCGGCTCGGTCTCGCCGACCCCGACACGGCGGCGGAGCCCGCGGTGCCGGCCCCGCCGAGCGCGCTGCCGGCGGGGCCGTTGCGGCTCACGGCGGAGTGTGCGGCGACGGCGGACGAACCGTTGCCGGTTGCCGCCGATCGGCTGAGGGAGGCGCTTGCCGGGGCGGCGGAGTGGGTCGGGCTGGTGGTGTCGGAGGTCGACCTTCAGGTCACGGCGCTGCTCGATGAGGCCGATCGGGTGGCGGACGCGGATGGGGATCGGGATACCGGTTCCCTCGAGGAGCCACCGGGGCCCGGCGACTCGAAGCCGGCCTCCTCCGGGGACGCGGGGCGTGCCGCCGAGGCCGCCCTCGCGGTGCCGGGGGTGGCGCGGTTGACCGGGGCGCTCGGGGGGCTGGGTCGTGCGGTCCACATTGAGGAGCGGGCCGGTGAGGGGGCGTTGCCGCGGCGGCATGTGCGGGTGGAGGTGGCGGTGGCGGTGGGCGTTCGACCCATCGAGGTGACCGGGGCGGTCCGCCGGGCGGTGGCCAAGGCCCTGCCGGACGGGCCCACCGTCGCGGTGCTGGTCACGGAGATCACGGCGTAGCTCGCCCCCGCCGCCCCTTCCCTTCCCTTCCCGTCTCTGGGGGCTACGCCCCCAGACCCCCTGTCCTCAAACGCCGGACGGGCTGGAATGAAACGGCGGGCGGGCTGGAATGAAACGCTGACGGGCGTCAGTCGCCGATGCCCGCCAGGGCGCGGAGGCGGCGGGACTGGGATGCTCGCTCTGCCGTGCGCTGGGCGTCAAGGGTGCGGTCGGCCGCACCCTGGAGCAGGGCCTTCGTCTCGATGACGGCGTCGCGGGGCGCGGCGACGAGGGCCGCGACCAGGTCCTGCGTCGCGTCCGCGAGCTCGCCCGCGGGGACCGACACGTTGGCCAGGCCGCTGCGTACGGCCTCGTCCGCGTGGACGTAGCGCCCGGTGACGCAGATTTCGAGGGCGCGCGCGTAGCCGACCAGCGAGACGAGCGGATGCGTGCCCGTCAGGTCCGGCACCAGGCCGAGGCTGGTCTCGCGCATGGAGAACTGCACGTCGTCGGCGACGACGCGCAGATCGCAGGAGAGGGCGAGCTGGAACCCGGCCCCGATGGCATGCCCCTGTACCGCGGCGACGGACAGGATGTCGCTGCGCCGCAGCCAGGTGAACGCGTCCTGGTACTCGGCGATCGTCGCGTCGAGGACGTCGTCGTCGCCGCGCGCCAGGTCGAGGAAGGACGGCTCGCCGTCGAAGCCCTCGGGCGTGAAGGCCCGACGGTCGAGGCCCGCGGAGAATGACTTGCCCTCACCGCGCACCACGACGACCCGCACGGACCCCGGCAGGGTACGCCCGGCCTCGCACAACGCCCGCCACAGAGCGGGGCTCTGGACGTTGCGCTTGTCCGGGTTGGTCAGGCTGACCGTGGCGATCGCATCGTCGACGGTGAGCCGGACGCCGTCCTTGTCGAGCAGCGGTGCGGGCAGGTTCATCTGGGCCTCCGGGTCTGCGCAGCCGTACGTAAGTGACTGCACAGTAACCACCCGGCCGGACAGCGGACCGACCGGGTGGTCAGTTGGAGCCCAGTGAGCCGAACGAACCCTGCGAGGGTCAGGCCGACGTGGCCTTCTTGCCTCGCGTGGCCCCGCCGCGACCCCGCAGCGTGACCCCGGATTCACTCAGCATCCGATGCACGAACCCATACGAGCGGCCGGTCTCCTCGGCCAATGCCCGAATGCTCGCACCGGAGTCGTACTTTTTCTTCAGGTCTGCCGCGAGCTTGTCGCGCGCGGCGCCGGTTACCCGGCTGCCCTTCTTCAGAGTCTCGGCCACCCGTGCCTCCTCGTGGGAAGTGCGCTCTGGATTTCCCATGATCACCCCTTGCGGGCTTCCTGGCCACCCATTCGGCAAGGTCCATGGACCCCCAATTGCGGGCGCGACAGGGATCCACACGAGTGGAATCCGGAATTCCGGCGAGGTTTCGAGGCCCTGAAAAACGCCTCCGCGAAAGAAGTGGCAGGTCAGCCACGGCCCAGGCGCCGCAAGGGCGCCATGGACGACGCGGCCCCGAATTCCGTGCACGACACACCTGGGTACGAGGCGATCTCACCCAGATGAAGGATCACGGATCGGCCGAATGATCCAGATGGAGTGGATCATTCAATGGATCAGCCGGTGACCGCCGAGTCGACCACCCAGTGGATCACCGAGCCGATCACCGGATGGATCATGCGAGTGCCACGAGATCCGCGTACGTCTGGCCCCACAGGTCCTCGATTCCGTCCGGAAGCAGAATGATCCGCTCCGGCTGCAGGGCGTCCACCGCGCCCTCGTCGTGCGTGACGAGGACGACGGCGCCCTTGTAGGTGCGCAGCGCGCCGAGGATCTCCTCGCGGCTGGCCGGGTCGAGGTTGTTCGTGGGCTCGTCGAGGAGCAGCACGTTCGCGGACGACACGACGAGCGTGGCGAGCGCCAGGCGGGTCTTCTCGCCGCCGGAGAGGACCCCGGCCGGCTTGTCGACGTCGTCGCCCGAGAACAGGAACGAGCCGAGCGTCTTGCGCACCTGGATCAGGTCCAGGTCGGGGGCCGCGGAGCGCATGTTCTCCAGGACCGTGCGCTCCGGGTCGAGGGTCTCGTGCTCCTGCGCGTAGTAGCCGAGCTTGAGGCCGTGGCCCTCGATGACCTGCCCCGTGTCGGGCTTCTCCGCGCCGCCGAGGAGCTTGAGCAGGGTCGTCTTGCCCGCGCCGTTGAGGCCGAGGATGACGACGCGCGAGCCCTTGTCGATGGCCAGGTCGACGTCCGTGAAGATCTCCAGGGAGCCGTACGACTTCGACAGACCCTCGGCCATGAGCGGCGTCTTGCCGCACGGTGAGGGCTCGGGGAAGCGCAGCTTGGCGACCTTGTCGGACTGGCGGACCTCTTCGAGGCCGGCGAGGAGCTTGTCGGCGCGCTTGGCCATGTTCTGCGCGGCGACCGTCTTGGTGGCCTTGGCGCGCATCTTGTCGGCCTGCGCGTGCAGCGTGGAGGCCTTCTTCTCGGCGTTCTGCCGCTCGCGCTTGCGGCGCTTCTCGTCGTCCTCGCGCTGCTGCTGGTAAAGCTTCCAGCCCATGTTGTAGACGTCGATCTGGGAGCGGTTGGCGTCCAGGTAGAAGACCTTGTTGACGACCGTCTCCATCAGCTCGACATCGTGGGAGATCACGATGAAGCCGCCGCTGTACGTCTTGAGGTAGTCGCGCAGCCAGACGATCGAGTCCGCGTCCAGGTGGTTCGTGGGCTCGTCGAGGAGCAACGTGTCCGCGTCCGAGAAGAGGATGCGGGCCAGCTCGATACGGCGCCGCTGACCGCCGGAGAGCGTGTGCAGGGGCTGGCCCAGCACACGGTCGGGGAGGTTCAGCGCGGCGGCGATGGTGGCGGCCTCGGCCTCGGCGGCGTACCCGCCCTTGGTGAGGAACTCCGTCTCCTGGCGCTCGTACTGCCGCAGGGCCTTGGCCTGTGTGGCGCCCGAGCCGGTCGCGATGCGCTGCTCGTTCTCGCGCATCTTGCGGATCAGGGTGTCCAGACCGCGCGCCGAGAGGATGCGGTCGCGGGCCAGCACGTCGAGGTCGCCGGTGCGCGGGTCCTGCGGGAGGTAGCCGACCTCGCCGGAGCGGCTGATGGTGCCGCCGGCCGGGATGCCCTCGCCGGCCAGGCACTTCGTGAGGGTCGTCTTGCCCGCTCCGTTACGGCCGACCAGGCCGATGCGGTCGCCCTTGGCGATACGAAAGTTGGCGTTCTCGATGAGCATGCGCGCGCCCGCGCGCAGTTCGATGCCGGATGCGGTGATCAAGGGAAGTACTCCAGGACAGGATTAACGGCTGGTTGACAGGGCGGGGGCCAATCAGCGCCGCTAATGCACCCAGAGAAGGAACGTCATACGAACCAGTTTACCGGTGCCGTGCAAACGCTTTTCCCAGGCGTGCCCCGTCCCCCGTTCGGCCCTCGGATCCGGCGCCGCTGACCAGGGGCGTACCAGGATGAGGGGGTCGATTACCGGCGAGAAGGCGGTGCGCATGCAGTTCGACGACGACGCGCGTCTGGACACCTCCGAGGTCCAGGACGTGCGCGGCAGCCGGCTTCCCGGTGGGAGAGCGGCCATGGGGGGCGGTTTCGCGGGGGTCATCGCGCTCGTCCTCGGGCTGCTCTTCGGCACGGACCAGTTCGGGCTCTCCGACGGGACCACCGGTGCCCCGGCCGCGCAGATGTCCAGCGAGGCGCAGGTCCAGGAGCAGTGCCGCACGGGCTCGGACGCGAACAGCAGGCAGGACTGCCGGACGGTCGCGGTGGTCAACAGCGTGCAGGATTTCTGGAGCGCGGAGTTCGGGCGCAGAAGCGCCACGTACACGCCCGCCTCGACGGTGTTCTTCACCAACCAGGTCGCCACCGCGTGCGGCTCGGCGACCTCTTCGGTCGGCCCCTTCTACTGCCCCGGCGACCGGCGGGTCTATCTCGACCTCGGCTTCTTCGACGAGCTGCGGACGAAGTTCGGTTCGAGCGGCGGACCCTTCGCGCAGGCGTACGTCGTGGCGCACGAGTACGGACACCACGTGCAGAACCTGATGGGCACCCTGACCCGCTCCCAGGACGGGCGTACGGGCGAGAACAGCAACGCGGTGAAGGTCGAGCTGCAGGCGGACTGCTACGGGGGCGTATGGGCGCGGCACGCGACGCGCACGCCCACCGAGTCCACCGGCAGGCCGCTGATCACGAGCCTGACCGACGCGGACATCCGCGACGGCCTGGACGCCGCGGCGGCGGTCGGCGACGACCGGATCCAGGAGCGGTACCAGGGCCGGGTGACGCCGGAAACGTGGACACACGGCTCGGCCGCGCAGCGCCAGCAGTGGTTCTACCGGGGATTCGAGAGCGGCGACATGGCCCAGTGCAACACCTTCCGGTGAGCACGGGCCGCTGACGTCCTACGCCCCGCCCGTGTGCACCTGAAAGGCCGCCCTGCGGACCGCCTTCGCGAGGGCCGGGTCGGGGTGCGCGGCCGCGAGCGCGACGAGCACCTGCACCGTGCGCGGGTGCCCGACCGCGCGCACCTCCTCGATCAGCGCCGGCACCGTCGGCTGCACCGCGGCCTCCAAGTGCCGTACGAGGAGGGGAGCTTCGCCGTGGTCGGCGACCGCCGCGGCGGTGTCCACCCACAGCCACGTCGCCTCCTCCCGGCTGAGCACCGTGTGCACGTCCTCGGGGTCGGCGCCCTCGTACTCGGCGAGCCACAGCAGGGCGTAGGGGCGCAGATGCGGGTCGCCGGCGGCGCGGCGGACCTCGGGCTCGGCGGGGGCGCCGACGACCCGCAGCGCCTCGAAGGCGAGGCCACGCAGCAGGGCGTCCTCGCCGCGGGCGGCGTCGAGGAGGTCGGTGACGGCGGTGCCGATGTCGCGGGCGGCGAGCCAGGCCCGGTACTCGTCGCGCGCCGCCTTCGGGCGCAGCCGCGCGCAGCCGCGCAGCATGTCCTCGGCGGACACCTCGATGTTCCCGGCCGGGGACTGGGCGGCGACGCAGATCTGCTCCAGCTTGACCCACACCGCCCAGCTGCCCAGCGGGGTGAGCGCGGCGTGCCCGTCGTCGTACGTGAGCGCGCCCACGGCGGCGAGACCGCTCAGGGACCACTCAAGCAGCGGAAGGAGCGGGGTGTCCTGCGGAGAGGTCGGTTCCGGCTGGGGCCCGAAGGGGATTTCGCAGCGTTCCGTGCGCAGTTCCGTGACGCGCTGGTCGAGGAGGTCCAGGAGCTGGGCCGCGGCGACCCGGTCCGCCATCAGCTGCAGGAAGCTCAGCAACTGCGGCACCGCCTCGACGACCTCGGCCACCGCGGCGGGGCCCAGGTCGTCGGGCGCCGGGTGGACCAGCGACCAGGCGTCGAACAGGGCGACCCAGCCGCGCAGCACGGCAGTGTCGTCGCGGTCCCAGGCACGCAGCCGCCAGCCGGGCCGGGCACTGGCTCCGTGCACCTCGACGAGTCCCGCGAGGCGGGCCGTGTCCCAGTCCGCACGGACCTGATCGACCGTCAGCCCCAGCTCGTCCGCGGCACGCAGAGCGGTCACGTCGGAGAGCGTGCCCTTGCCGTCGCGGGCCGCCATGTCATTGCCGGGGCCGATCCTGGTGTCCGCCCAGCGGGCCACGCGGACGGCGGCGGCGAGGTCGCGGCGCGCGGCGCGGGCGAGCTCGGCGGGTGGTGGCGTGCCCTCCGGTGGGCGGGGTGCCGGACGGCGTGCGGCGACCGGCCGCGGGGTCGGGGCGGCCAGGGGCTGGCGGCGCGGGCTGACGAGTCGGAGCCGGGAGTCGCGCGGGGTACGGGACGTCACGAAGGGCAGTCTCTCGGTTGACCCGCCAATTCCCAAACGGGCGACCGCCGGAGCCGTTGCATCAACGGCTACATCAACGGCGTCAGGAACCTTCTCAGCGCCTCCTCGTAGCCCTTCGCGTCCGCGTTCCACATCGCGTTGTGCGGGGCCTCGTCCACCTCGTGGAGGGTCACCAGGTCCGGGCGGCGGTCCGCCAGGCGGCGGGAGAGCGCCCACGGGGAGACCTCGTCGCCGGGGCCGTGGACCAGGAGCGTGGGGACCTTGAGGGCGCGGGGGTCCGCGACCTGCGCGAGGCGGTCGCCGCTCAGGCCCGTGCGCCCCTGAGCGGCGCGGACCGCGAGCGGGAGCAGCGGGCCCGGGGTGCGGCGGGCGCGGGCCAGGGCGCGCAGCGTCGTCTCCCAGCTGAGCACCGGCGAGTCCAGGACCAGGCCCTTGACGCGGTCCCGCAGCGCCGAGTGGGCGGCGGCGTGCAGGGCCATCGCGGCGCCCGTCGAGAAGCCGAGCACGATGACGTCGCGGGCGCCGTACCGCACGGCGTAGCGGATCGCCGCGTCGAGGTCGCGCCACTCCGTCTCGCCGAGGTGGCCGAGGCCGTCCGGGGAGCGGGGCGCGCCGAGGTCGCCGCGGTAGGCGAGGTCGAGCACCGGGAACTGGTGGTGGTGCAGGAACCCCATGAGGTTCATGGGGTGTTCGCGGGTGGTGCCGAGGCCGTGCACGGTGATCACCCACGTGTCCCGGGTCCCGGGCACGAACCAGGCGGGCAGCGCGCCGAGTTCACCCGGCACGTCGACGTCCGCGTGGTCGAGGCCGAGCGCGGCCTTGGGGTCACCGATGTGCACCTGGGGCGTGAGCCAGGCCTTGGCGCCGGGTTCCAGGGTGCCGTGGGTGACCCGCTCCAGGCGGCGTACGACGGTGTCGGCGGAGGTCGTGGCCGATTCGACGACCGGTCCGACCACCGCGTGGTACCCGTCGCCCTGCAACCCGTACGTACCGGGGCGCAGCGAGGCCAGGGCGCGGGTCAGGGTGACCTGGCCCGCGGCGGTGGCGTGCACGGTGAGTCTCGGCTCGGTGGGCAGCGGGCGGCCTGCGGGCGCCTTGAGCGCGGCGTCGCTGGCCAGCCGGCCCACGGCGATGGCGGCGGCCGAGGCCCCTATGACGGCGGTGACGGCAGCGGCCGTCGCGTTGGCGGTGCGCACCCGTCCAGTGTCGGGGCCCGCGCCCGCCCCGGCCAGTGGGACGACGATTCAGGGTGACGTTTCGGTCGACCCCCGCTGCCCGTACCCGCTCAGCCGCTCCCCCACCTCGCGCAGCTGCTCCCCGGTCAGCAGCGACGGGGTCAGGCCGGGGACCGAGTGGGCGGTGAGCCACAGGCGGCACATCCACTCCAGTTGGGCGGTGCGGTCGTAGGCGGCGGCGAGGGTGCTTCCGTAAGTGAGGGCTCCGTGGTTCTGGAGCAGACATCCCGTGCGGTCGGCCAGCGCGAGCAGCATGTTCTCGGCCAACTCTCGGGTTCCGTACGTGGCATAAGGGGCGACCCGGACGGGGCCGCCGAGCGCCGCCGTCATGTAGTGCACGGGCGGGAGTTCCGGCACGAGCGTGGAGACCGCGGTGGCGTGCACGGCGTGGGTGTGCACGACGGCGCGGGCGTCGGTGTGCCGGTAGACGGCGAGGTGCATGGGGAGCTCGCTGGTCGGCTTCAGGGTGCCGGCCCGCCGCTCGCCGTCGAGGCCCACGGCGACGAGATCGTCCGGGCCGAGTTCCTCGTACGGGACGCCGGTCGGGGTCACGAGCACGGTGTCGCCGACCCGCGCCGAGACATTGCCCGAGGTCCCGACGACCAGGCCGTCGACCACTGTCCGGCGGGCCGTCGCCACCACGTCCTGCCATGCCGCCCCGAGTTCCTGAAGCTGTGTCATGGCGCGCATCCTGTCAGCCGTTTGACGTGGTGACAGGTGGCGATCGGCACGGAACCCGACCCTCCGGAATACCCCATATGGTGATTGATAAGACTCATGTGTTATTTGGCCGACCTTGGCCGGGTAATTAATGATCTCCCGCTAATCTCTGGGAGTTCCCTGGGGATTTGTCATGCACGTCGTCACTTTCGGGGGGTAATCATGGCTCTCAGCCGCACAGCGTCCCCACGCCGCCACCGCGCCGCCGCGCTCACGTCAGTCGCCGCACTGACCCTCGGCGGCACCCTGCTCGCGGAGCTGCCGGCCCACGGCGCGGGCAAGCCACGCGGGAACGACGTCTCGTCGCACCAGAAGAACGTGAACTGGCAGAAGGCGAAGAACAAGGGCGCCCGGTTCGCCTACGTCAAGGCGACCGAGTCGACGAACTACCGCAACCCCTACTTCTCCCGGCAGTACAAGGGCGCCCGCAACGCGGGCATCATCCGCGGCGCCTACCACTTCGCGCTGCCGTACAAGTCCTCCGGGAAGACACAGGCCTCGTACTTCGTGCGCAACGGCGGGGCGTGGCGGCGCGACGGCTGGACGCTGCCGCCCGCGCTCGACATCGAGTACAACCCGTACGGCAAGGGCAAGCACCCCTGCTACGGGCTGCGGAAGTCGACGCTGGTGTCCTGGGTCAAGTCCTTCAGCAACGAGGTCGTACGCAGGACCGGACGCCGTCCCGTCATCTACACCAACGCGCGATGGTGGAAGCAGTGCACCGGCAACAGCGGGGCGTTCGCCTCGAACCACGCGTTGTGGCTCGCCCGGTACGACCGGAGCGCCGGCGCACTCCCGGCGGGCTGGACCTACTGGACGTTCTGGCAGTACAACGACAAGGGCAGCCTCCCGGGTGATCAGAATCTCTTCAACGGCTCAATGACCCAGCTCAAGCGCTTCGCGCGGGGTTAGTCGAAGGGCCGTCCGAAGCGCCCCGGAGCCCCTGGTTCCGGGGCCGAGGGCGCCTCGAACCGGAACCGGCGGCGCCGCCCCGAGGCAAGCGGAGCGAGACCCCTCCGAATCAGGTCACCGGGGCGCCCGGCCCAGTTCATCTTCCGTTCACTCGGGCTCTTTACGTTCCAAGAACCACTGACGTCCAACCGAAGCCTGGGTAAATGGAACACATCACGCTGCTCCTTGCGATCGTGATCGTTACCGCGCTGGTTTTTGATTTCACCAACGGTTTCCACGACACCGCCAATGCGATGGCTACGACCATCTCGACCGGCGCTCTCAAGCCGAAGGCGGCGGTGGCCATGTCCGCCGTGCTGAACCTCGTCGGAGCGTTCCTCTCCGTCGAAGTCGCGAAGACCATCTCCGGCGGCATCATCAATGAGGACGGCCTCAAGACAGAGGTCATCTTCGCGGCGCTGGTGGGCGCCATCCTCTGGAATCTGCTGACGTGGCTGGTCGGGCTGCCGTCCAGTTCGTCGCACGCGCTGTTCGGCGGGCTCATCGGCGCCGCTGTCATGTCGATGGGCTGGTCGTCGGTGAACGGCGGGACCGTCGTCACCAAGGTGCTGCTGCCCGCGGTGGCCGCGCCGCTCGTCGCCGGTATCGCCTCGTTGCTGGCCACCCGCCTGACGTACCGCATCAGTAAGAAGACGGACCAGAAGGCGACCGCGAAGGGGTACCGCGCCGGGCAGATCGCCTCCGCCGGGCTCGTATCGCTCGCGCACGGCACGAACGACGCGCAGAAGACGATGGGCATCATCACCCTCGCGCTGATCACCGGCGGCGTCATCGGGCACGACGCCGACCCGCCGCTGTGGGTCATCGTCTCGGCCGGTATGGCCATCGCCCTCGGTACGTACCTGGGCGGCTGGCGCATCATCCGCACCATGGGCAAGGGCCTCACCGAACTCGCGCCGCAGCAGGGCTTCGCGGCGCAGACCAGTGCGGCGACCGCGATCCTCGCCTCCTCGCACCTGGGTTTCTCGCTCTCCACCACGCAGGTCTGCTCCGGCGGTGTGATGGGCGCGGGCCTCGGCCGCAAGGGCGGCGTCGTCCGCTGGTCGACCGCCACCCGGATGTTCATCGCGTGGGGCCTGACCCTGCCGGCCGCCGGCCTGGTGGGCGCGGGCGCCGAGTTCCTGACCAAGCAGGGCGCGTGGGGCATCGGCCTCACCGCGGCGCTGCTCGTGACCGGCTCGGCGATCATTTGGAAGCTCTCGCGTCGCAACTCCGTCGACCACACCAACGTCACGGCGGACGAGCCGCACGCCGCCCCCGTGCAGGAAGCGCAGGAGGCGCAGGAAGCCCCGGGCGTCGTCACCGCCGCGATCGCCTCGGTCACGCCGCCGCCCGCGGGCACGGTCGAGTCGGCCGAGTCCGAGGCGAAGATCACCGACCGGCCGAAGGCCGGAGCGGTGAACGATCCCGCGCGCCCCGCCGGCGCCACGCTGTAGTCAGCGCTGTAGCTCAGAAGGAAGCAGGCAGGAATGAAGATCGACTGGGCGGCCCTCGGCTCCGTGTTCGGCGTCTCTCTCGTGGTCACCGTGGCCCTCGTCGGCCTGTTCACCCTCGGCATCGTGGGCCTCTCCAAGCGGGAGTCGGCGGCGCGTGACGGTGGCTCGGCCGCGGTCGCGACATCAGGGGCGTATGCCTGCTTCGCGCTGTGCGCGGCGGCCGTGGCCTACGGGATCTATCTGATCGTGGCCTGAGGCGACATCAGGGCCCTTCGGGGGCGGGGTGCGGGGCGTTCGGCGTCCCGTGCCCCGCCTTCGTGCGTACGCCTCAACAGCAAGTTGACGTGCCAACTCGCAGCGTGGTGGACTTCCCCCGCCATATACGGCAGCAGTTGAGGAAGCCGGTGCGAATCCGGCGCGGTCCCGCCACTGTGAGCCCCCTCCTTCGAAGGGGCGAGCCAGGAACTCTCGCTGCCGGTCTCGTCGAACCAGGGCGTGGACACCCTGAGTGAGGACACCTACCGCCATGCTTGCCCCACGCGGCAACTGGCGGCGCGAGCGCGTGTATGCGTGCGGTGCCGCCGCCGGGATCTTCGCCGACCTTCTTCTTGGCGATCCGCGCCGTGGGCATCCCGTCGCCGGATTCGGGCGCGCCGCCGGGGCCGTCGAGCGCGGGCTGTGGCGTGACCACCGTGGCGCGGGCGCCCTGCACACCGTGGTGTGTGCCGGAGGCGCCGTCGCTCTCGCCGCCGCCGCGACCCGTGTCGTACGCCGCTCCCCCGCCGCGTCCCTCGCGTTGACGGCCGCCGCCACCTGGGCCGTCGTCGGCGGCACCTCGCTGGGCCGCGAGGCCCGCGGCGTGGGGTCCGCGCTCGATGCCGGAGACGTGGAGCTGGCGCGGGAGCTGCTGCCCCGGCTGTGCGGCCGTGATCCGCAGGGGCTCGACGCCGACGGGATCGCGCGCGGTGTCGTCGAGTCCGTCGCCGAGAACACCTCCGACGCGGTCGTGGGCGCGCTCGTGTGGGGCGCGCTCGGCGGAGTGCCGGGCCTGGTCGCCTTCCGCGCCGTGAACACGCTCGACGCGATGGTCGGGCACAAGTCCGCGAAGTACCGGCGGTTCGGCTGGGCCTCGGCCCGCCTCGACGACGTGGCGGGCTGGCCGGGGGCCCGGCTGACCGGTGTCCTCGCCGTCCTCGCCGGTGGCAGGCCCCGGGAGGCGCTGGACGCGTGGCGGGCGGACGCCGGGCGGCATCCGAGCCCGAACGCCGGTGTCGTCGAGTCCTCCTTCGCGGGCGCGCTCGGGGTGCGGCTCGGCGGGACCCTGGCGTACGGCGGGCGGGTCGAGCACCGGCCGGTGCTGAACGCGCCGGGGCGTGCGGTCGAGGTACGTGATGTGGATCGGGCCGTGCGGCTGTCACGGCGGGTGTCTCTGTTGGCGTTGGGAGTCTGTGTGGGTGCGCGACTGGTACGGGCGCGGGTGCGGCGATGAGCGGGCGTGGAGACGGTGTTCGACGAGGCGGCGGGCTGCTCGTCGCCGGGACGACCTCCGACGCCGGGAAGAGTGTCGTCACCGCCGGGATCTGCCGGTGGCTGGTGCGGCAGGGCGTGAAGGTCGCGCCGTTCAAGGGGCAGAACATGTCCCTGAACTCGTTCGTGACCAGGGAGGGTGCCGAGATCGGGCGGGCGCAGGCCATGCAGGCGCAGGCCGCGCGGGCGGAGCCGAGCGCGCTGATGAATCCGGTGCTGCTCAAGCCGGGGAGCGATCGCAGTAGTCAGGTCGTGCTCATGGGCAAGCCTGTCGGCGAGTTGAGTGCCCGGGGGTATCACGGGGGGCGTCAGGCGGCGCTGCTCGACACCGTGGTCGGGTGTCTGGAGGAGCTGCGGGCCACGCATGACGCCGTGATCTGTGAGGGCGCGGGCTCGCCCGCGGAGATCAATCTGCGGCGGACGGACATCGTGAACATGGGGCTTGCGCGGGCCGCGCGGCTTCCGGTGCTTGTGGTCGGCGACATCGATCGGGGTGGGGTCTTCGCCTCGTTCTTCGGGACGACCGCGCTGCTGGCTCCCGAGGACCAGGAGCTTCTTGCCGGGTATCTGGTGAACAAGTTCCGGGGTGACGTGAGCTTGTTGGAGCCCGGTCTCGACATGCTCAAGTCCCTTACGGGGCGGGACACTTACGGGGTGCTGCCGTTCCAGCACGGCCTCGGCATCGACGAGGAGGACGGGCTTCGGGTGTCCCTTCGGGGTGCCGTACGGGAGTCCGTCGTGGCGCCGCCCGTGGGCGAGGACGTGCTGCGGGTCGCCGTGTGCGCGGTGCCGTTGATGTCGAACTTCACCGATGTGGACGCGTTGGCCGCCGAGCCGGGTGTCGTGGTGCGGTTCGTGGACCGGGCCGAGGAGCTCGTCGACGCGGACCTCGTCGTGGTGCCGGGGACACGTGGGACGGTGCGGGCGCTTGAGTGGCTGCGGGAGCGAGGGCTTGCGGAGGCTTTGAGGCGGCGGGCGGCCGAGGGGCGGCCCGTGCTCGGTATCTGCGGCGGGTTCCAGTTGCTCGGCGAGTCCATCGAGGACGAGGTGGAGTCGCGGGCCGGGGTCGTCGATGGGCTCGGGCTGCTTCCCGTACGTGTGCGGTTCGAGGCGGAGAAGACGCTTGCGCGGCCGGCCGGTGAGGCGCTCGGCGAGTACGTCGAGGGGTACGAGATTCATCACGGGGTCGCCGAAGTGCTGGGCGGAGACGCCTTCTTGGACGGGTGTCGGGTCGAGGGCGTGTGGGGGACGCACTGGCATGGGTCGTTGGAGGCGGATGGGTTTCGGCGGGCGTTTTTGCGGGAGGTGGCGGCGGCTGCCGGGAGGCGGTTTGTGCCGGCGGCGGATACATCGTTCGAGGCGTTGCGGGAGGAGCAGCTTGATCGGCTGGGGGATTTGATTGAGCGGCATGCCGATACGGGTGCGCTCTGGCGGTTGATTGAGGGGGGCGCCCCTGCGGGGTTGCCGTTTGTGGCTCCCGGGGCGCCGTCGTGAGATTTCGCCCCCGCCGCCGCTTCCCGTCCCGTCCCTGGGGGCTGCGCCCCCTCGCCCCCCAAAAGATTGCGCCCCGCGGCGGAGCCGCATATAGGCACAGTCCCGCGCCCCTAATCGTGGAGGTCAGGTTTCGATGAGTACTCCCTTTCCGTTCACTGCCGTTGTCGGGCAGGACGATTTGCGGCTTGCGTTGTTGTTGAATGCTGTGTCGCCCGCCGTGGGGGGTGTGCTCGTGCGGGGGGAGAAGGGGACGGCCAAGTCGACCGCCGTGCGTGCGCTGTCCGCGCTCATGCCGGGCGTCGACGTCGTCGCCGGGTGCCGGTTCTCGTGTGATCCGGCGGCGCCCGATCCGGGGTGTCCCGACGGGCCGCACGGCGACGCCCCGGGCGACCAACGGGACGCCCGGATGGTCGAGTTGCCGGTCGGCGCCTCGGAGGACCGGCTCGTGGGCGCGCTCGACATCGAGCGGGCGCTCTCCGAGGGCGTGAAGGCCTTCGAGCCGGGGCTGCTCGCCGATGCGCATCGCGGGATTCTGTATGTGGACGAAGTCAATCTGCTGCATGACCACCTTGTTGATCTGCTGCTCGACGCCGCCGCCATGGGCGCCTCGTACGTCGAGCGCGAGGGTGTCTCCGTACGGCATGCCGCGCGTTTCCTTCTCGTAGGGACGATGAACCCCGAAGAGGGCGAGCTGCGGCCGCAGTTGCTCGACCGGTTCGGGCTGACCGTGGAGGTTGCGGCGTCGCGCGAGCCGGAGCAGCGGGTGGCGGTCGTCAAGCGGCGGCTCGCCTATGACGACGACCCCGAGGGGTTCGCGGGCACATGGGCCGACGAAGAGGCCGACGTGCGGGAGCGGATCGTCGCCGCGCGTGAGCTGCTGCCCCAAGTGCGGCTCGGTGACCGGGCGTTGACGCAGATCGCGGCGACGTGCGCGGCCTTCGAGGTGGACGGCATGCGCGCCGACATCGTGATGGCACGCACGGCCACCGCGCTCGCCGCCTGGGCGGGGCGTGAGGACGTGCTGGCGGAGGACGTGCGGCAGGCCGCGCTGCTCGCGCTCCCGCACCGCAGGCGCCGGAACCCCTTCGACGCGCCGGGGCTCGACGAGGACAAGCTCGACGAGACGCTGGACGAGTTCGGTCCCGAGGACGAGCCGGAGCCGGACCCGGAGTCGGGCCCTGACCCTGACCCTGACCCTGATGATGATCCGGACGGGCCCGGCGGGGGTCCCGACGGTGGTGGTCCCGGTGGTGGTGTGCCGCCGCAGGACGGGCCTCACGACGCGCCGCAGGAAACGCAGGACCCGCAGGATGCCCCGGCCGGTGACAACCGGGAGGACTCCCCCGAGACCGAGGAGCCCGCCGCCGCCCCGGCAGCCGGTGGCGGAGCCCGTGAGCAGAAGCCCGTGGCGGCCGGTGAGCCCTTTCGTACGAAGATGTTGAGCGTGCCCGGCCTCGGCGAGGGCGCGGCGGGGCGGCGGTCGCGGGCGCGTACCGAGCACGGTCGCACCACGGGGGCGACGCGGCCCCGTGGCGCCCTGACGAAGCTGCACCTGGCGGCGACCGTGCAGGCCGCCGCCCCGCACCAGCGGGCGCGTGGCCGCTCGGGCCGGGGGCTCGTCGTACGCCGTGACGATCTGCGGCAGGCGACCCGCGAGGGGCGCGAGGGGAACCTCGTGCTGTTCGTGGTCGACGCCTCGGGGTCGATGGCGGCGCGGCAGCGGATGACCGCCGTGAAGGGCGCCGTGCTGTCGCTGCTGCTCGACGCGTACCAGCGACGGGACAAGGTGGGGCTCGTGACCTTCCGGAAGTCGGCGGCCGAGGTCGCGCTGCCGCCCACGTCGAGCGTGGACGCGGCGGCGAGCCGCCTGGAGTCGCTGCCGACCGGAGGGCGCACCCCGCTGGCGGCCGGTCTGCTGAAGGCGCACGACGTGCTGCGTGTGGAACGGCTGCGGGATCCGGCGCGGCGCCCGCTGATGGTCGTCGTGACCGACGGGCGGGCGACGGGTGGGCCGGAGCCGGTGCAGTTGGCGGGGCGTGCGGCCGGGCTGCACGCCGCCGAGGGGACGGCGAGCGTCGTCGTCGACTGCGAGACCGGCATGGTGCGGCTCGGGCTCGCCGGGGAGCTGGCAGGACGGCTCGGCGGCACCGCCGTCACGCTGGACGAGCTGCGGGCGGATTCGATCGCCGGGCTCGTGAAGGACGTCACTGGAACGCAGAACACCATCAGGAAGGCCGCTTAAATGCCGCAGGGACAGCCGAGCGTCGTACCGAACGACGGGCTGACGACACGTCAGCGTCGCAACCGCCCACTGGTGTTCGTGCACACGGGCATCGGAAAGGGCAAGTCGACGGCCGCGTTCGGGCTCGCGCTGCGTGCCTGGAACCAGGGCTGGCCGATCGGGGTGTTCCAGTTCGTCAAGTCGGCGAAGTGGAAGGTCGGCGAGGAGAACGCGCTCAAGACGCTCGGCGCGAGCGGCGAGGGCGGCACCGTGGCCTGGCACAAGATGGGCGAGGGCTGGTCGTGGGTGCAGCGCGACGACCAGGCCGACAACGAGGAGAAGGCGCGCGAGGGCTGGGAGCAGGTCAAGCGGGACCTGGCCGACGAGACGTACAAGCTGTACGTGCTCGACGAGTTCGCCTATCCGATGCACTGGGGCTGGATCGACGTCGACGATGTGGTCGAGACGCTGCGGAACCGTCCCGGGCAGCAGCATGTGGTCATCACGGGCCGCAACGCCCCTGAGAAGCTGGTCGAGTTCGCGGATCTCGTCACCGACATGTCGAAGGTGAAGCATCCGATGGACGAGGGCCAGAAGGGCCAGCGGGGCATCGAATGGTAGGTCCGCAGACTACGCGGCCCGTGGACGTGCCCCGCCTGGTCGTCGCCGCGCCGGCCTCCGGGACCGGCAAGACGACGGTGGCGACGGGGCTGATGGCGGCGTTCGCCGAGCGTGGGCTCGCCGTGTCGCCGCACAAGGTGGGGCCCGACTACATCGACCCCGGCTACCACGCGCTCGCGACCGGGCGGCCGGGGCGGAACCTCGACGCGTACATGTGTGGGCCCGAGCTGGTCGCGCCGCTGTTCGCGCACGGGGCGGCGGGGTGTGAACTCGCGGTCGTGGAAGGTGTGATGGGGCTCTTCGACGGGGCGTCGGGGGAGGGTGAGCTGGCCTCGACGGCGCATGTCGCGAAGCTGCTGAAGGCGCCTGTCGTGCTCGTCGTCGACGCGTCGTCGCAGTCGCGGTCGGTGGCGGCGCTCGTGCATGGCTTCGCCTCGTTCGACCCCGAGGTGCGGCTCGCGGGCGTCATCCTCAACAAGGTGGGCTCCGACCGGCACGAGGAGTTGTTGCGCGAGGCCATGGAGGAGGTCGGGGTTCCGGTGTACGGGGCGTTGCGGCGGACTCCGCGGGTGGCTACGCCGTCTCGGCATCTGGGGTTGGTCCCGGTGGCCGAGCGGAGCACGGAGGCGGTGGACTCTGTGGGGGCCTCGGCCGCGATGGTGCGGGAAGGGTGTGACCTGGAGGGGTTGTTGGGGCTGGCCCGTAGCGCGCCGCCGCTTTTGACGGAGGCGTGGAGTCCTGGCCCGAGCGGGGTTGACGTCTCGGGGCTCCGCCCCGGACCCCGCGCCTCAAACGCCGGCGGGGCTGGATCTGTTGTCGCGGTTGCTGGTGGCGCCGCGTTCACGTTCTCGTATGCCGAGCACACGGAGTTGTTGCGGGCGGCGGGTGCCGAGGTCGTGGCGTTCGATCCGTTGCACGACGAAACCCTTCCGGAGGGCACGGCGGCGGTCGTCATCGGTGGCGGCTTCCCCGAGGTCTACGCCCCCGAGCTGTCGGCCAACGAACGGCTCCGCAAGGCCGTGGCCGAACTGGCCAGGTCCGGCGCCCCGGTGGTCGCCGAGTGCGCGGGGCTGCTGTACCTGTCCCGTTCGCTCGACGGGCGGCCGATGTGCGGGGTGCTCGACGCGGACGCGGAGATGTCCGGCCGGCTGACCCTCGGCTACCGCGACGCCGTCGCCGTCACCGACAGCGTGCTCGCCCCCGCCGGGGCCCGGCTGCGCGGTCACGAGTTCCACCGGACCATGCTGGAGCCGGGCGCGGGGCCCACGCCCGCGTGGGGCATGCGGCTGCCGACGCGGCGCGTCGAGGGCTTCGTGCAGGGCGGTGTGCACGCCAGCTATCTGCACACGCACTGGGCGGCGCGGCCGGACATCGCGCACCGCCTGGTCCAGTGGAGCGGCGCACGGTGAACGGGTCAGCCCGCGATGCCCACCACGAGCCAGATGAAGGCCACCCCCGCGACGGTGCACAGCAGCGTCGACCGGGCCGGGTGCTCGTGGTGGGCCTCCGGGAGGATCTCGGCGGCGGCCAGGTAGAGCAGCACGCCGCCGAAGAAGCCGAGATAGCCGCCGAGCAATTGCTCCGGAATGGTGAACAGGAGCGTGGACGCGGCGCCCACCACCGGAGCCGCGGCGTCCGCGAACAGCATGATCAACGCCTTGCGGCGGGCGTTCCCGTAGAGCCGGGTGATCGTGTACGTGTTGAAGCCGTCGGCGAAGTCGTGGGCGACCACGGCGACCGCCACGGCCGCGCCCATGCCGCCGCCGATCTGGAAGGCCGCGCCGATCGCCATGCCGTCCATCAGGCTGTGCCCGACCATCGCGGACGCCGCCGTGAGCCCCACCTCGGGGGCCCGGCCGCCCGACGCCCCCTCCTCCGCCCCGTGGGCGGCCTGGCGGCGGGCCAGCAGGTGTTCCATGATGTGCGCCCCGAGGAACCCGGCCACGAACAGCAGCAGCGCCGCCGGCACCCCGTGCACCTCGCTGCCCGCCGCCTCCAGGGCCTCGGGCAGCAGGTCGAGGCCGACCACGCCGAGCATCAGGCCACCGGCGAGGCCGAGCACCAGGTGGCGCCGGTCGGTGACCCGCTGCGCGGTCCAGCCGCCGACCAAAGTCATCAGGAAGGCGCTCAGCGCCACGATCACGGCCATGGCCCCTTGCTAACCCATCCGGGGGCCTCCCCGCACATCCTGCGCGGTGTCGTCGTCGGTGTCGGCGCCCGGTCCGGGGTCTCGGCGGACGAAGTGCTCGGGCTCGTCCGGGCCGTGCTGGCCCAGGCGGGCGCGACGGACGTCCTGGCGCTCGCGACGGTCGACACGAAGGGCCGGGAGCCCGGCATCGTCGCGGCGGCGCGGGCGCTGGGCGTGCCGCTGGAGACGTACGACGCCGAGCGGCTCGCCGCCGTGCCCGTGCCGCATCCGTCCGCGCGGGCCCGCGCCGCCGTGGGCACCCCTTCGGTAGCCGAGGCCGCCGCGCTCGTACGCGGTGGTGAACTGCTCGTCCCGAAGCGGGCGTCGGCCGGGGCGGGCGGGGGTCCGGGGCGGGTGACGTGTGCGGTGGCACGGCCCGGGTAGGGACCGGCCCGGCTTCGCCGCCGCTCTCTGTCCCCCCCGGATTCCTGGATCCCCCTCTCGATCTCCCGCAAGGAGCCCGTCCCCATGCGCACCCCTCCCCCGGCCCTGCTCGCCGCCCTGGAGCAACGGCTCGACGACGTTCTGAGCGGCGGCCCCCGCAGACCGCGCGACCGGGCCGATGTGACCGTGCTGCTCGTCGGGGACGGCTCGGCCGACTCCGCGGTCAACGCCGAACTCGCCGCCGCCGCACGGATGTTGTGGGAGGGCAGCGGCTACGCGGGCGTGGAACCGGCGTATGTGTCGGCGGCGCCCGACGTGCCGGCGGGGCTCGACCGGTGCGCGGCGCTCGGCGCGCGGCGGGTCGTCGTGCTGCCCTACGGGGCCCTGCTGTCGGAGCGGTGCCACACGCAGGCCGTGGGGTGGGCCGCGGCCCATCCCGAGGTCGACGTGCGGTGCGCGGCCGCCCCAGTCGTGGCGGGGCCGGTCGGTGGGCCCGATCTGCGGCACCACGGGGACGCCGAAGTCCGCGACGACGGCGAGAAGTTGACGGATCTCGCGGTGAACGTGCGCACGGGCACGCCGCCGTCCTGGCTGCGGGAGCACATCGCCGGGTCACTGGACGGGCTCGCGGCGTATCCGGACGGGCGGGCCGCGCGGGCCGCGGTGGCGGCGCACCACGGGGTGCCGGTGGAGCGGGTGCTGCTCACGGCCGGTGCGGCGGAGGCGTTCGTGCTGCTCGCGCGGGCGCTGCGGGTGCGCAGGCCCGTCGTCGTGCACCCGCAGTTCACCGAGCCGGAGGCCGCGTTGGAGGACGCCGGGCATGCGGTGGGGCGGGTGCTGCTGCGGGCGTCGGACGGGTTCCGGCTCGATCCGGCGCTCGTACCGCACGACGCGGATCTGGTGGTCGTGGGGAACCCGACGAACCCGACATCGGTGCTGCATCCGGCGGATGTGCTGCGGCAGTTGGCGCGGCCGGGGCGGTTCCTGGTGGTCGACGAGGCGTTCATGGACGCGGTGCAGGGCGAGCGGGAGTCGCTGGCCGGGCGGACGGATGTGCCGGGGCTCGTGGTGCTGCGGAGCCTGACGAAGACGTGGGGCCTGGCGGGGTTGCGGGTCGGGTACGTGGTGGCGGAGCCGGAGGTGGTGGCGGAGCTGGAGCGGGCACAGCCGTTGTGGCCGGTGTCCTCGCCCGCGCTCGTCGCTGCGCAGGCGTGTGTGTCGGCGAGGGGTGCCGCGGAGGCGGCGGATGCGGCGGACGCCGTTGCGGCGGACCGGGGGTATTTGGTGGGGCTGCTCCGGGGGTTGGGCCCGTACGGGGTTTCCGTGGCCGGGGCGGCGGAGGGGCCGTTCGTGCTGGTGCGGGTACCGGGGGCGGGTGTGGTGCGGGAGCGGTTGCGTTCGGCCGGGTTCGCGGTGCGGCGCGGTGACACGTTTCCCGGGCTGGGGGCGGACTGGGTGCGGGTCGCGGTGCGGGACCGTTCCACGAGCGACAGTTTCGTCGCGGCGTTGGCCGGGGTGTTGCGCACCGCCGGGTAGCCGCCGGGGCCATCAAGCGCCGCGGTGCGGGTGTGCGTTTTAAGCCCCTGCGGCGATTGAGCAGCGAGGGCCGGGGCGGAGCCCCGAAGCCCCGGCGCCGCGGGGGCTCAAAAGATTGGGGCTCTGCCCCATACCCCGCTGCTCAATCGCCGCAGGGGCTTGATTTGCCCACCCGACCGCAGGGGCTTGATTTGCCGGCCCGCACCGCAGGGGCCTGATTTGCCGGCCCGCACCGCAGGGGCTTGAAGTGCTCGCGGCCCGCGAACAGTTACGCCCGGCCCCGGCCCCGGCGCGCCAGCGCCACTCCGGCGCCGCCCGCCAGCAACAGCACAATCGCCCCGCCCGCGATGTACGGCGTCGACTCGTCGCCGCCCGTCTCCGCGAGGTCCCGCGGCTGCGGCTGGGACTGCGGCTGTGTCTTCTGGACGGGGGCGTCGGCCTGCTCACCCTGGGGCTTCGGCGCGGGCGCAACCGCCTTCGGCGTCTCGCACGTGGCCTCCGCGAGCGTGACCTCGCCGTCGACCTCGGCGACGTTGAGGTTCAACGGGTTGACGTGGACCTTGAGTTGAAGGGCGGAGGCCGCGGCCGTGGTGTCCGTCCTGGAGCGGTTGGAGAGGCCGAGCGTCACCTCGCCGACCTCGGGGATCTTGATGGACGTCGTGCCGCCGGTCGACAGCGTGGTCTTCTTGCCGAGGATGGTGACGCCGCCCAGCAGGTTCGATTCGGCGACCGGCTTCTCGCCCGCCACGCACAGCGCCTTGGACGTGACCTGGTCGACCTCGATGAGGGAGAGCAGCGGCAGGCCGGGGACGTGGACCTTGGCGTGGGCGAGCTGCGTGAAGCCCTCCGCCTTCGCACCCTCGACCGTCGCCTTCGCCTTCGCCACGTCCGCGCGCAGCACGCTGAACGGCTGCCCGTCGTCGACCCCGTCCAACGTCGCGGTCAGCGCGGTCTTGTCGGCGCTCTTGGGCGCCTGCACCTCGTTCAGCGAGACCTTGAGCGGGACGTTCACGGTCTTGTTGAGGAGCGATACGTCGAGTCCGGTGCGGAGCACGACGGCTCCGGCCTTGCCGCCGCTGTGCTCGGTGGCCGCGGCTGGGCCCGCGGTCGCGAGCACGGTGGGGCCGAGGGCGAGCGCGGTGACGGCCGCGGTCGCGGCGAGGCGGCGGGCGGGTGTGCGCAGGGTGGAGCTGGGCATGGCGGTGGGACCCCCAAGTACGAGCCGGGACCGTGCGTGACGGGACTGCACGGAACGGGCCGGGACGGAAACAGACTGAACGAGACGGAACGGGACGGAACCGTCTCGAGTGGTCATCGGTAAGGGAATCTTTACGCACTGAGAGTGAACGGGCGGCCACGTTCATCGAGTTCACTCCAAAGTGGCGTTTCCGTGCACGCCTTCGAATCACGTAGATCACGTGGCCCGTACGTCCCACCGGTCCCGCCGCCGCGTCAACCCGCTCAGCCCACCACGGTGCCCCGCAGCACGATCCTGCGCGGCGCCGCCAGCACCCGTACGTCCTCGCGCGGATCCGCCCCGTAGACCACGAGGTCCGCGGACGCGCCCTCCTCAAGGGCGGGGCGGCCGAGCCAGGAGCGCGCGCCCCACGCCGTCGCCGAGAGCGCCTCGACGGGCGGGATGCCGGCCTTCACCAGCTCCTCGACCTCGCCCGCCACCAGGCCGTGCGCGAGGGAGCCGCCCGCGTCCGTGCCGACGTAGACCGGGATCCCGGCGTCGTAGGCGTTGCGGACGGTGTCGTAGCGGCGGTCGTAGAGGCGCCGCATGTGCGCGGACCACTCGGGGAACTTGCTCTCGCCGCCCGCCGCGAGCTGCGGGAACGTGGCGATGTTGACGAGGGTCGGGACGATCGCGACACCGCGCTCCGCGAACAGCGGGATGGTGTCGTCGGTCAGTCCCGTGGCGTGCTCGATGCAGTCGATGCCTGCCTCGACGAGGTCGCGCAGCGAGTCCTCCGCGAAGCAGTGGGCCGTGACGCGGGCGCCGAGGCGGTGCGCCTCGGCGATCGCCGCCTCGACGGCCTCGCGCGGCCAGCAGGCGCCGAGGTCGCCCGTCGCCCGGTCGATCCAGTCGCCGACGAGCTTGACCCAGCCGTCGCCGCGCCGCGCCTCCTGGGCGACGTACGCGACGAGTTCCTCGGGCTCGATCTCGTGCGCGAAATTGCGAATGTAACGGCGAGTGCGGGCGATGTGCCGGCCGGCGCGGATGATGCGCGGCAGGTCCTCGCGGTCGTCGACCCAGCGGGTGTCGGAGGGCGAGCCCGCGTCGCGCAGCAGCAGCGTGCCGTGGTCGCGGTCGGTCAGGGCCTGCTTCTCCGCGGTCTCGGCGTCGACGGGGCCGTGCGTGCCGAGCCCGACGTGGCAGTGCGCGTCGACGAGGCCTGGCAGCGCCCAGCCCTCGACGGTGGTGACGTCGAGGCCCGCCGTCACCGGTCGTTCGTATGCGATCCGGCCGTCGACCACCCACAGTTCGTCGCGTACGTCGTCGGGCCCGACGAGGACCCGGCCCTTCACGTGCAGTACCCCGCCCATACTCATGCGCGCAGCCTATGAGGCGGTCGGTACGCTCGACACCGGCACCCGTACGAACCCGTGAGCGAAGAGAGCACCACCGTGACGCATCCGTTTCTCGACCTGACCCCGTTGAGCGCCGAGCACTTCGCCTCCATCGAGGACCGGGTGGCCCGGCTGATGGACACCTCGCAGGATGTCGTGATCATGCAGGGCGAGGCGCTGCTTCCGCTGGAGGGCGCGATCCGCGGGGCCGCGAGCCCCGGCACGGTGGCGCTGAACGTGATCACCGGTCCGTACGGGCAGACCTTCGGCGACTGGCTGCGTGACTGCGGCGCCACGGTGCACGACCTCGCGGTGCCCTTCCACACGGCTGTCACCGCCGAGCAGGTCGGGCAGGCGCTCGCCGAGCACCCGGAGATCGACTTCGTATCGCTGGTGCACGCGGAGGCCGCGACCGGGAACACCAATCCGGTCGCCGAGATCGGTGAAGTGGTGAGCAGGCACGGCGCGTTGTTCTACCTGGACGCCGTCGCGTCGATCGCCGCCGAGCCGGTGCTCCCCGACGCGTGGGGCGTGGACCTGTGCGTGATCGGCGCGCAGAAGGCGATGGGCGGCCCGGCCGGCGTCTCGGCCGTCTCCGTGAGCGCGCGGGCCTGGGAGCGGATGGCCGCCAACCCGAACGCGCCGCGCCACTCCTACCTCTCGCTCCTCGACTGGAAGCAGCGGTGGGTGGACGGCGGGCGCAAGGCGCTGCTGCACGCGCCCGCCCAGTTGGAGATGCTCGCCCTGGAGGCGTGTGTGGAGCGCATCGAGGGTGAGGACCTGGACGCCCTGATGGCGCGGCACGCATCGGCCGCCGCCGCCACCCGCGCCGGAACGCTCGCGCTGGGCGGTGGACTTGAGCCATACGTCCACGAAGCCCGCGACGCCGCCCCTGTCGCCACTACACTTCGCGCGCCCGCCGGTACGGACGCCCGTGAGCTGGTGGCGCGGGCACTGGCGGTGGACCCGGTCCTTCCGCTGGTCGCGGGGGGCGGCTCGCTCGCGCAGGAGATGATCCGCGTCAACCACTACGGTCCGCAGGCGACCCGCGGCGTCGTGCAGTCCTCGCTCGCCGCGCTCGGCGGGGCGCTCGCGGAGGCCGGCTTCGAGGTGGACCTGGAAGGGGCGCGAAAGGCGGTCGCGGCCGCCTGGGAATAAGCGCCCCGGCGCATGAACCGGCGCACTCGACCGTAGGCGCCGTCCCTTTTCGGGGCGGCGCCTTTGTTTTTATCCAAGAATTCTTCAGGCAGAATTGTCCCGCACTTTATCAGGGGCATCAGGCGAGGCTTCCTGTTCTGCTTCTGCCCGCTCTCCGGCGACGTAAACGCAGAGATTTCATCAACGGGAACCGACGTAATTCGGACGCGTCTCGTCGCGATTACGACGCTGTGACGTACTCCACACTAATTTGGTTGCGACCGATTTGTCCGCATGAAACCGGGACATAGCGCCGCAATCACGTGCGCGCGCCCACCTGCGCGCGATAACACACAACGCCGCTTTACGTAACCCCATCCGCGGGTGCAATCCCGCAAATTGCTCGGTAAATTCAATTTGCATGACCGCCGCACAAGCGCAATTCCTGGAAGTCGCCGAAGTGGCCCCGGTCCCCGACGGACTGAAGATCGTCCACCCCGAGGTGGCCGACGGAGCCGCGATCTGGCGTATCGCCCGCGACTCGAAGGTGCTCGACCTCAACTCCTCCTACAGCTACCTGCTGTGGTGTCGCGACTTCGCCGCCACGTCGGTGATCGCCCGCGACGAGAAGGGCGAGGTGGCCGGTTTCATCACCGGTTACGTACGTCCCGACCGACCCGACATCCTCGTGGTGTGGCAGGTCGCCGTGGACGCTGCGCACCGCGGGCGCGGCCTCGCCGCCGCGCTGCTCGACGGGCTGGCCGCGCGGGTCGCTGCGGCGCGTCCGGTCACCACGCTGGAGACCACCATCACGCCCGACAATGCCGCCTCCCAGGCCCTGTTCACCTCGTTCGCCCGCCGGCACCGCGTCGGTGTGGCCCGCACGGTGCTGTTCGACGCGGGCCTGTTCCCGGACGACGGGCACCTGCCCGAGGAGCTGTACCGCATAGGCCCCCTGGCCTGAGCGCGCCCTCGACCCCACTCACCCCGAACCCCCCTCAACTTTCCCTCCCTAGAGGAGTTTTTGCTGTGACCATCACCCAGCCGGACCTGAGCGTCTTCGAGACCCTTGAGTCGGAGGTGCGCAGCTACTGCCGCAGCTGGCCCACCGTCTTCGACCGGGCCCAGGGCAGCCGTATGTACGACGAGGACGGCCACGAGTACCTGGACTTCTTCGCCGGTGCCGGTTCGCTCAACTACGGCCACAACAACCCGGTCCTGAAACGCGCCCTGATCGACTACCTGGAGCGCGACAGCGTCGTGCACGGGCTCGACATGTCGACCTCGGCCAAGCGCAACTTCCTGGAGTCCTTCCAGAACATCATCCTGCGCCCGCGCGACCTGCCGTACAAGGTCATGTTCCCGGGCCCGACGGGCACCAACGCCGTCGAGTCCGCGCTGAAGCTGGCCCGCAAGGTCAAGGGCCGCGAGTCGATCGTGTCCTTCACCAACGCCTTCCACGGCATGTCGCTCGGCGCCCTCGCGGTGACCGGCAACGCGTTCAAGCGCGCGGGCGCCGGCATCCCGCTGGTGCACGGCACGCCGATGCCGTTCGACAACTACCTCGACGGGCAGACGCCGGACTTCATCTGGTTCGAGCGCCTCCTCGAGGACTCCGGATCCGGCCTGAACACCCCGGCCGCAGTGATCGTCGAGACGGTCCAGGGCGAGGGCGGCATCAATGTCGCCCGTGCAGAGTGGCTGCGCAAACTGGCGGATGTCTGCGAACGTTGGGACATGCTCCTGATCGTCGATGACATTCAGATGGGCTGCGGCCGCACCGGTGCCTTCTTCTCCTTCGAGGAGGCGGGCATCACGCCGGACATCGTGACCGTTTCGAAGTCCATCAGTGGGTACGGGCTCCCCATGTCCCTGTGCATGTTCAAGCCGGAGCTCGACGTCTGGGAGCCGGGCGAGCACAACGGCACGTTCCGTGGCAACAACCCGGCGTTCGTGACGGCGGCCGCTGCCCTGGAGACGTACTGGACCGACGGCGCGGCCATGGAGAAGCAGACCCTGGAGCGCGGCGAGCAGGTCGACGAGGTGCTCAGCGCACTGCGCACCGAGTACCACGACGAGATCGTCGAATACCGCGGCCGCGGCCTTGTCTGGGGCATCGAGTTCCGTGACAAGGACCGGGCCGGCAAGGTCGCCAAGCGGGCCTTCGAGCTGGGCCTGCTCATCGAGACCTCCGGCCCCGACAGCGAGGTCGTCAAGCTGCTTCCGGCACTGACGATCACGCCCGAGGAGCTGGACGAAGGCCTCCGCACGCTCACCCGAGCCGTGCGCGAGACCGCCTGACCAGCACAACAAAGTTTACGAGGAAAGGCAGCAACTCACCGTGATTGTCCGTTCGTTCAAGGAGATCGAGAACACCGACCGACACATCAAGTCGGCGACCGGCACCTGGGAGAGCAAGCGCATCGTGCTTGCGAAGGAGAAGGTCGGCTTCTCTCTGCACGAGACGATCCTGTACGCAGGGACCGAGACCGACATGTGGTACGCCAACCACATCGAGGCCGTGCTGTGCGTGGAGGGCGAGGCCGAGCTCACCAACCGGGAAACCGGTGAGACGCACTGGATCGAACCAGGAACGATGTACCTCCTGAACGGTCACGAGAAGCACACCATGCGGCCCAAGACCGACTTCCGCTGCGTCTGCGTGTTCAACCCTCCGGTGACCGGACGGGAGGACCACGACGAGAATGGCGTCTACCCGCTGCTGACAGAGGACGAGGGGGCCTGATCCCGATGACGACCGCACCCGACATCACGGACCTGTACCCGACGCGAGGCGCCTCCGAGGTGGCCACGCCGCGTGTCGACCCGGTCGTCTGGTCGGCGGAGGGAGCGCGAGGGCCGATTCGCCAGTCGGACCTCGCTTCCTTCGAGCGGGACGGCTTCCTCGCCATCGACGAGCTGATCGGCCCGGACGAGATCGGCATCTATCAGGCCGAGTTGAACCGTCTGGTGACCGATCCGACGATGCGCGCCGACGAGCGTTCCGTCGTCGAGAAGCAGTCGCAGGAGATCCGTTCGGTCTTCGAGATCCACAAGATCAGCGAGGTCTTCGCCGGTCTGGTGCGCGACGAGCGCATCGTCGAGCGGGCCCGTCAGATCCTCGGTTCGGACGTCTACGTCCACCAGTCACGGATCAACGTCAAGCCCGGTTTCGGGGCGCGGGGCTTCTACTGGCACTCGGACTTCGAGACCTGGCACGCCGAGGACGGCCTGCCGAACATGCGGACGGTGTCCGTCTCCATCGCTCTGACGGAGAACTACGACACCAACGGCGGGCTCATGATCATGCCCGGTTCGCACAAGACGTTCCTCGGCTGCGCGGGTGAGACGCCGAAGGACAACTACAAGAAGTCGCTGCAGATGCAGGACGCCGGGCTGCCCTCAGACGAGTCCCTCACGAAATTCGCCGACGCGCACGGCATCCAGCTGTTCACCGGCAGCCCCGGCTCGGCGACATGGTTCGACTGCAACGCCATGCACGGGTCCGGTGACAACATCACCCCGTACCCGCGCTCGAACGTGTTCATCGTGTTCAACAGCGTGGAGAACACGGCGGTGGAGCCGTTCTCGGCGCCGGTGCGGCGTCCCGAGTACATCGGGGCGCGCGACTTCACTCCGGTGAAGTGATCCTCGTACGCGCGTGAGTTGGGGCGGGACCGTCTTCGGTCCCGCCCCAACTGCTGTTACGGGGTTACCGGGTGGGGTAGTCCGTGTAGCCCTTCTCGGTGCCGCCGAAGAAGGACGCCGGGTCCGGGGCGTTGTACGGGCCCTCGCTCCTGAGGCGGTCCGGCAGGTCCGGGTTGGCGAGGAAGAGGGCGCCGAAGCTGAGGATGTCGGCGACTCCCTCCTCGACCAGACCGAGGGACCTGTGGTCGGTCGGCCCCTCGGTGTGCGCGTTGAGCACGAAGGGGCCGCTGAACCGCTTGCGCAGGTCGACGGTCACCTCGCGGCTGGGCTCGCCCACCTCCAGTACGTGCAGGTAGCCGAGGCCCAGCGGTTCCAGGGCGTCCACGAGCGCGGTGTAGGTCTCGACCGTGTCGTGGTCCCCCATGGAGTTGTACGGGTTGCCGGGCGAGAGGCGGATGGCGGTGCGCTCGGCGCCGATGGCCTCGGCGACGGCCTTGACGGCCTCCACGGCGAACCGGATCCGGTTCGCCACGCTGCCGCCCCACTCGTCGGTGCGCAGGTTCGTGCCGGGCGAGAGGAACTGGTGGATCAAGTAGCCATTGGCGCCGTGCAGTTCGACGCCGTCGAAGCCGGCCGCCACGGCGCCACGGGCGGCCTCGGCGAAGTCGGCCACGGTCGCGCGGACCTCGTCAGAGGTCAGCTCGCGCGGGGTCGTGAAGTCCTGGAAGCCCTCGTTCGTGAAGGCCTGACCCTCCGGGGCGACGGCGGAGGGGGCGACCGGCGCGCCGCCGTCCGGCTGAAGCGACGGGTGACCGATCCGACCCGCGTGCATCACCTGGGCGAAGATCTTGCCGCCCTTGGCGTGCACGGCGTCGGTGACCGGGCGCCAGGATTCGACCTGCTCCGCGGTGTGCAGGCCCGGCGTCCAGGCGTAGCCCTGGCCCACGGCCGAGGGCTGGATCCCCTCGGTGACGATGAGCCCCGCCGAGGCGCGCTGCGCGTAGTACTCGGCGGTCAGGGCGGTGGCGGTGCCGCCCTCGCCGGCCCGGCTGCGGGTCATGGGGGCCATGGCTATGCGGTTGGCCAGGCGGGTGCCGGGGAGGTCGATGGGGTCGAAGACGGTGGTCATGGCTACTCCGTTCAACGGGTGGTGACAGAGGGCGACACAGGGCGCCACAAGAACGACACAGGACCGCAATAAATCATTGGTCGGCCAATCAATCGGCCGCCCTCACTGTAACGCATTAATTGGCCGGCCAAGGTAATCTCGTGAAGACATCGAGAGGAGCCCCCATGTCCCCCACCGCCGAGGACCCCGGCTGTACCGGTCAGATCCCGGTCGCCGCCCGCAGCGGGCCCGTCAGCCTGGCCCTGTCCCGCGTGGCCCGGCTGCACCGGATCGCCGCCGGGCAGCGGCTGCGCGGGCTCGGGCTCTATCCGGGGCAGGAGTTCGTGATGATGCACCTGTGGGACAAGGGGCCCGTGCGTCAGTCCGAACTGATCAAGACGCTCGACCTGGATCCGTCCACGGTCACGAAGATGCTTCAGCGCCTGGAGCAGTCCGGGCACGTGCGCCGCACCCCTGATCCGGGCGACCGCCGCGCCTCACTCGTCGAGGCGACGGAGCGCAGCTGCGGGCTCCTGGAGGACGTGGCCGGGGTGTGGGGAACGCTGGAGGAGCAGACCCTGTCGGGGCTCTCCGAGCGGGACCGGGCGGAGTTCGCGCGGCTGCTGGCGCTGGTCGAGGGCAATCTGTGCGCGGAGGCCGGGGCGCAGGACTGCCCGTAGGGGTCAGGTGCTGGTCGGCCCCCGGCGCTTCACAGCCACGCCAGTCGGGCCGCCCGGTCCAGGAGGGTGCGGGCCGCCGCCGGGTCGCCGGTGCCCGGCGGGAGGGTGTCGGGGGCGGCGCGGCCGCCGATGAGGAGGCAGAAGTCGACCGGGTCCAGGGCGAGTTCGGCCCTCACCGGTTCGTCCTCGGAGCCGAGGACCCACTCCGTGGTGCGGCCCGCGTCCGTGATGGTGAGGGCGACGGGCGGGGCCTGCGGGCCGAGCGCCTGACCGAGCAGCCGCACGGCGAGGCGCACCAGGCTCCACAGGTGGCCGGCGGGCGGCGGGGGGACGGGGCGGTCCAGGGCGCGGCCGATGTCGTGGCTGTGGATCCACGTCTCGAAGGCGCGGACCAGGAAGTGCTCGGCGACGGGCAGCCGCGCGCCCATCAACCGGGCGGCCTGCGCGGCGAGTTCGAGGTCGCGGGCGGCGGGGGCGGCGAGCAGCCCGGCGGCCCGGTCGCGCCAGACGGCCACGGTGGCGTGCGGGTCACGGGCGCGTTCGTGGGCGATGACGGTGCGGGTGCGGGCCTCCCAGGCCATGCGCCAGTCGCTGTCCGCCGCCGCGTCGGCGGGCGGTTCGTGGGCCGGCAGGCCGAGGTGGACGGCCAGCGGCTCGTCGGCGGCGATGAGGTGCGCGACCGTGTCACGCACCGTCCAGCCGTGCACCACCTCCGTGGACCACGCGTCGTCCGCCTCGACGAGCAGCGCCTGGAGGGCGGCGACGGTGGCCGCGTAGGGCTGCGCGTGCGGGGCGGTGGCGCCGGGGCCGCGGGGTGCGGGCGGCCGACGCGCCAGGGCCGCGGCGAGGGGGCCGGTGCCGGTGGCGCGGAGGGGGGCTCCGACCGGGTCGCGCTGCGGCGGGCCGTCGGTGTGGAGCGGGTGACGGGCAGCGGGGCCGCCGGTGTGCGGCGGGTGCCCCGCAGCGTCGGCGTGCGGCGGGCCGTCGGCGTGGAGCGGGTGACTGGCCGCGTCCGCCTGTGGTGCACCGCCGGTGTGCAGCTGCTGCCCCGCAGCGTCGGTGTGGAGTGGGAGGCCCGCCTCGTCGGTGTTGAGTGGGAGGCCCGCCCCGTCGGCCTTCGCCTCGTCGGCTGTGCCGTGCCCGGTCGAGCCGGGTCCGGGTGGGCCGTTCAGGGCGCGGACTGTCGCGCGCAGGCGTTCCGCTTCGGCCGCGCACTCCTCGCAGTCCGCCAAGTGCGCGGGGACAGCGCGCTGTTCGTCGGCGGGGAGGGCCTCCATGGCCCAGGCGCCCAGGAGTTCGCTCACCAATCCGTGGTCGCGCGCGTCCGTGGCCATCAGGCACCCCTTTCGTGAGCCTCGCAGTCCGGCTCCGCCGGGTCCGCCAGCGTTTCGGCCAGGCGGTGCAGTGCCGTGCGCAGGCGGGTCTTGGCGGTCCCTTCCGGGATACCGAGTTCCGCCGCGGCCTGACGGTACGTCCGGCCCGCGAAGTACGCCAGATGCACCACCTGGCGCTGGGGCAGCGGGAGTTGGGCCAGGGCCGAATGCAGGAGCAGCGAGCGCTCGCGGTCGACGACCCGCTCGTCGGGCCCCGGGTCGGGGGCCGGGATGGCGTGCAGCGTCGCGTCGTCCGCGGCGTGGGCCTTGCGGTGCCGGGCCTCGCTGCGCACCCAGTCCACGGCGCGGCGGTGCGCCAGCATGGTCAGCCAGGCGCGGAGCGAGCCGCGCCGGGCGTCGAAGGCGTAGGGCCGCGCCCACAGTTGCGCGAAGACCTCCTGCGCCACGTCGTCCGCCGCACCCGCCGTGCGGGTCACCCGCACGGCGACGCCACGGACGAGCCCGCTGTACACGTCGTACGCCTCGGAGAGCGCGGCCTCGTCACCGTAGACGAGACGTCGGTGCAGCTCGGCGTCGTCCGCGGCCCGGTCCTTGGGGTCGTACGCATCCGTACGGGCCACCGGCACCACCACCTCGTAGTGCCTTCCTAGTGCCCACGGCGGCCCGGCGCCAGCCCTCAGCCGGAGAGTGCGTCCAGGAGGCGGTCGACATGGGCGGAGGTGTTGTAGAGGTGGAAGGAGGCCCTCAAGTTCCCTGCCCGGTCGGAGAGTTGGAGTCCCACCTTCCCCAACTCCGGCTGCCTCGCGCCGAGTCCGGGTACGGAGACGATCGGGGAGTCGGGTGCGGGGACGGGTTCGTGGCCGAGTCCGACGAGCCCCGCGCGGAACCGGGCGGCGAGCGCCAGGTCGTGGGCGCGGATGGCATCCGGGCCCAACTCCTCGATGACGGAGAGCGCGTGGCGGGCTCCGGCGTACGCGACGAGGCTCTGGCTCTCGTCGAACCGGCGGGCGGAGTGGGCGAGTTCGGCGACGGGTCCGTAGCAACTGTCCCAGGGGTTCTCCCCCGCGACCCAGCCGGCGAAGGCGGGTGTGAGCGCGTCGAAGCCCTCCCGGTCCGCCGGGCAGACGAAGAAGGCGACGCCGCGCGGGCAGGTCAGCCACTTGAAGGCGACGGAGGCCAGGAAGTCGGCCTCGGCGGCGTGCGCGGCGAGCGGGTACCAGCCGGCCGCCTGCGAGGCGTCGACGTAGAGCCGGGCGCCGTGCGCACGCGTGACCGCGCGCAGCGTCTCCAGGTCCGCCACCCTGCCGTCGGCCGACTGGGCCGCGCTCACGGCGACGAGCGCGGTCGACGGGCTTACGGCGTCGGGCAGCGCGTCCAGCGGGACGGTGCGCACCTTGAGGTCGCGGCGTACGTGGAAGGGGTTCACGGTGGAGCTGAACTCGCCCTCCGCGGTGAGGACTTCGGCTCCCGCGGGCAGCGACGTGGCGATGAGGCCGGTGTACGTCGCGACGGACGAGCCGGTGGCGACCCGGCTCACCGGGACGCCCGCGATCCGGGCGAAGGCCGCGCGCGCCTCCTCCACGTCCCCGAAGAGGGAGTCGTTCGCCCGCCCCTCGGCCATGCCGGCGACCGCGTCACGGACGGCGGCGACGGCGCGGGCCGGGAGGAGGCCCGTGCTCGCGGTGTTGAGGTAGGTGGCGGCGGGGCTGTACTGCGCGCGGACCAGCTCCGCGTCAAGGGCCTGAGGGACGGCCTGGTGCGCACCGGAAGTCTGCATGGCCCCACTGTGCCGCGCGGCCACCTGCCCGTCTATTGCGAATGTTTGTGGGGTACGCCTAAGCGACGCTTATTTACGCAGGTCAGGACTGGCATGTCGTTTGGGTCAGGCCTGGGGGACCGCGCAGCCGTCGGGGCCGCAGGCGTCGCCGTCCCCGGTCGCGCTGTCGATGACGGTGAGCGGGGAGCGGTCGGCCCACGCCTGGGTCAGGGCCTGCGTGAACACCTCGGCGGGCTGGGCGCCGGAGACGCCGAACTTGCGGTCGAGCACGAAGAACGGCACGCCGTTCGCGCCGAGTTCGGCGGCCTCCCGCTCGTCGGCGCGCACCGCGTCCGCGTACGCGTCGGGGGCGGCGAGCATCGCCCGGACCTCGCCCTCGTCGAGGCCGGCCTCGACGGCGAGCCGCACGACGGTCTCCTCGTCGGCGAAGACGGAGGACTCCTCGGCGAAGTTGCCCCTGTACAGGGCAGTGATCATGGCGTCCTGTACGCCCTTGTCCAGGGCGAGGTGGAGCAGTCGGTGCAGGTCGAAGCTGTTGCCGAAGTCGCGGCCCTCGGTGAGGTACGGCAGGCCGAGGGCGCCGGCCTGCTGCCCGAGGCCCTGCTCGTTGGCGGCGGCCTGCTCCTCGCTGATGCCGTACTTCTTGGCGATGTACGGGACCACGAGCCCGGTCTCCCCCGGCTTGGCGTTCGGGTCGAGCTCGAAGGACCGGTGCACGACCTCTACGTCGTCCTTGTGCGCGAACCCGTCGAGCGCCTCCTCGAAGCGGGCCTTGCCGATGTAGCAGAACGGGCAGTTGATGTCGGTCCAGATCTCGACGCGCATGGGTCTCTCGGTCTCTCGTCCACGGGTGCGCAGAGGTCTGCCCCTGCGCACCCGTACAACCGGACGGACCCTCCGCTCATTCCCCGCCCGGCGTGAACCGCATCCGGCGGTGCGAGCTGCCGCCGCCCTCCGCTCCCTCGTCGACCCAGCCGTGCCGGGCGTAGAAGGCCTGGGCGCGGGTGTTGTCCCTCTGCACGATGAGATGGGCCTCAGCGACGCCGTCGACCCGCCACTGCTCGACGCAGGCGGCGTGCAGCTCGGTGCCGATGCCGCGGCTCCAGTGGTCGGGGTCGACCTGGAACTGGTACAGCACGGAGGCGTCGGCCGGGGCCTCGTCGGGCCGCCGGAAGGAGGCGAGGCCGACGACGACGCCGTCCCTGACGCAGACGAGTACGTGCCCGTGCGGCCGGGCGATGGCCACCTCCCACCGCTCGACCCACGCGCCCGGGTCCCCGTCGTCCGGGAACCCCACCCGGTGGTACGTGGCGCGGGCTCTGCGGTGCAGGGCGGCGAGGGTGGGGGCGTCGGCGGCCACGGCGGTACGGATCATGAGCCGTCCCGCAGGCCCTCGGGCCACGTCGGGCGGTATGCGATGTGGTCGTAGGTGACCACGCAGCCCTCCCCCACCGGGGACTGCGCCAGGAAGCCGACCAGGGCCGTCGACGCGGCCTTCTCGTCGCCCAGGCCGAAGATGCGGATGAAGGTCCACGTCTCGCCGTCGGTCGAGGCGTGGAAGGCGAAGGCCGAGCCGGTGCGGCTCACGCGCAGCCAGACCGAGGAGCCCGGCACCACGAAGGCGTTCGCGTCGTCGGAGTGGCCACGGGTGACGACCGTGCAGATGGTGGGCTCGTCCGGGGACCGCTCGAAGCAGAGCTTCGCCCACTCCCGGTCACCCACATGAACGTAGAGCACCCCGGCGTCGAAGGCCGCGGCGAAGCCGACCGTGACGCGGGCGATCAGCTGGAAGTCCCCGTCGGGAGCCCCGAGGAGGCGCGGCGCGTCCGACGCCGGTTCGAGCGAGGAACCGGTCGGCGGCACGAAGCGGTCCTGGCGGGGCCCCGCCCACCCGGTGAGCACCCCGTCCTCGTACGACCAGTGGCCGTCGGGTCCGTAGGTGCGCAACGGGAAGGGCAGGGGCGGTATTTCGAGATCCATACCGTCAGTCTCGCAGGGGCCCGCGGGACCGCGGGCCCCGTACCGTCAGTTCTCCAGGCGGCCGTTGTAGCGGCGCGGCAGGCCCAGCGGGTTGCCGTCGCGCAGCTCCTGCGGGAGGAGCGCCTCCGGCGTCGTCTGGTACGAGACCGGGCGCAGCCAGCGCTCGATCGCGGTGCCGCCCACCGACGTGGACGTCGACGTCGTCGCCGGGTACGGGCCGCCGTGGTGCTGGGCGGGTGCGACCGCGACACCGGTCGGCCAGCCGTTGACGAGGACACGGCCGGCGATGGGCGTCAGCTCGGCGAGGATCTCGGCGCCGCGGCCCTCACCGGCGGCCTCGCCGGAGGACAGCTGGACCGTCGCCGTGAGGTTGCCGGGGAGGCGGGAGAGGACGGCCGTGATCTCGTCGGCCGTCTCGTAGCGGGCGACGACCGTCACCGGGCCGAAGCACTCCTCCAGGAGGAGGTCGTGCGCGCCACCCTCGGTCGCGAGGCGGGTGGCCGGGACCGTGAGGAAGCCGGGCGCCACGGTGTGCTCGCTGCCCGCGCCGGGGGTCACCGGGGCGTCCACGTCCGGGAGTTCGGCCCGCTCGGCGACACCGGCGATGAAGTTGTCGCGCATCCGGTGGTCGAGCAGGACCCCGGCGTCGGTGTCGCTGACGGCGGCCGTGAGGGACTTGACGAGCGTGTCGCCCGCCTCGCCCGTCGGCGCGAAGACGAGACCCGGCTTCACGCAGAACTGGCCGACGCCCATCGTCATCGAGCCGGCGAGCCCCGTGCCGATCTGGTCGGCGCGCTCGGCAGCCGCGGACTCGGTGATCACGACCGGGTTCAGCGAGCCGAGCTCACCGTGGAACGGGATCGGCACCGGACGCGCGGCGGCGGCGTCGAAGAGCGCGCGCCCACCGCGTACGGAGCCGGTGAAGCCGGCCGCGGACACCAGCGGGTGCTTGACGAGCTCCACGCCCGCGTCGAAGCCGTGCACCAGGCCCAGCACGCCCTCCGGGATGCTGTGCTCGGCGGCGGCCCGGCGGATGGTGGCGGCGACCAGCTCGGAGGTGGCCGGGTGGTCGGGGTGCGCCTTGACGACGACCGGGCAGCCGGCCGCGAGCGCGCTCGACGTGTCGCCGCCGGGCACGGAGAAGGCGAACGGGAAGTTCGAGGCCGCGTAGACCGCGACGACACCGAGCGGGATCTTGTAGCGGCGCAGGTCCGGGATGGGCGGCGTCGCCGTGTCGTCGGGGTGGTCGATGACGACGCCGAGGAAGGCGCCCTCGTCGACGATGTCCGCGAACTTCCTCAACTGGAAGCAGCTGCGGGTGAGTTCACCGCCCAGCCGGACCGGGCCGAGCGCGGTCTCCGCGTCCGCCGCCTCGACGAGGTGGCCCCTGGCCTCTTCCAGACGCTCGGCCGCGGTGCGCAGGAACGCGGCGCGGACGGCACGGTCGGCGAGGGCGGCACGGGCGCCCTGTGCGGCGCGCACCGCCTCGTCCACTTCCTGCGCCGTGGCCTCGTCCGCGACCTGCTCCCGCTGCTTCCCGGTTCGGGGGTCGACACTCCAGACTGGTGTTGCTGCCACGGCACATTCCTCCAGCTTTTCTCGCCGCGCACCAGGGTGAGCCACGAGGATCGTTCGATATACTGAACGCTGTCTCTGATGATGAACTACTCACCGAGACTATTTCTCGTCCAACGAAGGGGTCAAGCGCGATGTCGGCAGACGAGACGGGGGCCGCGGCGGGCGGCGGGCAGGTCAAGTCCGCGGTGCGGACCGTGGAATTGCTCGAGTACTTCGCGGGCCGGCCGGGGATGCACTCGCTGGCCGCGGTCCAGGAGGCCGTCGGGTACCCGAAGTCCAGCCTCTACATGCTGCTGCGCACGCTCGTCGACCTCGGCTGGGTGGAGACGGACGCGACCGGGACGCGGTACGGCATCGGGGTGCGCGCCCTCCTCGTCGGCACCTCGTACATCGACGGTGACGAGGTCGTGGCGGCGGCCCGCCCCACCCTCGACCGGCTCTCCGACGACACGACGGAGACGATCCACCTGGCGCGGCTCGACGGCACGAACGTCGTCTACCTCGCCACCCGCCAGTCGCAGCACTACCTGCGTCCCTTCACCCGCGTCGGTCGGCGGCTGCCCGCGCACTCCACGTCGCTGGGCAAGGCGCTGCTCGCCACGCACACCGACGAGCAGGTCCGCAAGCTCCTTCCGGAGACCCTTCCGTCGCTGACCGAGCACACGACCACCGACCGGGAGAAGCTCATCGAGGAGCTGCACCAGATCCGGGAGCAGGGGTTCGCGGTCGACCGCGAGGAGAACACGTTGGGCCTGCGGTGCTTCGGGGTGGCGGTTCCGTACCGCACCCCGGCCCGTGACGCGATCTCCTGCTCGGTGCCGGTGGCGCGGCTCACGCCTGCGCACGAGCAGATGGTCAAGGACGCGCTCTTCGATGCGCGAGACCGTTTGACGTTGGCAACGCGCCGCCTCTGACGCGCGGCACCGTCGTCACGGCCACGGGGCTCCGCCCCGGACCCCGCGCCTCAAACGCCGGCGGGGCTGGAAAGTCGCCTCAATCGCCGGCAGGGCTTGAAACGCCCCTCCACCGACGGGGTTGGAAATGCCCACCCACCGGCGGGCTGGAAATGCCCATCCACCGGCAGGGCCGGAAAGATCGCCTCAATCGCCGGCGGGGACTGGAACATCCGAACCCGGCGGGGGTCGGCTATTTGAGCCCCTGCGGCGATTGAGCAGCGGGGTCCGGGGCGGAGCCCCGATCTTTCAAGCCTCGCCGGCGATTGAGGCACGGAGCCCCGAGGGCAGAGCCCCGATCTTTTCAGCCCCGCCGGCGTTTGAGGCGTGGAGCCCCGAGGGCGGAACCGCGGGGCCGTGGCACATGAACGTACGGTGAGAAAGCGCACTGGTAGGAACGAATCGCCCCCACCCGCTCGTCTTCCCGTACGCAATGAACAAGACGATCAGGCGCGCCTCCGTCTTCACACTGCTCCTCGTGTTCGCCCTCCTGATCAGGGCGACCTGGGTGCAGTTCTACGACGGCCAGGCCCTCGCCAACAGCGACGACAACCGACGGAAGACGATCTCGCAGTACGCGAATCCGCTCGGCGACATCATCGTGGGCGGAAAGGCGGTGACGGGCTCTGCGAAGGCGGGCGACTCCAGCGACCTGAAGTACAAGCGGACGTACACGGACGGCTCGCTGTACTCGGCGGTGACCGGCTACACCTCGCAGGTGTACGGCGCCACGCAGCTCGAGGGGATCTACCAGGGCGTGCTCGACGGCACCGACACCCAGCTGAAGAACCCGCTGGACACGCTCACCGGCAAGAGCACCACCCCCGGTGACGTGATCACGACGATCGACCCGGGCGTGCAGAAGGCCGCGTACAGCGCGCTCGGCGACAAAAAGGGCGCCGCCGTCGCCATCGACCCGGACTCCGGAAAGATCCTCGGCATGGTGTCGACGCCGTCCTTCGACCCGTCGAAGATCAGCGGCTCGGGCTCCTCGGACGCGGCCGAGTGGAAGAAGCTGTCGAAGGACGAGGACTCACCGACCACGAACCGGGCGCTCAAGCAGGCACTGCCGCCCGGTTCCACGTTCAAGCTGGTGGTCGCCGCGGCGGCGCTGGAGGACGGTCTGGTCTCGTCGATCGACGACAAGACGGACACCCCGAACCCGTACAAGCTGCCGGGTACGAGCACGTACCTGAAGAACGAGACCACCTCGATGCCCTGCGAGGACGCCTCGGTCCGCACGGCGCTGCAGTACTCCTGCAACACCGTCTTCGGAAAGCTCGCCGCCGAACTGGGCGCGGACAAGGTCCGGGCGATGGCCGAGAAGTTCGGCTTCAACGACGAGAAGACGGACGTCCCGGTACGGGCCGCCAAGAGCAACTACCCGTCGAAGATGGACGACGCGCAGACGGCCCTGTCCGGCATCGGCCAGTTCGACGTGACGGCCACGCCGCTGCAGATCGCGATGGTCTCCGCGACCATCGCCAACGGCGGCGAGCAGGCCTCCCCGCACATGGTGTCGCAGGTGACGGACGCCGACGGCGACGAGATCAAGTCCTTCGAGGACGGCGACGACACCCGCGTCGTCAGCGAGTCGACGGCCTCGCAGTTGCAGTCCGCGATGCAGACCGTGGTCTCCAAGGGCACCGCCACGGTCGCGCAGATGGACGGCGCGACGGTCGGCGGCAAGACCGGTACGGCGCAGCACGGCGAGAACAACAGCGAGACCCCGTACGCCTGGTTCACCTCCTACGCGAAGGACGACTCGACCGGCAAGAAGGTCGCCGTGGCCGTGCTCGTCGAGCAGTCGGACGCGGCCCGCTCCGAGGTCAGCGGCAGTGGCCTCGCGGGTCCTGTCGCCAAGGCGATGATGGCGGCGGCGCTCAAGAACTGACGCCTCGTCAAGCACAGTTCCACCGAAGGGTGTCCGATATCACGGACACCCTTCGGTGCGTCGTACACAACGCTGGTACGCTCACGCCTCCCCCATCGGGCCGCCACTGTGAGGGAGGGATCGCGTGAGCACGGTTGTGGACGCCGGGGACGATTCCGCTTCCGCCGAGTTCCATGCCTTCTTCGAACGGCACCACCGCGAACTCGCCCGCCTCGCCCACCTGTTGACGGGCGAGGCGGACGCCGCCGACGACCTCGCCGCGGACG
Organism: Streptomyces sp. NPDC002754; assembly: GCF_053592315.1. NCBI lineage: Bacteria > Bacillati > Actinomycetota > Actinomycetes > Kitasatosporales > Streptomycetaceae > Streptomyces > Streptomyces sp. NPDC002754. Next base: position 94,208 of record NZ_JBSFVM010000004.1, read on the forward strand.
CCCTGCTCGCGCTCTGGCACCGCTGGGACCGGGTGCGGGACGCCGAGCACCCGGTGGCGTACGCGCGCGGCGTCGTCGCCAACCTCGCCCGCACCCGGATCCGCAGCGCGGTGCGCGAGCGGCGGCGCGTGGCCCTCTTCTGGTCGGGACGGCAGGACCGCACCGAGGGGCCCGACGTGCCTGCGGTCGTCGACATGCAGGGCGCGCTGCGCGAACTCCCGTTCCGCAAGCGGGCCTGCGTGGTCCTCCGGCACGCCTTCGACCTGTCGGAGAAGGACACCGCGCTCGCGCTCGGCGTATCGGTCGGTACGGTGAAGAGCCAGACCTCGAAGGGCATGGCCGAGCTTGAGCGGAGGCTCGGGAACGGCGAGCCGAACGGCCGGACACCCGGGCGCGTACGCTCGGTCGGCGCCGCGCTCGACGTCACGGAAGGGGGGCGTGGATGAGCGAGGACGACCTTCGGCAGCGACTGCGGTCGGCCGCCGACGCGCACCGGCCCGACCGTGCGCGGATGCTCGCCCGCGTCGAGCGCGGCATGTACGAGCGGCCTACCACGGACGAGCCCGAGCGGCGGCCCGCGGTGGGCTGGGTGCGAGTCGCCGGGATCACCGCGGGTGTCGTGGGGGCGCTCGCCGTGGGCGGGTTCGCGGTCGGCTCGGCGCTGCGGTCCGATCCGGCGCCGCGGCAGCAGCAGGTCGGCGTGTCACCGGCGCCGTCGCTGTGGGCGGACGGGTCGGTGGACCCCGGCTCGAACGCGTACTGGGCGCAGTCCAACGTCACGTTCAAGACGAAGAGCGAACTTGCGTCTCTTACGGTCGAGTTGCGGGTGGCACAGACCGGGAAGGTTCGCAGCACGGGGCACTGGCGGTCGCTTCCTGCCGGCGACTTCACGGAGACCGTGAGCGAGCGGGGCGGGTTCCTTGTGTATCGGTGGGTGTTGAGGGCGGGGCGGGTGGTTCCCGTGGGGGAGCACGTGTTTGCGGGGCAGTATGACCATGCGGAGGGCGGGCGGGACGCGTCCGCGGATCGGTATGTCGTTCGTGGGCGGGACGGTTCGGGTCAACGGGTGTCTGTGGACGGGGACTTCGCGCCGGGTGCGGGTCAACGGGGTTGACGTCGCGGGGCTCTGCCCCGGACCCCGCACCTCAAGCGCCGGCGGGGCTTGAAAGACCTGCTCAATCGCCGCAGGGGCTTGATATGCGCTGCTTAATCGGCGGCAACCCTTCCTCCGGTGGTGGCGACTGGAGGGCATGAAGAACACAACACGACACACTCAGACCCATCGACGTCGCGCCACCCGCCGCAGAGCATTGCTCGGGGGGCTTGGGGCGGTCACGTTGACCGGGGGTGCGCTCATGGTGAGTGGGATGCTCGGGAGTGCGGGGGCCGCGGCCGCCTGGCCGACGCCCACCGGTACCGAGGCCGTCAGCAGTTCGATCTCCGTCTCGGGGACGTACGACGGTGGGACCAAGCGGTTCTACGGCTCCGGGGACCTCGGCGGGGACGGGCAGGAGGAGGGGCAGGACCCGATCTTCAACCTGAAGGACGGCGCCGTCCTCAAGAACGTGATCATCGGCTCGCCGGCCGCCGACGGCGTGCACTGCGCGGGCAGTTGCACGCTGCAGAACGTGTGGTGGGAGGACGTCGGCGAGGACGCGGCCACGTTCAAGGGCAAGTCGACGTCCTCCGTCTACACGGTGACCGGCGGCGCGAAGAAGGCCGACGACAAGGTCTTCCAGTTCAACGGCGCGGGCAGGCTCACCGTCACCAAGTTCCAGGTCTCCGACTTCGGCAAGCTCGTCCGCTCCTGCGGCAACTGCTCGACGCAGTACAAGAATCGCGACATCACCATCAGCGACGTGGACGTGACCGCGCCGGGCAAGTCGATCGCCGGCATCAACTCGAACTACGGCGACACCGCGACCCTGCGCAACGTCCGCATCCACGGCGACAGCAGCAAGAAGATCAAGCCCTGCGTCCGCTACGAGGGCAACAGCTCGGGCGCCGAGCCGAAGGAGATCGGCAGCGGCCCGGACGGCACGTATTGCAAGTACAGCGCCTCTGATCTGACGTACGACTGAGCGGGGCACGCGACCGGGGACGTGGCCGCCACTGCGGCCACGTCCCCCTGAGCCGCCGGTGTCACTCCACGTAGTACGTCGGGTTCGGCAGCTTGTACGTCTTGCCCGAGTACCCGCCCTCCAGGTCCGAGTCCTGGTCGCCGAAGTTGCCGACGATGTCGTAGCCGCGGGACTCGATGTGCTTGCGCGTCCCCGACTTGTACTGCACCGTCGTGCAGTTCCAGGCGGCGGCCGTGGCGCAGTCGGCCAGGTACGCGGGCGGGTCGGTCTTGTCCTTGAGGAAGACGTGGTCCGCGTCGAGGTTGACGTCGATGCCGACCTTCTTCAGGTTCTCCACGGCGGCGGAGCGCTGCGTCTCACCGAGCCCCGAGTTGTAGAAGACCTCGACGCCCTTGGACTCGGCGTACCGGATGAGCTCGGGCGTGCCGAAGACGGCGGGGCGGTTCGCCTCGTCCACGTACTTCTTCCAACTGGCGTCGTTGTAGACGTAGTTGGTCTTCTTCTCGTAGTCGAGGCTGAGCAGCAGCGTGTCGTCGATGTCGAAGACGATCGCGGGCTTGTCGCCCTTGCCGTGGTGCTGCCGCGCCGCCGCGGCGATGTGCCGCTTCGCGCCCTTCTCGATCCGGGCGAGGTCCTCGGCGTACGGGCTGTCGGGCGCGGCCTGCCAGACGCCGTCGGCGTCCTGCTTCGCGCCGTAGTAGGAGTCGATCTCCTTGGTGAGGAGGCCGATGTTGTGCGGCTCCGCGGTGGCCTTGTCGTTCGTTCCGCCCGCGTCGGCGGAGCCGGCGGTGACGACGCCGGCGAGTACGAGGGAAGCGACCGTCGCTGTGGCGGCGGCGAGATGGCGCTTGCGCATCGGTGACGTAATCCAATTCTGGCCGTGACGGCTGCGAGGGCCGTCGGGGAATGGGGGACTCCGTGCAGGTGAATGTATGTCTACGCGCATCACATGAGCCCCGCGACCCGCTTTACCCGATCGATACCCGACACCAATATGGCCGCACCATTGCTCCGGCATGGCGCCTTGTTGACCGTGCCTTGAAGGGGCCCCTTCTAGGGTCGGAGGAAGCGCTCGATCCACAGAATGCAGGCCCCACCGTGACCGTGACCCCGACGAGTCTCCTCCCCCTCGCCGCCGGTGACCGCGCCACCCCACCGGTCCTCCTCGGCCTCTTCGCCGTGGGCGGCGTCATCGCCATGGCGGCCGGTCTGATCTGGGCGTTCGACGTCCGCGGGCTGACCCCGGTGGGCTACCTCCGCGTCCTGGGCGGCGCGCTGACCCTCGCGGGCGTGGTGCTGCTGTTCGTGACGTACGCCTTGTGGCACCTCGGCTGACGCACGGCGCACCTCACGCCCACGGGCGCCAGTCCCCGAGATACGTCTCCCGTGTGTGCGTGGCCGCCTGCGCGGCGGTGAGTCGCGGGCAGTTCCCCGGGATCGGCGAATCGGCACCGGGTCCGGTGTTCCGGTACTCCGCGAACCGCTGGTTCTGCCAGGGGTACGCGTCCGACATGTTGGCGTAGGGCGTGGCCGCGTCGATGCCACGGCCGATGCGTGTGTCGCGGACGACGAGGGCGGGCCTGGCCGTCGTGTCGGAGCTGGGCACCCAGGGGCGGGCCAGCTTGTAGTACGCGTCCGGTGCGGTGGAGTCGATCCGGCAGCGGCTGACCAGGAAGCCGCGCGGGTTGGCGGCCGCCGTGGACGGTGCGAAGACGAAACCGTACGGGGATGAGGCGAGGTCCGTGCGGTCGAGCGCGCGGAAGCGGCAGCGTTCGAGGACAGCCGTGCCGCGACCGAAGACGAAGTCGACGTCGCCCTCGACGTAGCAGTCGTGGAAGTACTGGCGGGCGAAGGCGGTGAGCGCGGCCGAGTCGGCGTACAGGGTGTCCTGGTGGCCGAGGAAGCGGCACTGGAAGAACGCCGAGCAGTCGCCCGTCACCTTGACCGCGACGGCCTGCGTTCCGGTGTACTCCGGGTTCGCCGCGCGCAACCAGTCGTTGGCGAAGGTGAGGTGGTGCGCGGTGAAGCCGTCGGGGCGCAGGGTGACGGTGGCGCTGCCGGTGGTGCCGTACGTGCCGGAGCCGTCGGGTTTCGGGGTGCCGGCGGCGTTGTCGTACACGATGACGGTGTCGCGGGGGTTGCCGGAGGCGCCGATCCACGTGGTGCCGGTGGCCGTGGCCGGGACGGTCACCGTTTCCCGGTAGGTACCGGGGGCGATGACGAGGGTGTGGGCGGGATCCGTTGCGGCGGATGCGGCGGCTTGGACGGTGCGGTGGTCGCCGGCGCCGTGGGGATGGACGTAGAGGGTAGTGGGGGTGAGACGGTTCCTCGGGGAGCCGTAGCGGCCGAAGGGGTGCCGGTGCGGCTTGGCGTCGGCCGGTGTGGTGGTGGCGGTCAGGGCGAGGGCCGTGACCGTGCCCGTGCCCGTGAGGAAGGTGCGTCTGGCGAGGCGGGTTTGCATGCTGCGGCTCCGGAGCGGGGGGATGTGGTGGGCGGCCGGCGATTGAGGCACACGTCACGGGGCTCCGCCCCGGGCCCCGCGCCTCAATCGCCGGCGGGGCTTGATATTGCTCAACTTGCGCCGATACGTGATGCAGTCCGACTCACGCTGGTGCGTGCCTGAATGGTGACTATCCGAGCCGGTCCGGGCCCGCCTCCCGGGACACCGTCCGCGGGACCGATCTCACCGGGTCCACATGCCGCCGCAGGGCCGGCTTCCAGCCTGCACCTGCGCGGAGCGGAGTGTCTGCGTGGGTTGTGTTGTAGGCGGCTACCAGGTCGACCGACTTGCCGTTGACCTGGTTGTCGGTTGTCGTCAGGGGATAGTCGTTCCAGCGGTGGAGGACGGTGTCCGCCCCGGTACCCCGCGGCAGCGTGAACGCGTTCTTCTCCGCGTAGAGCTGTGACTCGAAGCCGATGCCGAAGGAGTAGGCGTAATCGGCGTTGCCCACATACGAGTTGTTGTAGACGTCGACCTGTCCGAACCGGACGCGTGGGGCCCGCTCGACGAGGTTCTTGAAGAGGTTGTGGTGCAGGGTCACGCGGAGTTTGCCGCGGTCCGTGGCGGCCGCGCCGTCGCTGTTGCCGATCATCAGGGTCTTGTCGTGGTCGGCGAAGACGTTCCAGGAGGCGGTCACCAGGTCCGCGCCCTTGACGATGTCGAGCTCGCCGTCGTGCTGCTGGTAGATGCGGCCGTAGTAGCTGGGGAGGGTCGAGTCCGGGTGGGCGCCGTCGGTGAACTCGTTGTGGTCCAGCCAGACATGCGTCGCGTTGTAGACGACGGCCGCGTCGTACTCGGAGTTCCAGTTGCCGGTGTCGCCGTCCGTCGGGTCCCACTGTGGGAAGCAGTCGAGCGGGGACTCCAGGGTGAGGCCGCGCACGATGACGTTGTCGACGCCGTTGATCTGGAGGCTGCCACCTACGATGCCGGGGTTCTTCCCGACGCCGATGATCGTGGTGTTGGCGGGCACGTTCGCCTTGATGGCCTTGGCCTGGGCGGTGGCGGACGCGGCGCGCAGGTCCTCTTGTTCGCCGGACACCTCCTTGTCGTAGCCCCAGGTGGCAGGGTCGTAATCGGCGAGGTACTGGTCCAAGTCGTAGCCGGGCGCGGCGAATTCGGAGCAGGTCGCGCCGTCCGCGTCGAGGGTGCCCTTGATCTTGACGATCTTGGGCGCGGCGCCGCCGTCGGCGAAGGCGGCCTTCAGCTCCGCCCAGGTGGTGACGGTGTAGACGTGCGCGACGTCGGCGGCGGCGCCGCCCGCGGTACCGGTGGTGGCCGAGCCCCAGCCGTCGCCCTTGGCGAGGGTCTGCCGGGCGAGGTCGCGGCCGTGTGTCTCGGCGGCGCCCGCGGTGGTGACCGTGCCAGTGACGGCGAGGACGACGGCCGTGCAGCCGGCGGCGACGACCGCGTATCTCGTCTGCTTGCTGTTCTGACGGCTCTTCCTGTGTGCTCTCACTGTGCGGCTCCTGGAGGACGGTGTCGGAGTTCTCAGGCGGGGGTGGTTCCGGTGAAGTACGTCTTCGTGACCTCGACGCCGAGCTTCTGCCACAGGGCGAGGGACAGCGCCTGGACGTCGAGGAGCGCGACGCCATCCCGTTCGGCGAGGGCGGCCAGGGTGGCTCTTCGGGTGGGGCCGGCGGCGGGAGCCGCGGGGCACGGGGCGTCCCGCCACCGGCCCGGTCATGGGTGAACAGGCGTGCAGCGAGGGCTAGTTGGCCTGCTGCTTCCATTCGGTCTGCGCCTTGTTGAGCTGGTCGGCGAGCGAGTCGAGGAAGGCCTTGGCCGTCATCTTGCCGAGCATGACCTTCTGGAAGTCGTCCTCGTTGTCGGCCTTGGAGATGGTGTTCCAGTCGGGCAGGTAGTACGGAAGGTCCACGATCTTCGTCGAACCGGACGAGAGGGCGTCGGCTGCGAGCTTCGTCGGCTCGGACTTCTGGACCCAGTCGTCCTTGGCTGCCTCGGTGTTGGCGGGGATCTGCTTGGCCGACTCGTTCCACTTGCTGTTCTCCGCGTGCGAGGCGGCGAACTCCATGAACTTCCAGGCGGCCTTCTTGTTCTTGCTCGCCTTGAACAGGCCGAGCCCGTCCACCGGGTTGGAGACCTGGACGCGGGTGCCGTTCGGGCCCGTCGGGTTGGGAATGCCGCGGAACTTCGTACCGAAGGCCTTCACGTGGTCGCCGTACGAGCCGAGGTTGTGGCTCAGCATGCCGATCTTGCCGCTGTCGTACTGCGCAACCATCTTCGTGAAGTCGTTGTTGACGTCGGCGGACGGTGTCGCCTTCTTGTAGAGGGCGGCGTACTTCCCCAACGCGGCAACGTTCTTGGGGTCGTTGACCGTCGTCTTCTCGTTGTTCTTGTCCCAGAACGACGTGATGCCGCTCTGTCCGTACGTCACGTCGAGGGCCTGCGCGATGGAGCCCTCGCCGCCCCGGATGGTGTAACCGAACTCGTTCTTGCCGGTGTTGGTGAGCTTGGTCGCCGCGTCGAAGAACTTGTCCCAGGTCTCGGGCGCCTCAAGGCCCGCCTTCTTGAACAGGTCGGTGCGGTAGTAGAGGACGCCGTTGTTGGCGGACGTCGGCAGCTCGTACAGCTTGTCGCCGGCGCCCGCGGACTTCACCGACGCCATGAAGGCGTCGTTGAGCTTCCCGTTGAGCGAGCTCGTCGCTATGCGCTCGTCGAGCGGTTCGAGGGCGTCCTGCGCGGCGATGCCCGCGAGCATCGCGGTGCCCACGCCACCGACGTCGGGCAGGCCGCCGCCCTGGATGGCGGTGTCGTACTTGGACTGCACGTTCTCGGCGGGGACGCCGACGTACTTGACCTTGATGTTCGGGTTCTTGCCCTCGAAGTCCTTGATGATCTCCATCCAGACGTCGCGGCGCACGGCCGTGTTGTTGTCCCAGAAGGTGATCTCGCCCTTGCCGGAGCCCTCGTCGCCCTTGTCGCCGCCGGCGCCGCTGCCGTCGTCGCCGCAGGCGGTGGCGGTCAGGGCGAGGACCGTGCTGAGGGCGAGGGCGGTGCCGGTGCGCAGCGCGGATCTGCGGACGCCGCTGCGGGTTCCTCTGCGTGCACTGATGGTCATGATCGGCTCTCTTCTTCTGGATCCAACTGGAGGGTGGTGCTGCGGAAGTTCGTGAAACAGGCGGTGCCGGGTGCCTGGCCGCCGGGCGCCTGACCGTCGAGTGGTGCCGCCGCGAACAGGCCGAGCAGGGCGCCGACCCAGCGCCAGGGCTGGGCGGCGAACACCTGGCCGGAGCGCCAGAAGCCGTCTCCGGTGTCGACGAAGAGGCGGCAGCGGGCCCCGTCGGCGATGTCGACGCGCAGGCGCGCCGTCGCGTCGGGCGCCGCGCGGGGGTGGGCCGCGTCCCGTTCCGCGTCGGCGGTGGTCTCGGCGAACCGGTGCACGGCGTGGGCCGCCCCGTCCGCCCCGCGTTCGAGGCCGATCCACGTGTACGCGTCGCCGAGCACCGCAAGCCCCGCGCGGGCTCCGGGAGTTGTGGCGTCGAGCCGCAGGTCGACCTCCACGCGGCTCGGCAGGAGCGGCAGCCGCTGGGTCAGCAGGTGCGGTACGCGGCGCAGGTCGCGCACCCCGTCGACGGAGCGCACACAGGTCAGCCGCAGACCGTCCCCGTCGTGCGAACTCGTCTTGCCCGGGGTGGAGTTGGCCGTCCACTGCCACTGCGGCCCGAAGCGCCCGCCAGGGAAGACGTCGTCCGTCGCGGGCGCCGCCACCGTTCCCGGCGGCAGCGCGGGCTTCTCGTGTACGTCGACGGGGGCACCGTCGTCGCCGATCACCGGCCACCCGGAGGCGTCCCAGCGCATCGGCTGGAGGTGCACCACACGGCCGTACGGGCCGCGCTGCTGGAAGTGCAGGAACCAGTCGTCGCCGACCGCCGTGCGCACCCATCCGCCCTGGTGGGGGCCGTTGACGTCGGTGGCGCCCTGTTCTAGCACGACCCGCTCCTCGTAGGGGCCGAAGAACGAGCGGGAACGGAAGGCGCCCTGCCAGCCGGACTCCACGCTGCCCGCCGGGGCGAAGATCCAGTACCAGCCGTCGTGCCGGTAGACCTTGGGGCCTTCGAGGGTGAACCAACCGGGAATGCGGTCCCCGTCGATCAACACCGTTCCCTCGTCGAGGAGTTCGGTGCCGTCGGGCGCCATGCGGTGGCCGGTGAGGCGGTTCTTGATGCCGGCGCGGGATTTGGCGTAGGCGTGCACGAGGTACGCCTCGCCGGTCTCCGCGTCCCACAGCGGGCAGGCGTCGATGTACCCCTTGCCCGCCTTGATGAGGTGAGGTGTCGTCCAAGGCCCGGTGATGGATGGGGCGTTGACCTGGTACACGCCGTGGTCGGGGTCGCCCCAGAAGATCCAGAAGCGGCCGTCGTGGTAGCGGATCGACGGGGCCCACACGCCGCAGTCGTGGCGCGGGGTGGTGAACGCCTCGGCGGGTTCGAGCCGGTCGAGGGCGTGTCCGACGAGCGTCCAGTTGACGAGGTCGCGGGAGTGCAGCAGCGGAAGCCCGGGGACGCGGCCGAAGCTGGACGCGGTCAGGTAGAAGTCGTCGCCGACGCGGACCACGTCGGGGTCGGACCAGTCGGCGGCGAGCACGGGGTTGCGGTACGTGCCGTCGCCCAGGTCACCGGTCTTCTTGAAGGTCTTCGGCTTGGAGGTCTTCGGTGCGCGGCTCACGCGGCCACCGCCTTGCGGACGAGCGCCGCGGCCCGCTTGCGGTCGAGCGTGCCGTCGGCGACGACCGTGACCACGCGGCGTACGGCGGTGTCACCGGGGCCGATGGGCAGCCGGGCGGCGGAGGCGAGCGAGGAGCCGACGCCCGGGTACTCGTCGGTGCGGACGAACCACGGGTCGTGGCGGGTCCGCGCGGTGGCGCCCGCGAAGACGAGGGTCCAGCCGTCGCCCGCCATGGCCAGCCAGTCGGCGGGGCGGCCGTGGACCGCCTGCTCCCCCTCACCGCCCGCGGTGCTGTGTTCTCCCGGGGGACAACCCCCGGCCCCCCGGCCGGAAGAGGGACCGTTCGAGCTGAACACGGCCGGCGGCGCGCTCTCCTTCGGCGCCCGCCAGAAGAAGCCTCCGTACGCGGCGCCGGGACGGCCGTTGGTCGCGGGACTGCCGATGCTCAGCCCGTCGTCCGACGGGTTGGTGAGCGAGAACGTGAAGTCCAACGCCCAGGCGTCGTCGGCAAGTTGGGTGGTGGCCACGGTGCGGCGCTCGCGCAGGAGCGGCATGCAGCCATCCGCGGTCCAGTCCAAGTCCTCCACGAACCCGTCCGGGTCGCACAGCTTGAACTCGCGGTGCCGCTGCTCGCCGTGGTTGTCGAACTCGGTCGGCCCCTGCCCCTCGACGTAGGTGCGCCCACCCCAGAAGTTGCGCCCCGCGACGTCCGGCACGGCGACGCCCGCCCCGAGGTGGTGCAGGTGGTCGGCGGGCGCGAACTCGGTGACCGGAGTGCCGGCGAGCGTCGTCACCGGGTGCAGGAAGGGGCGCGGCGAGAGGCGCCGCGCGACGTCGGGGCGGATCTCGTAGCGGGCGACGGGGCGGCCCGCACAGCTCAGCGTCAGCGGGGCGGTGATCAGCCCGTTCGGGGTTCGGGTCACGACGAGGCCTCCACTCCGGAGCGGGCCCAGGACGCGCCGAGCCCGGCGAAGCCAGTGAGTCCGTCGGCGCTCGCGGCGACGAGCCCGTCGGCGCCGTGCACCACCCGGCGTACGGCGCCGGGCCGGTCGGCGGGCATCTCGCTCCACGCGTCGGCGGGCAGCGCCAGCGGGTCGGGGGCCCGCCGGATCGCCTCGACCACGCGCATGAACGCGCCGGTGGCGGCGGGCGGCACGAGCAGCGGTGTCTCCCCGTCGGTGGCGAGGTGTTCGACGAGGTTCGCCAGGAGGTCGGTGCGCCCGTGCACGGTCTCCTGCGGGCCGTGGCCCGCGCGCTGCACGAGGACGCGGTCCTGCTTGTACCAGAACGTGATCCGGCCGCGGCTGCCGTGCACGATGACGTACGGCTCGTCGGGCAGCTCGGCGCACAGGGTCGCGGCGACGGTGACGCGCGATCCGGTACGGGTGGTCAGCTCGACGTACGAGGTGTCGTCGGCCTCGATGTCGTTGGCGCGGTACAGCTCGGTGCGGATCGTGGTGAGGTCGTCGCCGCCGGTCGCGCCGTCGAGGGCGAGGGAGGTGGCGACGGCGTGGGCGAGGGGGTTGGTGAGCACGCCGTCGACCACATCAACGGTGCGGCCCGTGCCGCCGGCGTCCGCGAGACGTCGACGTCCGGCCCAGGGGGCGCGCCGGTAGTAGGCCTCGTCGCGGGCCCAGGCTCCGGCGGCGCCGATGCCGAGGGCCTCGCCGATGGCGCCGTCGCGTACGAGATCTCGTATATGGGACACCGCATGCGAGCCGAGCGACTGGAAGCCGATCTGGCAGGCGATCCCCGCCTCGGCCACCCCGGCCGCCATCCGCTCGTATTCCGTATATGACGGCGCAGGCGGCTTCTCCAGGAGCAGGTGCACGCCCCGCTCGGCGGCGACCAGGGCCAGCTCCGTGTGCGTCGGGATCGGGGTGCAGATGATCGCGATCCGGGCGCCGGTGCGGTCGAGCAGCTCCCCGAAGTCGGCGGACTGCACGAGGCCACCGGCCTCGAACCCGTCGAGCTCCGCCGCGTCCAACGGCCGCAGCTCGCACACTCCGACGAGCTGAACCCGCCCCGCCTCCGCGAGGCCCCGAAGGTTGTTCAGGTGCCAGCGGCCGTGTCCGCGAGCGCCCGCGAGGACGACGGGAACGGGCTCGCGCACCGGGCCGCCGTCGCCTGTCTGCATGATCGACTTGATCTTCATGGTGGTTGTCATCCCTTCACCGCCCCCGCGCTGAACCCCGTGACGAGCCATTTCTGAATGAAGGCGAAGACGATCACGACGGGCAGCGCGGCCACGACACCACCGGCGGCGAGCGCGCCCAGGTCGACGGAGTCGGCGCCCATGAGCGTGGCGAGGCCGACCGGGATCGTCTGCTTGTCCTGGTTGGAGAGGAACATGAGGGCGAACAGGAAGTGGTTCCAGCTGTGCACGAAGGCGAAGGAACCGACCGCGATGATCCCCGGTCGCAGCAGGGGAAGCACGACGGCGCAGAAGGCGCGGAAGCGTCCGCAGCCGTCGACCCAGGCGGCCTCTTCGAGCGAGTACGGCACGTTCTTGATGAAGCCGCTGATGAGAATCATCGTGAGCGGCAGCTGGAAGACGGTCTCGGCGATCATGACGCTGCCGAGCGAGTTGATCAGCCGCAGGTTGGCGAAGATCTGGAACAGCGGGACCAGCATCAGGGCGCCCGGGATGAACTGCGAGCACAGCAGCGCGAGCATGAAGCCCTGCTTGATACGGAAGTTGAAGCGGGCGAGCGCGTAGCCGCCGGCCAGCGCCACGACCGTCGTCATCAGCATCGAGGCGAGACCGACGAGCAGGCTGTTCTGGAAGAACATCCCGAACGACCGCTCGTTCCACACCTTGTCGAAATGCTCGAAGGTGAGCGGCCACGGTACGAGGGACGTGGATCCGGTGGGCCGGAACGCGAACAGCAGCATCCAGTAGAAGGGGACGAGCGTGAAGAGGAGGTAGACGCCGAGCGGTACGTAGATTTGCCAGCGCGGAACGTCCTCCCAAGAAGGTCCCGACCGGCCCTTCTTGGAGGGGCGGAAGGCGGCGCGGTGCCGGCCGCCGGCCGTCGTGGCGGTGCTGGGCGTGGTCGTGATGGCGGTCAATTCGGCTTCCTTGACGGTCACTTGTCCTCGCCCCCGAACTTGCTCAGGCGGAGATAGATCATCGAGCAGAACAGGAGGATCACGAAGGCGATGGACGTCAGCGCGGACGCGTAGCCGAAGTCGTGGCTGTCGACGGCGATGGAGGCGATGCGCAGCGGCAGGGTGGTCGTCTCCCCCGCGGGCCCGCCGCCGGTGAGGGTGTAGAGCAGGTCGACGTTGTTGAACTCCCACACCGCGCGCAGCAGCGTGGACAGGATGATCGCGTCCTTGAGGTGCGGCAGTGTGATGTGGAAGAACTGGCGCAGCCGGCTCGCGCCGTCGACCTCGGCGGCCTCGTACAGATCCTTCGACACGGATTGCAGGTCGGCGAGGATGAGGATCGCGAAGAAGGGGACGCCGCGCCAGAGTTCGGCGGTGACGACGGCCGGGAAGACGGTCGCGGTGTCCGACAGCCAGGACGTGCCGTACGTACCGATGCCCATGTCGGCGAGGTAACGCGTGATGCCGGTCTGGGAGTTGTAGAGCAGCATCCAGACGGCGGACGTGAGCACGCCGGAGACGGCCCAGGGCGAGAAGACGAGGGCGCGGGCCATGCCGCGGCCGACGAAGGTCTGGTTGACGACGAGCGCGAGCCCGAGGCCGAGCAGCAGTTGCAGCACGACCTGGACGACGACCCACTGGAGGCTGAAGCCGAGCGTCCGCCAGAAGTCCGGGTCGTTGGTGAACGCGGTGACGAAGTTGTCGAGCCCCGCGAACCCGTTGCGCCACGGCTTGGTCGGGTTGAAGTGCTGCACGCTGTAGTAGAAGACGCTGATGACGGGATACGCGATGAAGCCCAGCATCAGCAGCCCGGCGGGCGCGATCAGCAGATACGGGAGCCTGCGCGGGGTGGCTGACTTACGGCGCCGGGGCGGCGACGCGCCCCCCGGTGCTTTGGCCACGGCTGCGGCTTGGGCCATGACGGGAACTCCGTTCTCGGTGGCTCAGGTCGGTGCTTCTTACTTCTGTACGGGGCCGTAGAAAGCGCTTGCACGTGGCACGTATCGAAGCGCTTCCTACGGATGGTGGTTCGGGGTGGTGCGGGCGGTGCGGGTGGTGCGAGGTGACGCGCGGTGACTCAGCTCGCGTACGGATCCGAGACCGTGCCGGGCCGCGCCAGGAAGGCGAAGTCGCAGCCGGTGTCGGCCTGGGTGATCTGCTCGTCGTAGAGCACGCCGTAGCCGCGCTGGTGACGCTCGACGGGCGGCACCCACTCGGCTCTCCGCCGCTCCAACTCCTCGTCACTGACGTCGAGTTGAAGCGACCGGGCGGCGACGTCGAGGGTGATGGCGTCCCCGCTGCGGACCAGCGCGAGTGGTCCGCCGACATGCGACTCGGGCGCGATGTGCAGGACGCACGCGCCGTAACTCGTGCCGCTCATCCGCGCGTCGGAGAGCCGCACCATGTCGCGCACGCCCTGCTTGAGCAGATGGTCGGGGATGGGCAGCATCCCGTACTCGGGCATGCCGGGCCCGCCCTTGGGTCCCGAGCCGCGCAGCACCAGGACGCTGTCGGCGGTGATGCCCAACTCCGGGTTGTTGATGGTGCGTTGCATGGTCTTGTAGTCGTCGAAGACGACTGCCGTGCCGGTGTGCTTGAGCAGTCCCGGCTCGGCGGCGATGTGCTTGATGACGGCGCCGTCGGGGCAGAGGTTGCCGCGCAGGACGGCGACGCCCCCCTCGGCCGCGACCGGGTTCGTGCGGGGGCGGATCACGTCGTCGTTGTGGACCTCGACGTTCTCGATCCTATCGCCGAACCGCCCGTTGACCGTGGTCCGTTCGAGGTGCAGCAGGTCGGCGATCCGGGAGTGGAACGCGGGCAGACCGCCGGCGAAGTAGAAGTCCTCCATCAGGTACGTCCGCCCGCCCGGCCGTACGTTCGCGAGCACGGGAACGGTGCGCGCGACGCGGTCGAAGTCGTCGAGCGTGAGCGGCACTCCGGCCCGCCCCGCCATGGCGATGAGGTGGATGACGGCGTTGGTGGAGCCGCCGAGCCCGAGCACCGTGGTGACGGCGTCCTCGAAGGCCTCGGGGGTGAGGATCCCGGACGGCTTGAGCCCTGTCCACGCGAGGTCGACGGCGCGGCGCCCGGAGGCGGCGGCCATCCGCTCGTGCGCGGAATCGACGGCCGGAATGGAGGAGGCGCCCGGCAGCGTCACGCCGAGGGCCTCGGCCGCCGCGGTCATGGTCGACGCGGTCCCCATGGTCATGCAGTGACCGGGCGACCTCGCCAACCCGCCCTGAAGTTCCCGCAGTTCGCAGTCGGTGAGGTTGCCCGCGCGGTGCTCGTCCCAGTACTTCCACATGTCGGTGCCGGAGCCGAGGGTCTCGCCGCGCCAGTGGCCCGGCAGCATCGGCCCGGCCGGCACGAAGATCGCCGGCACGTCGGCGGAGGTCGCGCCCATGAGCAGGGCGGGGGTCGACTTGTCGCAGCCGCCGAGCAGCACCGCCGCGTCGACCGGATAGGAGCGCAGCAACTCCTCGGTCTCCATGGCGAGCAGGTTGCGGTAGAGCATCGGGGTCGGCTTCTGGTACGTCTCCGAGAGCGTGGAGACGGGGAATTCGAGCGGGAATCCGCCGGCCTGCCACACGCCCCGCTTCACGGCCTCGGCGCGCTCGCGGAGGTGCACGTGGCAGGGGTTGATGTCGGACCAGGTGTTGAGGACGGCGATGACCGGGCGACCCTCGTACTCCTCGGCCTCGTAGCCGAGTTGACGCATCCGGGCGTTGTGCGACCAGGTGCGCAGTTGACCCTCGGTGCCGTACCACTGGTGGGATCGGAGCTGTTCGGGCGCGAGTCTCCGGTCGGGGGCGGTCATATGGACCACCCCGCGGCGATCTCGGCGACCTCGGCGCGCTCCGCCTCCGGGAGTTCCTTGCTCGGCGGGCGGACGTCGCGGCGGCACAGGCCGAGGGAGGCGAGGGCCTCCTTGACGACGGTGACGTTGTTGGCGGAGGCGTCGGCGCCGCGCAGTTCCTCGAAGCGGCGGATCTGCTCCCACACCTTCATGGCGGCGGTGTAGTCGCCCGATCGAAGCGCTTCGATCATGGACAGCGAGACGCTCGGCGCGACGTTCACGAGCCCCGAGGTGAAGCCGGTGGCGCCCGCGGAGAAGTAGGCGGGCGCGTACGGCTCGGCGAGCCCGGCCACCCAGACGAACCGGTCGAGGCCCGCGTCCCGGGCGAAGCCGGCGAAGCGCGCGGCGTCCGGCACCGCGTACTTCACGCCGATCACGTTCGGGCAGGCCGCGCCGAGCTCGGCGAGCCGGGCACCGGGGAGCGCCGCGTTCCTGAGGTACGGGACGACGCCGAGCTCGGGCACGGCCCGCGCGATCGTCCGGTGGTAGTCGACCCAGCCGACGTCGGACACGTAGGGGTGCACGGGCTGGTGGACCATCACCATGTGGGCGCCGTGCTCGCGGGCATGCCGGGCGGCCTCGATCGCGGTCGGCACGTCATGGCCGACGCCGACGAGGACGACGCCCCGCTCCCTCACCTCGTCGAGGGTCAACTCCGTGACGAGGCGGCGCTCTTCGGGTCCGAGGGCGTAGAACTCGCCGGTGTTCCCGTTCGGCGTGAGGGTGCGCACCCCGCTGTCGAGCAGGCGCCGCAGCAGGGCCCTGTACTGCCCCTCGGCGACGGATCCGTCCTCGGCGAACGGGGTCACCGGGATCGCGACCACATCGGCGAGCGCGGCGCGCTGCGTCTCGAACATGGCTGGTGTGACTCTCATGAGTGGTGCCCACCCTCTTCTTCCCGGTCCTCCCGCGCTTCGGGGAAGGCCCGCTCGACGAACGACGCGATGTGGTCCCGCAGCGCGCGCGAGGCCCCCTGGGCGTCACCGGCGAGGGCGAGCTCCAGGATCTCCCGGTGCTCGGCGGCCTCCCGGTCCCACGAGGGGTCGGCGGCCCACGCCACGGCGGACACCAGGGCGGCCTGGTCGCGGACCTCGTCGAGCATCCTGCCGAGCAGCGGGTTGCCGCACGGGAGGTAGAGGGCTCGATGGAACTCCCGGTTGGCGAGGGAGCGTTGGGCCGTGTCGCTCGCGGTGGCGGCGCTGTGCAGCGCGTCGCGGGCGGCGTCGAGGGAGGCACGGCGGCACACGGTGCGGCGCAGCGCCTCCGGTTCGAGCAGCAGCCGCACGTCGTAGACCTCGCGGGCCATGTCGGCGTCCACCATGCGCACCGTGACGCCCTTGTACTGGCTCATCACGACGAGCCCGGTTCCGGCGAGGGTCTTGAGCGCCTCGCGCACCGGAGTCTTGGAGACCCCGAACTGGGCGGCGACATCGGTCTCCACCAGGGCCTGACCGGGACGCAGCCGCCCCGTCAGGATGCGGTGCTTGATCTCCTCCAGGACGTACTGGGTACGGGAGGGGATCGGCGTGGGCACAGAGGTCATGCGGGCCTCTCGTATGGCGTATCGCGTCTCATATATGACGTACGAAGTACGACGCGTTGAAGCTAGAAGCGCCACCGGGTTTCGTCAACGCTTCCGACACAAAAAATCCACCCCGTGCGCGCCATCGACCCCTGCGAGGAGCGGTCGATGCCGCACCCTCACCTGGACGTAACTACATCATGTAGGTACATTGCCGTCATGAAGACCATGGGGCTGCGCGAGCTGAACCAGAATCCCTCCAAGGCCGTGGCGCTGGTGCGATCCGGCGTTCCCATACTGGTCACGGACCGCGGGAAGCCGGTACTGCGCATGGTGCCGGAGGCCGAGGCGCCCAGCGCCTTGCAGCGCATGCTGGATGCGGGCGATGCGCAGCCTCCCACCGAGCAGGGCATGCCCGACCTGATCCCCGACCTCGCACCCGACCTGCCGAGCCTGTCCGAGCTGCTGCACGCGGACCGCGACAGGGAGCGCCGCCGGTGATCTACCTCGACGCATGCGCACTGCTGAAGTTCATCAAGCCGGAGAAGGAGTCGAGCGCCTTGCGGGCCTGGCGCGAGAGCCTGCCCGACGGGACGGAACTGGTCGCGAGCGAGCTGGCGCGACTGGAGATCACACGCACCCTGCACCGCGCCGGCGTCGACCACCAGCGCGTTCCCTATTACGTGAACCAAGCCGTTCGCGGCCTCTACCTGATCGAACTCACGTCCACGGTGCTGAGCCGCGCGATCGCGTACCAGACCGCGCGCCTCGGCTCGCTCGACGCCATCCATCTCGCCAGCGCCGACCCGTTCCGCTCGGACCTGACCGCCTTCGTCACGTACGGCCTGGAGCTGACGAAGGCGGCCGAGGAGCTCGGGTTCCCGGTCACCGCTCCCTCAGAGTGAAGCCAGCGCCGCGCGTACCCGCTCCAGGTCCCCGTCCGACGCAAGACCCGCGTGGTACAGCCGCAGCTGCGTCGCGCCCAGGTCGCGTGCGGTCCGGGCGTCCTGCGCGAGGGTGTCCGGGCTGCCGCCCATGCCGCGTACGACGGTGAGGTTCGCGGCGACGGCACCCCCGCCCTGTTCCGCGAAGGGGCGCACCAGGCCCGCGCCGCCCGTGCAGGGCACGACGACGCCGTCGGCGACGGAGAGGATGTGCTCCGGGTCGACGCCGGCGTTGGCGCCGCAGTGGTACGAGACCGGGTCGGCGTGCAGCAGCACCTGGAAATCGGCCGGGGCCGCGGCCCGTACCGCCGCGACGGCCGCCTCCTGGAGGGTGCGGGCCGTGGTGTCGCGGTACGCGCGCGTGGCGGCGGCGGTCTCGGCGCCGAGCAGCTTCTCGACCGTCGCCCAGCCGTCGTCCGACGCCTTCCCCCGCCATACGGGGTCCAGGGCGGACCGGACGGACACCGCCAACTCCACCGGGTCCAGGCCGTGTTGGGCGTACCCCTCGCGGCAGGAGTCGCAGAAGCACAGCGACATCAGGTACTGCCCGGCTTCGCCGAGGCCGACGCCGCCGGTCTTGTCGTGGGCGTGCAGATGCGCGAGGCCGTACCAGCCGAGCGATTCGAGTTCCGTGCCGCGCGCGCCGGGGCGGGTCGCCGCCTCCGCCGCCAGGTCGACGAGGTACGCGCGCGTGGCGGGCTGCGCGATGCACGGCGCCCACGGGTAGCGGTCGCCGTAGGCGTTGACGACGGAGGTGTCCGGATGTTCGGCGCCCATCCGGGAGTTGTGGGCGAGCACGACCCACGTGTGGACGTCGAGCCCTGCGCCCGCGAGGGCCTCGGCGGCCTCCGCGTAGGCGTCGCCGGGGGCCCAGCCCCCGGCTTCGTAGGGCGTCAATTCCCGCCCCTGCCAGCGTTGTTGGTCGACCGGGTACAGCACCGCCGCGTGCTCCGCCGTCACGATACGGTGGCGCGGGTGGCGGGGCGTCAGCGCGCGCGTGGAGTGGTAGGCAGCGGCGAGGGTGACCTGCTGGACACCGAGGTCGGCGATGCGGCGGGCGGCGTCCGGGTCCCCGTTGACGTCCCAGGGGTAGACGAAGGTGGAGGTCCTCACGCGTCGGCTCCTTCCAGCAACTTGGCGCCCTGCTCGATGAGTTCGGCGAGCCGATCGATGTGCTCCGCGCGCGGCTCGTGCAGGGGCGGCCGCACCCCGCCGACGTCGAGCCCGCCGAGCCGGACCCCCGCCTTCACGAGGGAGACCGCGTACCCCCGGCCCTGGTCGCGGAGTTCGACGAGGGGCCGGTAGAAGCCGTCGACGAGCCGGTTCACCGTGCTGTCGTCGCCCGCGTTCAGCGCCTTGTGGAAGGCCTGCGCGAGCTCGGGCGCGAAGGCGAAGGCGGCGGAGGAGTAGAGCGTGACGCCGATGCCGCGGTAGGCGAGGCCGGTGAGTTCGGCCGTGGGCAGTCCGTTGAAGTACAGGAACTCCGCCGCCCCTGCCGTCCGTACGGCGCTCACGATCCGCTGCATCAGGTCCAGGTCGCCGAGCCCGTCCTTGAGTCCGAGCACCTTGGGGTGGTGGGAGAGCGCGACGACGGTCTCCGGGGTGAAGACCGCGTTGTCGCGCTGGTAGACGATGATGTCGAGGGAGGTCGCGTCGGCCAGCTCGGCGTAGTGCCGCAGCAGCCCCTCCTGTCCCGCCACGACGAGATAGGGCGGCATCGCCAACAGGCCGTCCGCGCCCGCCCGTTCGGCCGCACGCGCGTAGCGGACCGCGAGCGCGGTGCCGTATCCGGCGCCCGCGACGACGGGCACCCGGCCCGCCGCCGCCTCGACCGCGGCCGCGACGCAGTCCTCGTACTCCTCGGGCGTGAGGGCGTGGAACTCCCCCGTGCCGCAGCAGGCGAACACGGCGGCGGCCCCGGCCTCGACGCCGCGCCGGACATGGGTGCGGTAGGTGTCGAGGTCGACGGATCCGTCGGGCCCGTACGCGGTGACGGGGAAGAACAGCGGTCCCCGGGGGTCGCGGAGTCGGGCGGCGAGCGAGAGTGGCGTCACGGGCTCTCCCTGAGCTGATGCACGGCCATACGTGCACGGTTATGATTCGCGTTTATATTTCTGAACATCCACGGTAGGACGCCCCTTTGAGCGCGGTCAAGCGCCCGAACTCACCTCCCGTACAGCTCCCTTGACGGGTGGGACACCACTCCATAGCGTTTCCCTGCATCCACGAATGTGAACGACTTCATCGACAACGGCTCACAGACACGGAGATCACGCGCATGCCCCGCACCCTCCTGCTCACCGGCGCTGCCGGCGGACTCGGCACCCTGATGCGGGAGCTGCTGCCCCAGCACGGATACGAGCTCCGCCTGCTCGACGTGCGCCCGGTCGAGAACGCGCCCGACGCGATCATCGCCGACCTCAACGACACGGCCGCGCTGCGCGAGGCGGTGCGCGGCGTCGACGCCGTGCTGCACCTCGCCGGTATCAGCCTGGAGTCGACCTTCGAGAAGATCCTTGACTCGAACATCAAGGGCACGTACCACCTCTACGAGGCCGTACGCCAGGAGGCCGCGTCCCGCACGGACGGCACGGTCCCCCGCATCGTCTTCGCCTCCTCCAACCACGCGATCGGCTACACGCCGCGCCCGCGCGTGGAGGACGGCGCATCGCTGGTCCGTGTCGAGACGCTGCGCCGCCCCGACACGTACTACGGCCTGTCGAAGTCGTTCGGCGAGGACCTCGCCCAGTTCTACTGGGACGAGCACGGCATCGAGACCGTCTCCGTGCGCATCGGCTCCTGCTTCAGGGAGCCCACGGACGTCCGCATGATGTCGGTGTGGATGAGCCCGGCGGACGGCGCCCGCCTCTTCCACGCGGCCCTGAGCGCGGAGAAGGTCGGCCACACCGTCGTCTACGGCTCCTCCGACAACACCCGCGCCTGGTGGGACCTCTCGAGCGCCCGCGCCCTCGGCTACGAGCCGCAGGACGACTCGGAGACGTACGCGGAGCAGCTGCTCGCCGAGCACGGCCCGCTCAGCGACGACAATCCCGCGCACCGGTACATGGGCGGCCGCTTCGTCAACGACCCGCCGATCTGGCCGTACTGAGATCCGGCCGTACTGAGCACACGTTTTCCGTAGGACGCGGCGGCGGGCGGGCACCGAACGGGCCCGCCCGCCGCCTTGTTCGGGCATCCGCCCCGCCCGAACCCACATGATCCGCCGCTCCCCCGCAGGTCCGGGCCGGACCGCGCGCCCCGCGAAACGGGCACGAACGGGCGGCATCGGGCCCGCTAGGGGCCTGTTCACCTCGGCGTACCCCCGGTAAAACTTCCGGTGCGGGCCCTTCCGGGCCCGAACGGGCAGTGACGGGTACGGAGGTCGGCGGGCATGAGCGCGGAGGAACGACAGCGGGAGATCGTGCGGACGGCGCGGCACTCCGGCTCCGTCGACGTCACCGAGCTCGCGGCCGCGCTCGGTGTCGCGAAGGAGACCGTGCGCCGCGACCTGCGGGCGCTGGAGGACCACGGCCTGGTGCGGCGCACGCACGGCGGCGCGTATCCGGTGGAGAGCGCCGGGTTCGAGACGACGCTGGCGTTCCGCACGACGATGCACGTGCCGGAGAAGCGGCGGATCGCCGCGGCGGCCGCGGAGCTGCTCGGCGACGCCGAGACGGTCTTCGTCGACGAGGGCTTCACGCCGCAGCTGATCGCCGAGGCGCTGCCGCGCGACCGGCCGTTGACCGTCGTCACGGCCTCCCTCGCCACCGCCGGCGCACTCGCCGAGAACGACAACACGACCGTGCTGCTGCTCGGCGGCCGGGTCCGCGCGGGCACGCTCGCGACCGTGGACCACTGGACGTCGAAGATGCTCGCCGGGTTCGTCGTCGACCTCGCCTACATCGGCGCCAACGGCATCTCCCGCGAGCACGGCCTGACCACGCCCGACCCGGCCGTCAGCGAGGTCAAGTCGCAGGCGATCCGGGCGGCGCGGCGCACGGTTTTCGCCGGCGTGCACACCAAGTTCGGCGCGACCAGCTTCTGCCGCTTCGCTCCGGTGGGCGCCTTGGAAGCGATCGTCACCAGCACCCAGCTGCCCATGTCCGAGGCCCACCGCTACTCGCTGCTGGGGCCTCAGGTCATCCGCGTGTGAACACCCACAACCCCAGGAGCATCGATGCGAACCCAGAGCCGACGCCGGCCACCGGGCCCCCTGCTCGTGATGGCCGCCGCAGGGACGCTGCTCACCACCCCTCTCCTGACCGGCTGTTGGGCCGGCGCCGGCGGGCTCGGCAGTGGCGGTGACTCCCTCAACGTCCTGATGGTCAACAACCCGCAGATGGTCGAGCTGCAGAAACTCACGGCCAAGCACTTCACGAAGGAGACCGGCATCAAGGTGAACTTCACCGTGCTGCCGGAGAACGACGTCCGCGACAAGATCAGCCAGGACTTCGCCAACCAGGCGGGCCAGTACGACGTCGCGACCCTCTCCAACTACGAGATCCCGATCTACGCCCGCAACGGCTGGCTGCGCTCGCTCGGCCCCTACGTGAGCAAGGACAAGGGCTTCGACCAGAAGGACATCCTCGCCCCCATGCGCGAGTCGCTCACCGGCGACGACGGGAAGCTCTACGGCCAACCGTTCTACGGCGAGTCGTCCTTCCTGATGTACCGCAAGGACGTCTTCGCCAAGAAGGGCCTGAAGATGCCGGAGCACCCGACCTGGCAGCAGGTCGCGGACCTCTCGGCGAAGGCCGACGGCGCCGAGAAGGGCATGAAGGGCATCTGCCTGCGCGGGCTGCCGGGCTGGGGCGAGTCGATGGCGCCGCTGACCACGGTCGTGAACACCTTCGGCGGCACCTGGTTCGACAAGGACTGGAAGGCCCGCATCAACGACAAGGGCTTCAAGGACGCGACCAGGTTCTACGTCGATCTCGTACGCAAACACGGTGAGTCCGGCGCCGCCCAGGCCGGCTTCGCCGAGTGCCTCAACAACCTCACCCAGGGCAAGACCGCCATGTGGTATGACGCGACCTCCGCGGCGGGCTCGCTCGAAGCGGCCAAGTCGCCGGTCAAGGGCAAGATCGGCTATGTCTCCGCGCCCGTCGAGAAGACGAAGTCCAGCGGCTGGCTCTACACCTGGGCGTGGGGCCTGCAGAAGGCCTCCCCCAACCCGGACAAGGCCTGGAAGTTCATCTCCTGGGCGTCCGGCAAGGAGTACGAGAAGCTCGTCGGCGAGAACTTCGGCTGGGCCAACGTGCCCGCCGGCAAGCGCGCCTCCACGTACGACATCCCGCGGTACCGCGAGGAGGCGGCCCCCTTCCAGGCCCAGACGCGGGACGCCATCGAGAACGCGCGGCCGAGCGATCCGGGCGTGCAGCCGCGGCCCGCGCCCGGCATCCAGTTCGTCGGCATCCCCGAGTTCACCGACCTCGGCACCAAGGTCTCGCAGGAGATCAGCGCGGCCGTCGCCGGACGCCAGTCGGTCGATTCGGCCCTGGCCAAGTCCCAGAAGCTCGCCGCCGAGATCGCGAAGGAGTACGAGGGCCGATGACCACCACGACCGCCGCTCCCGCGACCAGCCCCACTCCCACACCGGTCGTCACGAACGCCCCGAGCAGGCTGCGCGCCTGGGCGACCCGCGCGCCGCTGCTCCCCGCCCTGGTCTTCATGGTCGTGGTCACCCAACTCCCGTTCGTGGCCACGCTCGTGATCTCGTTCTTCGACTGGAACGCGCTGTACCCGGACGCCCGCCACTTCACCGGGTTCGGCAACTACTCCGAGGTCCTCACCGACCCGGACCTGCGCAAGTCGGTCCTCACCACGATCGTCCTGACGGTGTCGGTGGTCGTCGCGAGCCTGGTGCTCGGCCTCGCCCTCGCGCTGCTGCTCGACCGCCGCTTCAAGGGTCGCGGCCTGGTCCGTACGCTGCTGATCGCGCCGTTCCTGATCGTCCCGGTCGCCGCGGCGCTGCTGTGGAAGCACGTCCTCTACAACCCCGAATACGGCCTGCTCAACGGGTTGTTGCACTACGTGGGCGGGCCACAGCCGGACTGGATCTCGAACACGCCGCTGCTCGCGGTGGAGCTCTCCCTGGTCTGGCAGTGGACGCCGTTCATGATGCTGATCCTGCTCGCGGGCCTTCAGTCCCGCTCCGCCGAACAGATCGAGGCCGCCCGCGTGGACGGCGCGGGGCCGTGGCAGATCTTCCGCCATCTCACGCTCCCGCACCTGCGCAGGTACCTGGAGCTGGGCGCGCTGCTCGGCTCGATCTACATCGTGCAGAACTTCGACGCCGTCTTCACCATCACGTCCGGCGGCCTCGGCACCGCCAACCTGCCGTACACCGTCTACCAGTCCTTCTACCAGGCCCACGAGAACGGTCTCGCCTCGGCGGCCGGCGTCCTGGTCGTCATCGGTTCGATCATCATCGCGACGTTCGCCCTGCGGGTCGTGTCGTCGCTGTTCCGCGAGGAGGTGTCACGCTGATGACGTTCTCAACCTTTCTGCGCGGCAAGGGACTTGGCCTGCTGGCCTGGCTGGCCGGCATCGTCTTCTTCCTGCCGATCGCCTGGATGGTCCTGACGTCCTTCCACTCGGAGTCGGACGCGGCCACCAACCCGCCCTCCTTCGCCGCCTCGCTCACCCTCGACGGCTACCGCGACTTCTTCGGCGCGGGCGGCGGCGCGAGCCCCTGGCCCGCGCTCATCAACTCGACGGTGGCCTCGCTCGTCGCGACGCTGCTCGTGCTGCTGCTCGCGCTCCCCGCGGCGTACGCGCTGTCGATCCGCCGGGTCCGCAAGTGGACCGACGTCCTGTTCTTCTTCCTCTCCACGAAGATGCTGCCGGTGGTGGCGGGCCTGCTGCCGATCTACCTCTTCGCGAAGAACACCGGCTTCCTCGACAACATCTGGCTCCTGGTCATCCTCTACACGTCGATGAACCTGCCGATCGCGGTGTGGATGATGCAGTCGTTCCTGGCCGAGGTGCCGGTCGCGGTGATCGAGGCCGCGCAGATCGACGGGGCGCGCCTTCCGACGGTCCTGACCCGGGTGGTCGCCCCGATCGCGCTGCCAGGCATCGCGGCGACGGCCCTGATCTGCTTCATCTTCTCCTGGAACGAACTCCTCTTCGCCCGGGTGCTGACCGGCGTCGTCGCCCAGACCGCACCCGTCTTCCTGACCGGCTTCATCACCAGCCAGGGCCTGTTCCTGGCGAAGGTGTGCGCCGCGTCCCTCGTGATCTCCCTGCCGGTACTCGCGGCAGGGTTCGCCGCCCAGGACAAGCTCGTCCAGGGCCTGTCCCTCGGCGCGGTGAAGTGAAATACCGGCTCAACTCCCGTATGTGCTCTGGAGGTTGTACATGAAGGCCGCGATCGTCGAATCGGTGGGCAAGGTCGTCGTCGGCGAGGTGCCGGACCCGACGCCCGGTCCCCGCGACGTGATCGTCGGGGTCGCGGCCTGCGGGCTCTGCGGCACCGATCTGCACATCCTGCAAGGCGAGTTCGCCCCTACGCTGCCGGTGGTCCCGGGCCACGAGTTCGCGGGCACGATCGTCGAAGTGGGCTCTCAGGTCACGGAGTTGAGGGTCGGCGACCGGGTGGCGGTGGACCCCTCCCTGCACTGCCACGAGTGCCGCTACTGCCGGGCCGGCCGGGGCAATCTGTGCGAGCGGTGGGCGGCGATCGGGGTGTCGACGGCGGGCGGGGCGGCCCAGTACGCCGTCGCGCCGGTCGCCAACTGCGTACCGCTGCCCGACCACGTACAGACCCAGGACGCGGCGCTCATCGAGCCGCTGTCCTGCGCGGTGCGCGGCTACGACGTCCTCCAGTCGCGGCTCGGCGCGCACGTCCTGATCTACGGCTCGGGCACGATGGGCCTGATGATGCTGGAGCTGGCCAAGCGGACCGGCGCGGCGAGCGTGGAGGTGGTGGACCTCAACCCGGACCGCCTCGAGACGGCCCGGCGCCTCGGCGTCTCGGGGTCCGCCGCGAACCCCGACGAACTCGACCGCCCCGCCGGCTGGGACGTCGTCATCGACGCGACCGGCAACGCGGCGGCGATCCAGGACGGCCTCGGCCGCGTCTCCAAGGCGGGCACGTTCCTCCAGTTCGGCGTGGCGGACTACGCGACGCGCGTGACGATCGACCCGTACCGCATCTACAACCAGGAGATCACCATCACCGGCTCGATGGCGGTCCTGCACAGCTACGAGCGGGCGGCGGAGCTCTTCGCGGGCGGCGTCCTCGACCCGTCCGTCTTCATCAGCGACCGGCTGCCGCTCGCCAACTACCCGCAGGCGCTCGACCAGTTCGCCTCGGGCGTGGGCCGGAAGATCGTCGTGGTGCCCTGACACACAGCAGTGCGGGCCCGCCTTCCCGGCGGGCCCGCACTGCTGTGTGCTGCGGTCAGTGGCGCGGCCCGCGACGGCCCCGACCCTCACCGGGCATGCCGTCGTCCTTCGGCTCGTCGAACTCGATCTTCTCCTTGCGGACGGTGTCGGAGACCTCCTTCGTCTCCGTGACCTTCTCGGTCTCAAGGCGGACGCGCTCGACCGGAACGGTCTCCTTCCGGACGACCGCACGCTCCGCGTGCAGCGTCACCTCGGTCTCGCCCTCGCCGATGGTGGCCTTCCCGCCGTCGCCCTCACGGATCGGTTCGCGCACGACGCGGACCTCTTCGTGGGACACGGGCACCGACGTGGTGACGTTCTCCGTCTCCACGGTCTTGCGCAGGTGCGCGTGGCCGACTTCCTGCTCCTCGACGCCCACACGCAGGCGCTCCTCGGAGCGGATCATCTCGTCGGCCTTGCGGTCGCCGTCCGCGCCGGCTCCGGAGCGCATGGCAGGTTCCCGTGCGCCGGCACCCGCGTGCCGCCCGGCGTCCGAACGTGCGCCGGCTCCGGCGCCCATGGCACCGGCCGCGCCCGCGGCACCCGCCGTGCCGGCCGTGCCCGCCGCCCCCATCCGCCCCGTGTCGGCCTGGGCCGGTCGCTGGGGCTGGGTGTCGGCCGCGCCCGTCGAGGGGCGCGTCATGCCGTAGTGCGTGTACAGCTCGCTCTTCTCGGACTCGTCGAGGTGCTGGTCGGCGTCGACCCGCGGCGCGTCCTTGACCGCTTCCTTGGTGTACCGCACGTTGAGCCGCTCGCTGTCGTGCGTGGCACCCCTGAGCGGCACGAAGGTCTCCTTCATGCCGAAGAGGCCCGTCTTGACCGTCACCCAGTCGGCGTTGCCTGTCCTGTCATCGAGGTAGACCCGCTCGACGCTGCCGATCTTCTCCCCAGTGCGGTCATAGGCGGTGAGCCCCACAAGGGCATCGGGGTTGTTGATCTCGCTCTGCGTCATGCGTGATCACTCCCTTCGGGACATGGAGGCGGCTGGTGGCCGCCGCTTGGGCCATGTGCCTCAGGTCCATCGCGCGCCGTACCGGGAAAGTTCGCAACAAGGGGCTTCACTCGGTGTAGCCGTTACGCCTGGTGAACGGGCCGTTTCGGCCCCATGGAGGGGCACGGGGCACGGCCCGGCCGGATACGCCGAGTGCCGCCATCCGAGTGAACAGTTGCTGTTCACAACCGTCGCCGCGTCCCTACAGCGCCTTCGCCGCGGGCTTCACCATTCCGCGCACCGTCCGTGACTTCACGAACTCGCCGATCGCCGTCATCTCCCACTCGCCGGAGAACTGCTTGATCAGCTTCGCCATCATCACGCCCGTCTGCGCCTCGGCGTTCGTGAGGTCGAAGCGGACCAGCTCCTCGTCCGTCGCCGCGTCGACGAGGCGGCAGTACGCCTTGGCGACCTCGGTGAACTTCTGTCCCGTGAACGAGTTCACCGTGAAGACCAGGCCCGTGACCTCCTGCGGGATGCGGCCCAGGTCCACGACGATCACCTCGTCGTCACCACCGCCCTCGCCCGTGAGGTTGTCGCCGGAGTGCTTGATCGCGCCGCCCACGATCGAGAGCTTGCCGAAGTAGCAGCTGTCGACGTGGTTGCGCTGCGGCCCGTACGCGATGACCGACGCGTCCAGGTCGATGTCCTTGCCGCGGTAGGCGGGCTCCCAGCCGAGGCCCATCTTGATCTGCGAGAGCAGCGGCTTGCCGCCCTTGACCAGGGACACCGTCTGGTTCTTCTGGAGGGAGACGCGGCCCTTGTCGAGGTTGATCTTCCCGGAGCCGGGCGCCGGGGCAGACGCGGGCGCGGCCGCGGCAGGCGCGGCGACCGGCGGGGGCGGGGCCGTCCGCGGGTCCACCGGCGGCGTCGTCGGCGCGGGCATCGCGGCCACCGGCGGGGCGGGCGCGGCCTGCGGGGCCGGGGCGGCGGCGGGTGCCGCGGGGGCCGCCGGCTCCTCCACCGACACGCCGAAGTCCGTGGCGATACCCGCCAGACCGTTCGCATACCCCTGGCCCACCGCGCGCGCCTTCCACGCGCCGTTCCTCAGGTACACCTCCATGACCACCAGCGCCGTCTCCGCACCGAGCTGCGGCGGGGTGAACGTGGCGAGGACCGAGCCGTCGTCCGCGCCGCGGATCGTGGCCGTCGGCTCGACGCCCTGGAACGACTGGCCCGCGGCGTCCGGGCTCGCGGTGACGACGATCTTCTCGATGCCCGGCGGCACGGCGGACGTGTCCACCGTGATGGAGTCCGGCGCGGTGCCGCCCCCCGACGTGTACGTCACACCGGGCCCCGAGGGCTGGTTGTAGAAGATGAAGTCGTCGTCCGAGCGCACCTTGCCGTCGGCGGTGAGCAGCAGGCCCGATACGTCGAGCCGCACGGGCGCCGTGACGTCAACCGCCACGCGCTGCACGGTGAGCGGGATGTTCGAGCCGGGAGTCATTGCGGTCATGCCTGGGGTAACGACCGACCCCGCTTTACCGTTCCCTTACCCGGCGATTTTGCGGGGGACTTTTCTCGGCCCCGCACGCCTGCGGCGCGTAGCTGCGACGCCGGGCGGTTAATTTGCGAGAGTGCCCGACGTGAACATGCACAAAGGCCACCGAACCGGACCGGCGGGTGAAGACCCCCACCTGGACGACCCGATCACCGCCGAAGGGGTCGCCGACGCCGGTGACCTCGGGTACAGCAAGAGCCTCAAGCCCCGCCACATCAGCATGATCGCGATCGGTGGGGCGATCGGCACGGGGCTCTTCCTCGGTGCGGGCGGCAACCTCGCGAAGGCGGGACCCGCCCTCGCGTTCGCCTACGCGATCTGCGGCATGTTCGCCTTCTTCGTGGTGCGGGCGCTGGGCGAACTGGTCGTCCACCGGCCGTCCTCCGGCTCCTTCGTCAGCTACGCGCGCGAATTCCTCGGCGAGCGGGGCGCGTTCGTGGCCGGCTGGATGTACGTACTGAACTGGTCATCGGCCGGGATGGCCGACATCACCGCCGTCGCCCTGTACGTGCACTACTGGTCGATGTTCACGACGATCCCGCAGTGGGCGCTGGCCGCGGTCGCCCTCGCGATCGTGCTGACCATCAACCTCATCTCCGTGAAGAGCTTCGGTGAGATGGAGTTCTGGTTCGCCATCGTGAAGGTGGCGGCCCTGGTGCTGTTCCTGCTGATCGGGATCTTCTTCCTGGTGACAGGGAAGCCGGTGGACGGGACCTACGACCCGGGTGTCTCGCTCATCAGCGACAACGGCGGATTCTTCCCGCTGGGCGTGCTGCCGGTCGTCCTCATCACCCAGACCGTGGTCTTCGCGTACGCGGCGGTCGAGATGGTCGGCGTGACGGCCGGCGAGACCGCGGAGCCGGAGAAGGTCGTGCCGAAGGCCGTGAACTCGATCATGTGGCGTGTCGGCATCTTCTACGTCGGCTCGGTCGTGATGCTGACACTGCTGCTGCCCTGGACGGCGTACTCGGCGAACGAGAGCCCGTTCGTGACGGTCCTGTCGAAGATCGGGGTGCCGTCGGCGGGCGGGATCATGAACCTGGTGGTGCTGACCGCCGCCATGTCCTCGCTCAACTCGGGGCTCTACACCACGGGCCGCATCCTGCGCTCGATGTCGATGGCGGGCTCGGCCCCGTCCTTCACGGCCCGGATGAGCGGCAGCCATGTCCCGTACGGCGGGATCCTGCTGACGGCGACGGTGGCGATGTTCGGGGTCGCGCTCAACGCGTGGCTGCCGGACGACGCGTTCGCCATCGTCACGAACGTCTCCTCGCTCGGCGTCATCTCCACCTGGGTCATGATCATGCTCTGTCACCTGGTGTTCGTGCGGCGGGCGCGGGAGGGCGTCGTGCACCGGCCCGCGTTCCGGCTGTGGGCCTCGCCGTGGATCGAGCTGACCACGATCGCGTTCCTGCTCGCCGTGATCGTGATGATGTGGTTCGACAAGGACGGTGCGGGCCGCAACACGGTGCTGATGCTGATCCCGATCGCGGTGTGCCTGACGATCGGCTGGTACGCGGTGCGGGGGCGGGTCCACCGGATCGCCGCGGAACGCGAGGCGCCGCCGGTGGACCCGCTCCAGTGACTCCCGTTATTTCTGGCGCTTCCAGGGGCCCTTGATCGCCAGCATGATGCCGGGGTTCTGGATGTTCGCGTAGAGGGTCGAGCCGTCGGGCGAGAACGTCACGCCCGTCATCTCGCTGTACTCCGGCTCCGCCGCGGTCCCGATGTTCAGGTCGTTGCGCGCGATCGGGTACGTACGGCCCCGCTCGGTCGCCCCGAACAGGTGCTGGATGCCCTCGCCGTCCTCGGAGATGACCAGACCGCCGTACGGGGAGACGGTGATGTTGTCCGGGCCGTCGAGGGCGCCGTCCTTCGACGGGTCCGGGTTCACGCCGAGCAGCACCTTCAGCGTCAGCGTGCGGCGCTTGGGGTCGTAGAACCAGACCTGGCCGTCGTGCGCGACGGGGCTCTCCTCGCGGGCGAACGAGGAGACGACGTAGGCGCCGCCGTCACCCCACCACATGCCCTCGAGCTTGCGGGCGCGGGTGATCTCGCCGTCCTTGAACTGCTTGCGCGTGGAGACCGACTTGGCGTCGCGGTCGGGGACGTCGACCCAGTCCACGCCGTACGTCGTGCCGATCTTCGTGGCGCGGGACAGGTCGTCGACGAAGCGGCCGCCCGAGTCGAAGCACCGGGTCGCCTGCAGCACGCCCGCGTCGTCGGCGAGGGTGCGCAGCTTGCCGCGGCCGTGCTCGAAGCCCTTCGGCGGAACCCAGCGGTAGAGCAGGCCGTTGGGGCCCGAGGCGTCCTCGGTGAGATAGGCGTGGCCGCGCTTGGGGTCGATGACGACGGCCTCGTGCGCGTAGCGGCCGAAGGCCTTGATGGGCTTCGGGGACCTGTTGGCGAATGGGGTCTCCCCTGCTCGAACGGAGTTGAGAGCTTGGGGATGGTCGACCGGGTCGACCTCGAAGACGTAGCCGTGGTCCTTGGTGAAGCCGTACTTGCCGGCCTTGTCCTCGGTCTCCTCGCAGGTCAGCCAGGTGTTCCACGGGGTGTGCCCGCCCGCGCAGTTGGTGGCCGTGCCGGCGATGCCGACCCACTCGGCGACCTCGCCGCCCCTGCGGACCTCCACGACGGTGCAGCCGCCGGCCGCCATCGGGTCGTAGACGAGGCCCTCGGTCAGCGGCACCGGGTGCGGCCAGTCGGCACGGGCGCCCGCCAGCTCATGGTTGTTGACGAGCAGCGTGGCGCCGCGCGGGCCCGCGAAGGTGGCGGTGCCGTCGTGGTTGGAGGGCGTGAACTCACCGGACTCCAGCTTGGTCTTCCCGCAGTACGTGATGACCGTGTACGAGAAGCCCTCGGGCAGCGCGAGGATGCCGTCGGGGTCGTCGATCAGCGGACCGTAGCCGACTCCCCCGCCCTTGCCCTTGTCCTTGCCCTTGAGTACGTCGACGCCCCCGTCGTCGGTGGCCGCGAGGGCGTTCGGCGCGGTGGCCAGGGAGCCGACGGACCCGGCGAGCGCGATGCCCGCGCCGGTGGCCGCGGATCGTCTGGTGAAGTCCCTGCGAGTGAGCGACATGGTGGCTGTCTCCCGTGGTGATCGATGAGAGTGAACGGGCCCTGTTTTCGGCCATACGTTCTCGCTCGCGTATAAACGGCGGTTGAACACCGTCCGACGTCGAGGGGCCCACTGCCGTGACATCCGTGAATTCCGTGAATCTTCCGCCCTCCGGCCGCCGGGTCCTCGTCTCCGGGGCCTCGCGGGGCCTCGGCCGGGCGCTCGCCCGCGCCTTCGCGACGAACGGCGACCGGGTGGCGGTGCACTACGGCTCGCGGGAGGACGAGGCGCGGGCCACGCTCGACTCGCTCACGGGTGACGGGCACGTCCTCGTCGGCGGCGACATCTCCGACCCCGAGGGCGCGCAGTCCGTCGCCGAGCGGGCGGCGGACGGCCTCGGCGGCCTCGACGTCCTGGTCAACAACGCGGCCGTGAACCTGCCGCATCCGCCGGCCACCACCTCGTACGAGGAGTGGGCCCGGCTGTGGCAGAGCCACGTCTCCGTCAATCTGCTCGGCACCGCGAACCTCAGCCACCTCGCCGCGCGGCGCATGATCGGGCAGGGCACGGCGGGCCGGATCGTCAACATCGGCTCGCGCGGCGCCTTCAAGGGCGAGCCCGACCACCCGGCGTACGGGGCGACGAAGGCGGCCGTGCACGCGCTCGGCCAGTCCCTCGCGGTGGCGCTCGCGCCGCACGGGATCGGGGTGGCGTCGGTGGCGCCCGGCTTCATCGAGACGGAGCGGGTGGCGCACCGGCTGACCGACGAGGTGCGCGCGCAGAGCCCGTTCGGCCGCGTGGCGTCGGCCGAGGAGATCGCCGATGCCGTCCTGTGGCTCGCCTCACCGGCCGCGCAGTGGGCCTCCGGCACCGTCCTCGACCTGAACGGCGCCTCGTACCTGCGTACGTGACGTCTCCGTATTTCGCGCGGTACACCTTGACCGGTCTGCCGTGCGGCAATAGACAGGCGGCAGAAGACAGTTCGGAGGTGCGGGCCGTGGACGTACGCCAGGCACGCGCCCTCCATGAGAGCCGGCTGATGAGGCTGGCCAATGTCACCGGAGTCGGGACCGGGAAGGACGAACACTCGGGCGAGGACGTCATCGTCGTCTTCGTGACCCGCAAAGTGCCCCGCGACCGGCTCCGTGCGGAGGACGTCGTCCCCGAAGCGCTCGACGGGGTACCGGTGCGTGTGCTCGCGATCGGCGACGTGCACGCCCAAAACGACGAGCGGTGAGGGGTCCCCCGCACTTCAGCGGCAAGTCAGGGGAATAGAGGTGGTCTGGCGTGCGCCAGCCCGAATTGATGCGCGGACCCGCCGGAGGGCAGCTCAGCGACAGCTCCCGGCAGCAAGCGACCAGTGATTTCCTGCGGCGCGAGGCGCCCCTTGCCAATGTGGTCGGCTTCGGCCACGGCGTGAAATGGTCGAACGGCGAGCCGACGGGCGAGGAGGCCGTCCTCGTCTTCGTGACCCAGAAAGTACCCGAATCCCTGCTGCCGGAACGGGATGTGATTCCGCGTCAGATGGACGACGGCACCCCGACCGACATCGTGGCCGTCGGCCATATCTCCGCCCACCGCCGGCAGAGCCGCCCCTCCGGAGCCCGCTCCGAAGAGGTCACGTACGGCCCCGACGGCGGTATCGCCCAGCAGTTCTCCGGCCACGGCCAGCCACTGCTCGAAGAGCTCGGCGGGCTCCAGGGCTTCGAGCCGCAGCAGCTCGTACGCCGGATGCGCCCTTGCCCCTCCGGCTTCTCGGTCGGCAACGTCGCCATCACCGCGGGCACCCTCGGCAGCGTGGTCTACGACTTCCTGCCGGGCGCCACGGTGGACCCGCCGGGGCCTGGCCTCGGCACCCCGGCGAAGTTCTACATCCTCTCCAACAACCACGTCCTCGCCGACTCCAACCGGGCCCAGCTGGGCAGCGCCATCGTGCAGCCCGGCCGGTTCGACGGCGGCACGGACCCCGCGGACCGCATCGCCACGCTGTCCCGCTTCATCACCATCCAGTTCGCCCCGCAGACGCCGCTCGACCGGCAGAACAACGTGGTCGACTGCGCGCTCGCCGAGGTCCAGTTCCAGGACGCCACGCGGGACCAGTACTTCAGCGGACCGCCGCGCGCCTGGCGCCGCAAGGCGAACGTCGCGGTCGGCGACCTGGTGAAGAAGACGGGCCGTACGACGAACGTGTCCTTCGGCCGGATCGTCTCGGTCGACGCCACTATCGACGTCAACTACGGCACGGCGGGCACGGCCCGCTTCAAGGACCAGATCCTCACCACCAACATGTCCGCGGGCGGGGACTCCGGTTCGCTCGTGACGTCCTACGACAACGTGGCGGTCGGCCTGCTCTTCGCCGGGTCGACGACGGTCACGGTCGAGAACCACATCGAGAACGTGCGCACCCTGCTGCGCGTCGAGATCGCTGAGCAACTGGCATAGGAGGTGACGGAAACGCCATGACCACTCAGGCACGCAAGGGCAAGAACCAGAGCCGCTCGGAACACCGCTTCCACAACCCGCAGGGTGCGGAGGTCAAGACCCGCGACGAGGCGTTCGCCACGCAGCGCGAGGTGTCGGCGGAGGCGCTGACGGTCGACTGCAAGCTGGAGTTGAACAACGGTTCGGTCACCTTCGCCATCACCGCGAAGATAAACCCGAACACGCACCCGTTCGTGGTGACCGGCGGCCAGATCACGTCGGGCATCTGCGGAGCCCCGTGGGACATCACGGGCGGCTTCATCGGCGACACCATCCGCCTGGACGCGAAACGGTCGGGCCAGGGTTCGTGCGCCTCCACGATCACGCTGATAGGCGAATTCCAGAACCCACCGTCCTACCGCGGCACATACGGCTTCGACGGCGCGTCCTCATCCTTCAAACACACGACGCGGTATCTCTGCTAGTCCCGCGCGCACCATCAGCGGCGGCTGAGTAGATCAAGTCTCGGCGGCGAGGCGCACCATTCGTGCCTCCTCGCCGCCGAGGCGCACATTCATGCCTCTTCGGCGGCGAATGCGCACAAATCAAGCCCCGCCGGCGATTGAGGCGCGGGGTCCGGGGCAGAGCCCCGCGACCGCAACCACGGCGCCGCGCACCCTCAACTCCCGCCGGCGGACCGCGCCTTGAACGCCGCCTTCCGCGCCTCCTTCGCCACCTTCTTATCGGGATGCAACCGCCCCATCGCCTCCAACACATCCGCGGTAGCGGGATGTTCCACCCGCCACGCCGCCGCGAAAAACCCCCCGTGCTGCGCCGCAAGCCCCTCCACCAACGCCTGCAACTCCTCCGAGTTCCCCTCGATGGAAAGCTGCGCGGCGATCGTGTCGACGGTCAACCAGAACACCAGGTCCTGCGACGGCGCCGGTACATCCGCAAACCCGTGCTCGGCCAGCCACACCCGCGCAAGCCCCCCAAGCTCCGCATCGTCGAGCACCTCACGCAGCGCCGGCTCCGCCTCCCCACCGACCAACGAAAGCGCCTGCTGGCACCGCAGTCGCCGCAGCGGCGCCCACTCGTCGCCGCCACGCGCCGCACCCAACAACTCCCGCGCCGCGGCCAGCGGTTCGCGCCGCGCGAGCCACTGCTCGATCTCGACCTGCGCGGCGGCCTCGGGGAACCCGGTGGTGCCGTCGAGCAGCGCGTCGGCACCCTTGTCGGCGAGGTCGCCGACGGCCGGCGCGTCCAGTCCCGCGTCGAGCATCCGGGCCCGGACCCCGTACAGGCCGAGCGGGGTGAGCCGCACCATCCCGTAGCGGGAGACGTCGGAGTCGTCGACCGGCTCGGCGACCGGCTCGTCGGCGTCGGCCATGAGCGCCTCGTCGACCGGCTGGAACTCCACCAGGCCGATCGGGTCGAGCATCCGGAACTGGTCGTCGAGCCGCATCATCGCGTCGGACACCTGCTCCAGCACGTCGTCCGTCGGCTGGCCCATGTCGTCGGGCACGATCATCGACGCGGCGAGCGCGGGCAGCGGCACGGCCTCCTCGCCCGCTCCGCCCTCGCTGACGGTCAGCAGGTAGAGGTTGCCGAGCACGCCCTCCAGGAACTCGGACTCCGCCTCGGGGTCCCAGTCGAGCTGCGAGAAGTCGATGTCGCCGCCCTCCTCGATGGCGCCGACCAGGTCGTCGAGGTCGGGCACGCTCGCGTCGGCGAGCACGGTGTCGAGCGCGCCCAGCCACACCGTGAGCACGTCGGAGGGGCCGCCGGAGGTGAGCGTGCCGAGCTCCTCGCCGACCGTGACGGTGCCCTCTTCCTCGTCGACGACCTCCACGAGGCCCGTGTCGACGGCGATGCGCCAGGCCTCGCTCGCGTACGCGGCACTGTCGGCCTCGTCGATGGTCTCGGTGAGCCCCAGCTCGGCCGCGGCGGCGGGCAGCTGCTCCTCGACGAGTTCACCGCCCGCGCCGACCCGGGTCTCGGGACCGGCCCAGCGGGCGAGCTTCACCGCGCGGGACAGCAGGGGGGTGGCAAGGGCGTCCCGCGCCAGCTCCGCTTCGGCGGGCAGCCGCACCGGCGGCAGGGGGGAGCTGTCTGACATCGGCTGGTTCTCCTAGGGGGACGTGCAGGGGGCCTACGTTGCGTTGCGACCGCCCAGCCTAGACGGATTTACACCCATGCTGCCGGGTTCACGGACCGGTCGGCTTCTCCTCATGTCCCCGACATCCCCGAAACCTTGACAACTCGTGGGCGCAGGACGGAAATTGACGCGCGTAGAAGGCGTCGCACGCCTCTCCCGACTAGGAGTCGAACATGAAGCCGAGCAAGTACGTGCTGTCCCGGTCGCGCCTCGCCGCGCTGTCCGTCGCCTGCGCGGCGGTGTCCGGCACCCTCGCCACGCTCCCCGCCCACCCGGCCGCGGCCGCCGACGTCGCCATCCACGACATCCAGGGCGCCACCCGCATATCCCCGCTCGCCGGACAGCAGGTCACCGGCGTGACGGGGGTGGTGACGGGCGTCAGAACGTACGGCTCGTCCCGCGGCTTCTGGTTCCAGGACACCGAGCCGGACGCCGACCCGGCCACCAGCGAGGGCGTCTTCGTCTTCACGAGTTCCACTCCCACCGTGCGGGTCGGGGACTCCGTCACCGTCTCCGCGACGGTCTCCGAGTACGTGCCCGGCGGCGCCTCGTCCGGCAACCAGTCGCTCACCGAGCTGACGAAGCCGACCGTGACCGTGAACTCCTCGGGCAACCGGGTGCCGGTCACCACGATCAGCGACAAGTCGGTCCCGCGCGCGTACGCGCCACAGGGCGACCCGGCGGCGAAAGGCTCGGTCAACAAGCTGCCCCTGCACCCGCGCGCGTACGCCCTCGACTACTACGAGTCGCTCGAGGGCCAGAACGTGCGCGTCGGCTCCTCGCGGGTCGTCACCGCGTCCGACGCGTACGGCGAGCTGTGGGTCACCGTGAAGCCGCACGAGAACCGCACGAAGCACGGCGGCACCCGCTACGGCTCGTACGCGGACCAGAACGGCGGGCGCCTGCAGATCCAGTCGCTCGGCGCGCTCGCGGACTTCCCCGCGGCCGACGTCGGTGACGTCCTGTCCGGCGCCACCGAGGGCCCGCTCGACTTCAACCAGTACGGTGGATACACGCTGGTGGCACGGGAGTTGGGGGTCATGAAGCAGTCCGCACTTCAGCCCGAGACGACCCGCGCGCAGAAGCCGGGCGAGCTGGCCGTGGCGACGTACAACGTGGAGAACCTCGACCCGTCCGACGCCACCTTCGACGCGCACGCCGCCGCGATCGTCGACCGTCTGCGCTCGCCCGACATCGTGTCCCTGGAGGAGATCCAGGACAACAACGGCGCGAAGAACGACGGGACGGTCGCCGCGGACGCGACGATGCGCAAGCTGATCGACGCGATCGCCGCCGCGGGCGGCCCCCGCTACGACTGGCGTTCGGTCGACCCGGAGAACAACAAGGACGGTGGCGAGCCGGGCGGCAACATCCGCCAGGTCTTCCTGTTCAACCCGGACCGCGTGTCCTTCACCGGCCGCCCTGGCGGCGACGCCACCACACCCGTGGGCGTGACCAGCGAGAACGGCCGGGCGGCGCTCACCGCGTCACCCGGCCGCGTGGCGCCCGGAGACGCCGCGTGGGCGAACAGCCGCAAGCCGCTGGCCGGCGAGTTCACGTTCCGCGGCAAGCCGGTCTTCGTGATCGCCAACCACTTCGCGTCCAAGGGCGGCGACCAGGGCCTGACCTCCCAGTACCAGCCGCCCGCGCGCTCCTCGGAGACGCAGCGGCACGCACAGGCGACGGTGGTGAACACCTTCGCCAACGACATCCTGAAGGCGCAGCCGGACGCGGACGTGATCGCACTCGGCGACATCAACGACTTCGAGTTCTCCGGCACGGCCCAGCGCCTGGAGGCCGGCGGCGCGCTCTGGTCGGCGATCAAGTCCCTGCCGAAGCACGAGCGTTATACGTATGACTACCAGGGCAACAGCCAGGTCCTCGACCAGATCCTGATCAGTCCGTCGATCAGGGCCAAGGACGCGTTCGCGTACGACAGCGTGCACATCAACAGCGAGTTCCACGACCAGATCAGCGATCACGACCCGCAGGTACTGCGCTTCCGTCCCTAGAACCGCCCGGCTCCAGGGGCTACGCGAAGACGTGCGCCAGCCAGTCGCCCCACTCGCCCTCGTTCCGCGCGGCGTCCGCGTCCTGTGCGAAGTCGTGGACGCTGACGCCGACGGGCGCGCCCCAGTGGCCGCGCCCGAAGAAGCGGTACAGGGCGTCCTCGGTGCGCAGCCCGAGGAAATGGGCGTCGCGGTAGTCGAGCACGGCGTCCAGGGTCTGCCCGGCCGGGCCCTGGACGCGGACCCGCGCGCCCTCCGTCGCGTCGGAGGGCAGGCCGAGCGCGCGGCCGACGGCGGTGAGCGCCTCGCGGTTCGCGGAGGTGCCGGGCCCGTCGAGCGTGGCGAAGGCGATCGGGCGGCCCGCGAAGTGCGTCACGTACTGGCGCAGCGTGTGCAGGTAGAAGTCGGTGTGCTTGTCGGCGCCGTCGAAGAGGTCGTCCCAGTTCTCGGTGAAGACGCCGCTGTGGACGTAGCGGACCCGGGACCGGGCGCCGCCGTCGCGCGGCTCGATGGTCCAGTCGAGCTGATTGAGCGGCTGTCCGGGCGGCAGGGCGGCCGGGTCGTCGGAGCGGACGGTGAGCCGGCGCGGCGGGTCCCACACGGTCAGTACGGAGTGGAAGGGGCCCTCGCCGCCCTCCTTGGGCTCGTACTCCATGGGCCACAGCCAGCCGCCGGACCCCTTGGTGACGGCGTCCCACACCTGCTGGGGGCCGACGCCGACCTCGAACTCGCGCGGGATCTCGAACGGCTTTCCGCCGTCACGGGCCCCGCTCATGACCGCCGAATCCGTCGCATGAACTCACGGTCCCACAGGTCGGCCGAGCCCGCCCCCGCTCGACTACCCACCACTTCCCATCGCCCGCCCCAGGCGCGCCAACTGCCCCTGGAACCAGTCGAGTCGCGCCTGGAGCAGTGCCGCTTCCGCGGCCGGTTCGGGCATCTGTGGGGCGGGCCCCCGCGGCCCCACCCCCGGTGCGGCGCGCACCCGCAGCCCGTCACCCGCGATCCGGGCGAACGCCTCCAGGGTCCAGCGCGGCCGCCCACCCGTCGCCCGCCGCCACCCTTCTGCGGAAGTCGCTGCGCTCCCCTCCCCTTCGACGCACCCGGCGCACGCCGCCTCCAGCACCAGCCGGCCGTCGCACCCCCACCCCGCGTCGGCGAGCACGGCCGCCTCGGTGCCGCACGGACACGGCCCGACGGTGGCGGCGCGCACCCGCTGACGTCCGTAGCGGAACCCGCGCTCGAACCGGATGTAGGGCCCGAGGACGGACACCTCGATCAGTACCGCCCTGCGATGCTCGGCCTGCACCAACAGCCCTTCCGCGCACCGGCGTTCGTGTACGCAGTGGAATCCGCAGTCGCAGCGCCGGTGCGGCGCGCGGTGCCGTCGCCCGTATACGCAGCGCGCCTCGTCGAGCACCTTGTAGGGCGCGGCGGCACCGAGCGAGACACCCAGGAAACCGGCGCTCCCACCGTCCGCGGCGAGCACGGGGTGGGCGATCTTGTAACCGGTGGGCGGCTCCGCCGGGCGCTCCTGAGGGAGCCGCAGCCTCATCGCGCGGCCGGGACCTCGGCGGGCTCCGGTACGGCCTCGGCGCGCACGGCGGTCTCGGGCGTCAACTCCCGTGCATTGCCGTCCACTTCGGTCCGCTCGGTCCGCTCGGGCCGCTCGGGCCGCTCGGTCGTCCGCGGCGTTTCTTCGGCGATTCCGGTGGCGAGTGCCCTGCCCAGCCTCATGGCGCCTCCCCTGAACGGCCTTCGGCGACCCGGTTGCCGGTCACCGGCCTCTCATGGTGGCGCATACGACCCGATTTGGCACCGGTCCGGTCGGCGTCCTGCACGAGCAGGGCATGCTCGTCGGCCACCACGGCCTCGGCCACGGCGACCGCCCGCTCCCCCGCGAGCCGCAGCCCGGCCTGCGACCAGGGCGCGGGCGCCGGGTGCCTGCGCCGCCACCACACGGCGCACGCCGCGTAGACCCCACTCGCACACATCACCGCGGGCGCGGCAAGCGCCATCACCATCTCTCGCACCACACGCACCTCGCGAACTGACCAGCATCTTCACTGCGGTTCATCGGGTTCCCGCCGCGCCACCTGAAGTGCACATCTCAGCCAAACCTGGCGCAAAGCGGCACACTCCAGCCCTGTTGCCCGGATTCCGCCTCAACACTTCAGCAGTGCTTCGCACCACCTCGTAGCAGAATTAAGTGGAGCTACACAGCGCCCGGGCCGACACTCCCCTCATGACCGACGCAACCCCACGCCCCTCCCCCTTCAACCGCGCCCTGTGCGCCATGGTCACGCCCTTCACACGTACGGGCGCGCTCGACCTCGCCGCCGCCCAGAAGCTGGCCGACCAGCTGGTCACCGAAGGCTGCGAAGGTCTCGTCCTCTCCGGCACGACCGGAGAGTCGCCGACGACGACGGACGCGGAGAAGGCCGACCTCGTACGGGCGGCGCGCGAGGCGGTCGACGGCCGCGCGAAGGTCGTCGCCGGCATCGGCACGTCCGATACCCGCCACACCGTCGACCTCGCCCGCCAGGCCCAACAGGCGGGCGCCGAAGGCCTGTTGGTGGTCACCCCGTACTACAGCCGCCCACCGCAGGACGCAATCGAGGCACACTTCCGCACGGTCGCCGACGCCACGGGCCTCCCCCTGATGCTGTACGACATCCCCGGCCGCACCGGCACCCGCATCGAGCCGGAGACGATGATCCGGCTCGCGGCCCACCCCCGGATCGTCGCCGTGAAGGACTGCGCGTACGACCTTCTCGGCACCCAACGGGTCATGTCCAAAACGAACTTGGCGTACTACACGGGCTGCGACGAGTACGTCCTGGCGCTGTACGCACTGGGCGGCGCGGGCTACGTCTCGACGGTCTCGAACGTGGCGCCCGCCGCCTTCCGCGCCGTCATCGACGCGTACGACGCGGGCGACACGGCGGAGGCCGCGCGCCGCCAGCAACTCACCATCCCTCTCACCCAGTTGATGATGAACGCGGGTCTGCCGGGCACGGTCACCGTGAAGGCGCTCCTCGGCAACCCGGTCCGCGCACCCCTGCGACCCGCCGGCCAGGAAGCGACCGACGGGCTGCGAGTGGCGCTCGACAAGCTGCTCAGCGCGTCGTGAACAGGGGCGACCAGCGCCCCGGACAGTCGACCGACGCTTTGAGGAAGTCGCTCAGCTGGACGACCTTGTCGCTGCCGACCGTCACCAGCAGCAACTGGCTTCGGAACTCGCCCTTGCCATCGCGAGCAGTTGCTGCGCGGGCAGCCTGTCGACGAGTTCGCCGGTCCGCGCGTCGTTCACGGCGACGGCGATCTCCTTCTTCCCGCCCACGAGGTCACCGTCGGGCACGAACCGAAAGTCCTCCGGACCGCTGCCGTCGGCGGTCTCCCTGAGTGGACGAACTCAGGTACGGATACTCATGACGGCGGCGCCCACCCCGCGTGACCATGGGAGAAGAACGGCACCACCACCCACGGGGAGACGACCCATGAATGCCCGCACGCTTCTTCGCCTGACCGTCACCAACCCGGCTTCGGCGATCTACCTCGGCCTCGTCGGCGCGTCCGTCCTGTTCACCGGCGTCGTCGTACTGACGTCCTCCGACCCGGGCTTCGTCGGGGTCTGGCCCTTCTTCTTCACCGCCCCGACGTCCCTGCTCGCGATGGGGATCATCGGCGCGGTCGGTGGCACGGACGCGCCCACGTGGCTGCTCGCCACCGGCATCGCCGTGAGCGCCCTTCTCCAGTCCCTGGCGCTCGGCGCGGCCCTGGAGGCCCTGCGCGGCCGCCGCGTCGGCCGGACCGCCTGACACCCTCCGCGGACACACGAGCGCCCTCCCGTGAGCCACGGGAGGGCGCTCGCCTGTACCGGCCGACGCAGGTCAGTTGTGGCTGTGCAGCACCTCGTTGAGGCCGCCCCACACCGCGTTGTTCGGGCGGGCCTCGACCGTGCCGGTCACCGAGTTGCGGCGGAAGAGGATGTTGGAGGCGCCGGAGAGTTCGCGGGCCTTGACGACCTGGCCGTCGGGCATCGTGACGCGGGTGCCCGCCGTGACGTACAGGCCCGCCTCGACGACGCACTCGTCGCCGAGCGCGATGCCCACGCCCGCCTCGGCGCCGACGAGGCAGCGCTCGCCGATGACGATACGGACGTTGCCGCCGCCGGAGAGCGTGCCCATGGTGGAGGCGCCGCCGCCGATGTCGGAGCCGTCGCCGACGACGACGCCCGCGGAGATGCGGCCCTCGACCATCGACGTACCGAGCGTGCCGGCGTTGAAGTTCACGAAGCCCTCGTGCATGACCGTGGTGCCCTCGGCGAGGTGCGCGCCCAGGCGGACGCGGTCCGCGTCGGCGATGCGCACGCCCTTGGGGGCGACGTAG
Organism: Streptomyces sp. NPDC002754; assembly: GCF_053592315.1. Taxonomy (NCBI): domain Bacteria; kingdom Bacillati; phylum Actinomycetota; class Actinomycetes; order Kitasatosporales; family Streptomycetaceae; genus Streptomyces; species Streptomyces sp. NPDC002754. Next base: position 136,833 of record NZ_JBSFVM010000004.1, read on the forward strand.
TCCGTCATGCGCGGGAACTTGTCCACGGAGGTCACCTGGAGGTTCAGGCCCTCGGCGCGCGCGTTCAGCCGGGCCGTCTCCAGGTTGTCGACGGCGACCGGGCCGAGCGAGGTCCAGGCCACGTTGGTGAGGAGGCCGAACAGGCCGTCCAGGTTCTGGCCGTGCGGCTTCACCAGGCGGTGGGAGAGCAGGTGCAGGCGCAGGTAGCCGTCGTGCGCGTCGAACGGCTTGTCGTCGAGGGACCCGATGACCGTGCGGACGGCCACGATCTCCACGCCACGACGGGCGTCGCTGCCGATCGCCTTCGCCGCGCCCTCGCCGAGCAGCTCGACGGCCTTCTCGGCGGAGAGCTTCTCGGTCCCGGCCGGACCGGCCTCGGCGACGAGCTCGGGCTTCGGGAACCAGGTGTCGAGCACGGTGCCGTCGGTCGTGATGGTGGCGAGACCGGCGGCGACGGCGCCGGTGGAGCGAGGACCTGCAGGGGAGGGTGTGGTGTCGGTCATGGGGCCAAACCTAATCGGCGCGGGCCCGTGGAGGCCAACCGGTGCCCACCCCCATCTCACCAGCCGGGCGCCGCCGCGCTCAGGGGATCAGCCGCGCCAGCATCTGCCGCGTGTACCCGGCGTCGTACTCGCCGCCCGTCAGCAGCACTTGGAGCGAGATCCCGTCCATCAGCGCGACCAGCGCCCGCGCGGTGACCGGGTCGGTGCGCCGGGAGACGACCTCCGCGAGCTCCTCGCACCACTCGGCGGCGACGGGCCGCAGCGCCGGCCTGCGCAGTGCGGCCAGATACAGCTCGTACTCCAGCTCCACGCCGTCCCGGTCCCCCGCCAGCCACTCGCCGAGCACCGCGGCCAACTCGGCGGGCAGATCGCTGTCCGGGTCCTCGATGGCGTGGTGCCCCGCGAGGACCTTCGCGAAGCCCTCGTTGGCCTGCCGCAGCGCGGCCACCATCAGCTCGTCGAGCGTCTTGAAGTGGTACGTGGTCGAGCCGAGCGGCACATCGGCCTCGCGGGCGACGGACCGGTGGCTGAGCCCGCCGATCCCCTTCGACCCGACGACCCGGATCGCGGCGTCGATGATCCGCTGGCGGCGCTCGGGATCGTAGCGGCGCGTGGCCATCAGTGCGCCCCGCCCAGATTGAGCAGCACGACGCCGCCGATGACGAGGACGATCCCGCCGACCTTGGCGAGCGTCAGGCCCTCGCCCAGGAACAGCATGCCGATCGCGGCGATGATCGCCGTGCCGGTGCCCGCCCAGATCGCGTAGGCGGTGCCGATCTGCACGGTCTTCAGCGTCTGCGCGAGCAGCGCGAACGCGACGAGGTAGCCGGCGACGGTGAGCAGCGAGGGCCAGAGCCGGCTGAACCCCTCGCTGTACTTCATGGCGGTGGTGGCCCCCACCTCGGCGACTATGGCGCCGCCCAGCAGCACATATCCCATGTGTACGAGTGTACATAACGGAAGCAAAAACAAGCCCCGCCGGCGATTGAGGAGAAGCGGGGTTGCGGTCGCGGGGCTCTGCCCCGGACCCCGCGCCTCAATCGCCGGCGGGGCTTGAACTGCTCACACGTTGAAGCCGAGCGCCCTCAGCTGCTCACGGCCATCGTCCGTGATCTTGTCCGGGCCCCACGGCGGCATCCAGACCCAGTTGATCCGCAGCTCGTTGACGATGCCGTCGGTCGCGGACTTCGCCTGGTCCTCGATGACGTCCGTGAGCGGACAGGCCGCCGACGTCAGCGTCATGTCGATCGTCGCGATGTTCGCGTCGTCGACGTGGATGCCGTAGATCAGGCCCAGGTTGACGACGTCGATGCCCAGCTCGGGGTCGACGACGTCGTACAGCGCCTCGCGGACCTCCTCCTCGGAGGCCGGCTTCATTTCCACTGCCGTGCTGTCACTCATGCGGTCTTCGCCTCCTGTGCGAGAGCCAGGGCCGTCGCGTCCTTCCACGCCATCCAGCTCAGGAGGGCGCACTTGACTCGGGCCGGGTACTTGGACACTCCGGCGAACGCGACCGCGTCCTCCAGGATCTCCTCCATCGAGTCGTCCGGCTCGATCTGTCCCTTGGACTGCATCAGCTCCAGGAAGGTCTCCTGGATCTGCCGCGCGTCCCCGAGCTCCTTGCCGACCAGCAGATCGTTCAGTACGGACGCCGAGGCCTGGCTGATGGAACAGCCCTGCCCCTCGTACGAGACATCCGCGATCTTCTCGCCTTCGTACTTCACGCGCAGCGTGATCTCGTCACCGCACGTCGGGTTGACGTGGTGCACCTCGGCGTCGCCATCCCGCAAGCCCCGACCGTGCGGGTGCTTGTAGTGGTCCAGGATGACTTCCTGGTACATCGAATCCAGCTTCATGCGACTCCTCGCCAACCCCTCAACCGAAGAAGTTCCGTACGTGCTCCAGGCCGTCGACCAGAGCATCGATCTCGGCCGGCGTGGAGTACAGATAGAACGACGCTCGCGTGGTCGCAGGAATTCCGTACCGCAGGCAGACCGGCCGTGCGCAGTGGTGACCGACCCGGACCGCGATGCCCTGCTCGTCGAGGACCTGGCCCACGTCGTGCGGGTGGATGTCACCGAGCGTGAAGGAGATCGCGGCGCCCCGGTCCTCGGCCGTGGCCGGGCCGATGATCTTCAGGCCGGGGACCTCCTGCAGCCGCTTCACCGCGTACTCGGTGAGCGCCTGCTCGTGCTGGAGGACCTTCTCCATGCCGATCGAGTTCAGGTAGTCGATCGCCGCGCCGAGGCCGACGGCCTCCGCGATCGGCGGCGTACCGGCCTCGAACTTGTGCGGCGCGGGCGCGTACGTCGAGGAGTGCATGGACACCGTCTCGATCATCTCGCCGCCGCCCAGGAAGGGCGGAAGGTCCTCGAGCAGCTCCTGGCGGCCCCACAGGACGCCGATGCCGGTCGGGCCGCACATCTTGTGCCCGGTGAAGGCCACGAAGTCGGCCTGCAGCGCCTGCACGTCGACCGGCATGTGCGGAGCGGCCTGCGAGGCGTCGATCAGGACCAGGGCGCCGACCTCCTGGGCGCGGCGCACGATGGCCTCGACCGGGTTGTGGGTGCCCAGGATGTTCGACACGAGGACGAACGAGACGATCTTCGTCTTCTCGGTGATGACCTCGTTGATGTTGCTCAGGTCGAGGCGACCGTCGTCGGTGAGGCCGAACCACTTCAGCTTCGCGCCGGTGCGCTGCGAGAGCAGCTGCCACGGAACGATGTTGGAGTGGTGCTCCATCTCCGTGATCACGATCTCGGTCTCGTGGTCGACCTTGTACGGCTCGTCGGCCCAACCGAGCATGTTGGCAACGAGGTTGAGCGACTCCGAGGCGTTCTTCGTGAAGATGACCTCGTCGCGGCTCGGCGCGTTGATGAACGCGGCGACCTTGTCGCGCGCGCCCTCGTACAGCGCCGTGGCCTCCTCGGCCAGCACATGCACGCCACGGTGGACGTTCGCGTTGTGCCGCTCGTAGTACCCCGTCATGGCGTCGAGGACCTGGCGCGGCGTCTGCGAGGTCGCCGCGTTGTCCAGGTACACGAGGTTCTTGCCGTCGTGGAGCACCCGGTCGAGGATCGGGAAGTCCTTGCGGATCGCCTCAGTGTCGAGGAGGCCCGGCAGCTGCTGTGTCACGCCGTTGCGCCACCCTTCGTGTACTTCTCGTAGCCTTCGGCCTCGAGGGTGTCGGCCAGCTCGGGGCCGCCGGACTCGACGATGCGGCCCGCCGAGAAGACGTGCACGAAGTCCGGCTTGATGTAGCGCAGGATGCGCGTGTAGTGCGTGATGAGGAGCGTGCCGACCTCACCGGTCTCGCGGACGCGGTTGACGCCGTCCGAGACCTGGCGCAGGGCGTCGACGTCGAGGCCGGAGTCGGTCTCGTCGAGGATCGCGATCTTCGGCTTGAGGAGCTCCATCTGGAGGATCTCGTGGCGCTTCTTCTCACCGCCGGAGAAGCCCTCGTTCACGTTGCGCTCGGCGAAGGCCGGGTCCATCTGGAGGGTCTCCATCGCGCCCTTGACCTCCTTCACCCACGTGCGCAGCTTGGGGGCCTCGCCGCGGATGGCGGTGGCGGAGGAGCGCAGGAAGTTGGAGACGGAGACGCCGGGGACCTCGACCGGGTACTGCATGGCGAGGAACATGCCGGCGCGGGCGCGCTCGTCGACGGACATCTCGAGGACGTCCTCGCCGTCGAGGGTGACGGTGCCCTGCGTGATCGTGTACTTGGGGTGACCCGCGATGGAGTAGGCGAGGGTCGACTTGCCGGAGCCGTTCGGGCCCATGATGGCGTGCGTCTCGCCCTGCTTCACGGTGAGGTCGACGCCCTTGAGGATCTCCTTCGTGGCGTTGTCGGCCTCGACGGTGACGTGCAGGTCTCGGATTTCAAGCGTAGCCATGGGTGTCTCAGGACTCCTGGGTGAGGGAGGCGCCGACGTCGACGAGGACGCTGCCCCCTTCGATCTTTACGGGGTATACGGGGACGGGGCGCGTGGCGGGAAGGCCGGACGGCTTGCCGGTGCGCAGGTCGAAGGCGGAGCCGTGCAGCCAGCACTCGATCTGGCAGTCCTCCACCTCGCCCTCGGAGAGGGAGACGTTCGCGTGCGAGCAGATGTCGTTGATCGCGAACACCTCGCCCTCCGTGTGGACGACCGAGACCGGCGTGCCGTCGAGCTCGACCCGCTTGGGGGTGTCGCTCTCCAGCTCGCTCAGGTCACAGGCGCGGACGAAGGTCATCAGACCGTCGCCTCCAGCTCGGTCGCGATCCTCGCGAGCAGCCGCTCCTCGATGTCCGGGACACCGATCTGCTGGACCAGCTCCGCGAAGAAGCCGCCGACGACGAGGCGGCGCGCCTCGTCGGCCGGGATACCGCGGGCCATCAGGTAGAAGAGCTGCTCGTCGTCGAAACGGCCGGTCGCCGAGGCGTGGCCCGCGCCGACGATCTCGCCGGTCTCGATCTCGAGGTTCGGCACCGAGTCGACCCGCGCGCCGTCCGTGAGGACCAGGTTGCGGTTCAGCTCGTACGTGTCCGTGCCCTCGGCCGCGGCCTCGATGAGGACGTCACCGATCCACACGGCGTGCGCGTTGTCGCCCTGGAGCGCGCCCTTGTAGACGACGTTCGACTTGCAGTGCGGGGTGTTGTGGTCGACCAGGAGGCGGTGCTCCTGGTGCTGGCCCGCGTCGGTGAAGTACAGGCCGAACAGCTCGGCCTCGCCGCCGGTGCCCGCGTAGTTGACGCGCGGGTTGAGGCGGACGACGTCGCCGCCGAAGGTCACGACGACGGACTTGAAGGAGGCGTCGCGGCCGATGAGCGCGTTGTGCTGCGCCACGTGCACGGCCTTGTCGTCCCACTCCTGCACGGAGACGACGGTCAGCTTCGCGCCGTCCCCGATCAGGTAGTCGACGTTGGCGGCGAGCACCGCGTCACCGGTGTGGTCGATGACGACGACGGCCTCGGCGAAGGCGCCCAGCTCGATGACCTGGTGGCCGTAGCGGACACCGCCCTCGCCGTGCACGCGGATGCGGATCGGCTCGGTGAGGACCGTCTCCTTGGGCACGGAGACGACGGACGCCTTCTCGAACGCCGAGTACGCCTGCGCGGCGACGCGGTCGACGGGCTTGCCGGCCTTGCCGACGCGCGCGTCGTCGCGGCCGACCAGCTCGATGTCGACGCCCTCCGGGGCCTCGATGTCGACCTTCACGCCGTCACCGGTCGCGGTGGCGGTGCCGTCGTGCAGACCGCGCAGCCGCTCCAGCGGCGTGAACCGCCACTCCTCCTCGCGGCCGTGCGGGACCGGGAAGTCCTGCACGTCGTAGGAGGGGGGCGCACTCATGCGCGTGGCGACGGTCGACTCGGCGGCGACCGCGACGACGCCCGCGGTCGTCGAGCCTGCCGGGATGGTGGTGGGAGCCTCAGCCATGGCTGTCGTGGTGCTCGCTTTCGTTACGTAAGTGGCTTGATGGCGGCGGCAGTTGGCGGTTAGCCGACCGCGCCTTCCATCTGGAGCTCGATCAGCCGGTTGAGCTCGAGCGCGTACTCCATGGGCAGCTCCTTGGCGATCGGCTCGACGAACCCGCGCACGATCATCGCCATGGCCTCGAACTCGGTCATGCCGCGGCTCATCAGGTAGAAGAGCTGGTCGTCACTGACCTTGGAGACGGTCGCCTCGTGACCCATGGAGACGTCGTCCTCGCGGACGTCGACGTACGGGTACGTGTCCGAGCGGGAGATCGTGTCGACGAGCAGCGCGTCGCACAGCACGTTCGACTTCGAGCCGTGGGCGCCCTCGCCGATCTCGACGAGACCGCGGTAGGAGGTGCGGCCACCGCCACGCGCCACGGACTTCGACACGATGTTGGACGAGGTGTTCGGCGCCATGTGGACCATCTTGGAACCGGCGTCCTGGTGCTGGCCCTCGCCCGCGAAGGCGATGGACAGCGTCTCACCCTTGGCGTGCTCGCCCATCAGGTAGACGGCCGGGTACTTCATGGTGACCTTGGAGCCGATGTTGCCGTCGACCCACTCCATGGTCGCGCCCTCGTACGCCACGGCGCGCTTGGTGACCAGGTTGTAGACGTTGTTCGACCAGTTCTGGATGGTCGTGTAGCGGCAGCGCGCGCCCTTCTTGACGATGATCTCGACGACGGCGCTGTGCAGGGAGTCGCTCTTGTAGATGGGCGCGGTGCAGCCCTCTACGTAGTGCACGTACGCGTCCTCGTCGACGATGATCAGCGTCCGCTCGAACTGGCCCATGTTCTCCGTGTTGATACGGAAGTAGGCCTGGAGCGGGATCTCGACGTGCACGCCCTTCGGCACGTAGATGAAGGAGCCACCGGACCACACGGCCGTGTTCAGCGACGCGAACTTGTTGTCGCCGACCGGGATGACGGTGCCGAAGTACTCCTTGAAGAGCTCCGGGTGCTCCTTCAGGGCCGTGTCGGTGTCCATGAAGATGACACCCTGCTCCTCCAGGTCCTCACGGATCTGGTGGTACACGACCTCGGACTCGTACTGGGCCGCGACACCGGCGACGAGGCGCTGCTTCTCCGCCTCCGGGATGCCGAGCTTGTCGTACGTGGCCTTGATGTCCTCGGGCAGGTCCTCCCAGGACTCCGCCTGCTTCTCCGTGGAGCGCACGAAGTACTTGATGTTGTCGAAGTCGATGCCCGAGAGGTCCGAGCCCCAGTTCGGCATGGGCTTCTTGCCGAACAGCTTCAGGCCCTTGAGGCGGAGCTTGGTCATCCACTCCGGCTCGGACTTCTTGGAGGAGATGTCCTTGACAACGTCCTCGTTGATGCCGCGCTTGGCAGAGGCACCGGCCTCGTCGGAGTCCGCCCAGCCGTATTCGTACTTGCCCAGACCCTCGAGCTCAGGGTGGGCAGTCTCCTCGATGGGGAGAGTCATGCGGGGTTCCTCCCGGCCGTGCTTGCAGATGCGTTGGTGGTCGTGTTTGGGGTGTTCTTCGGGGCGTTCTTTGGGATGAACGTCGTGCAGACCCCGTCGCCGTGGGCGATGGTGGCCAGTCGCTGTACGTGGGTGCCCAGCAGCTGCGAGAACATTTCGGTCTCGGCCTCGCACAGTTGCGGGAACTGCTCGGCTACGTGGGCGACTGGGCAGTGGTGCTGGCAGAGCTGCTCACCGACCGGTGCGCTACGCGCCGTAGCAGCGTACCCGTCCGCGCTCAAGGCCCTCGCAAGGGCCTGGGCGCGCTCCTCGGGCGCCGCCGCCTCGATCGCGGCCTTGTAGGGGCCGGCCTGTGCGGCGATCCGCGCGCGGGCGAAGGAGACGAGTGCCTCGTCGCCGCCGGCCTGCTCCTTGATCCAGCGGAGCGCTTCCGCGGCGAGCTTGTCGTAGGACTGGTCGAAGGCGTCCCGGCCGCAGTCCGTCAGCGCGAACACCTTGGCGGGGCGGCCGCGGGTGCGGGCTCCGTAGACGCGCTGCTCCCTGGGCTCCACGACGTTGTCCCCGCCGAGTGCGTCGAGGTGGCGGCGGACGGCGGCCTGGGTGAGGCCGAGGCGCCCCGCCAGCTCGGTGACGGTGGACGGGCCGTGGTCCAGGATGGAGCGCGCGACCCGGTTGCGCGTCGAACGCTCCCCGGTCGTGAGCTCCTCTGGAACCTCGCCAACGTATTTCACAACGCCATTGTTGCGTAATTCCTCAGACCCTGACAAGCGCGGCGGCGATCGCCACTCGTGCGGTGCATCACTTAGGCAGACCTAAGTAATCACGTGCCGTGACCTGCGGAAACGATCTTTGATCGATCGAAATCCGGTCCGACACCCTCCGGCCCCGAACCCAATTCCATGGCGCCCGACGCCCCTCACGAGCACACTCGCCCCCATGCCCACACCCCCTCCGACCGGCCCACTCGTCACCCGCACGTCCCTCACGTCCGACCTCCGCTCCCTCGGCGTCCAACCGGCCGACACCCTCCTCGTACACACCTCCCTCAGCAGCCTCGGTTGGGTGAACGGCGGCCCGGCCACGGTCGTCCGCGCGCTCCTCGACGCCCTCTGCACCGAGGGCACACTCGTCGTCCCGACACAGTCCGCGGATGTCTCCGACCCGGCCGAATGGAGCCGCCCACCGGTCCCGGCGGCTTGGTGGGAGACGATCCGGGCGACCATGCCGCCGTACGACCCGGCGATTACGCCCACGCGTGGCGTCGGGGTCGTACCGGAGACCGTGCGGACGTGGCCCGGGGCCATGCGGAGCGCGCATCCGCAGACGTCATTCGCGGCGCTCGGGCCGCGCGCCGCCGAGGTGACCGAGGGGCATGCGGTCGACTGCCGGCTCGGCGAGCGCAGCCCGCTGGCCCGGCTCGAGGAGATGCACGCGCGCGTACTGCTCCTGGGCGCGGGATACGAGGCGTGCACGGCCTTTCACCTGGCCGAGTACCGCGTCCCCACCGGGTACGAGGACGCCGGGCGGCCGGGCCGGCACGGCTGGGAGCATGTGCGCGAGGTGGCGATCGACTCCGACCGGTTCGACGACCTGGGCGCCGCCTTCGAGGCCGCCAACCCGGTCGCCCGGGGCCGTGTCGGCGCCGCCGAGTCGCGCCTCTTCGGGGTCGCCGAAGCCGTGGCGTACGCGGAGAAGTGGCTGCCGGCGCACCGTCCCGACGGCGGCTGACGTGCGCAGGCCGCCCCGGACGATCCGGCCCCGGCGCCGCGCGCGCCGAGATCGGCCCCGCCCACAGCGCCCCGCCCGCCCGCGGAGCGCACCGCGTCCTTAGACTTGCGCACCATGCGAAGTGAGCCAGTCGTCCACATCACCGGTCTGGTGAAGCGGTACGGAACCAAGACCGCGGTCGACGGCCTCGACCTCACGGCGGCCCCCGGCATCACGGCCGTCCTCGGCCCCAACGGCGCGGGCAAGACGACCACCATCGAGACCTGCGAGGGCTACCGCCGACCGGACTCCGGCACCGTCCGCGTCCTCGGCCTCGACCCGGTCAAGCAGGCCCCCGCACTGCGCCCCCGGATCGGCGTCATGCTGCAGTCCGGCGGCGTCTACTCCGGAGCCCGCGCCGACGAAATGCTCCGCCACATCGCCAAGCTGCACGCCCACCCGCTCGACGTGGACGCCCTCATCGAGCGCCTCGGCCTCGGCAGCTGCGGCCGCACCACGTACCGGCGGCTCTCCGGCGGCCAGCAGCAGCGGCTCGCGCTCGCCATGGCCGTCGTGGGCCGGCCCGAGCTGGTCTTCCTCGACGAGCCGACCGCGGGCCTCGACCCGCAGGCCCGGCACGCCACCTGGGACCTGGTGCGGGACCTGCGCGCCGACGGCGTGTCCGTCATCCTCACCACGCACCACATGGACGAGGCGGAGCAGCTCGCCGACGACGTGGCGATCGTCGACGCCGGCAAGGTCATCACGCAGGGCTCCCCGGAGCAGCTCTGCAAGGGCGGCGCCGAGAACACGCTCCGCTTCTCCGGCCGCCCCGGCCTCGACGTGGCCTCGCTCCTCAAGGCCCTGCCCGCCGACGCCGCGGCCGTCGAGCTCACCCCGGGCTCCTACCGCGTCAGCGGCAAGGTCGACCCCCAGCTCCTCGCGACGGTCGCCTCCTGGTGCGCCCAGCACGGCGTGATGCCGGACCGGATCTCCGTGGAACGGCACACCCTCGAAGACGTCTTTTTGGAACTGACCGGCAAGGAGCTGCGCGGATGAGCGCGGGTACGTACGCCCCGAACCCGGGAGCCGCGCCGCTCCCCCGCATGATCGCGACGCAGGCCGCGCTCGAGACGAAGATGCTGCTGCGCAACGGCGAGCAGCTGCTGCTCACGGTCGTCATCCCGACGCTGCTGCTGGTCCTGTTCTCGGCGGTCGACATCGTCGATACCGGCTCCGGCAAGGCCGTCGACTTCCTCGCCCCCGGCATCCTCGCGCTGGCCGTGATGTCCACGGCCTTCACGGGCCAGGCCATCGCCACCGGCTTCGAGCGGCGCTACGGAGTGTTGAAGCGACTCGGCGCCTCCCCGCTGCCGCGCTGGGCGCTGATGACGGCCAAGACGCTCTCCGTCCTGGTGACGGAGATCCTTCAGGTCGTCCTCCTCACGGTCATCGCGTTCGCGCTCGGCTGGTCCCCGCACGGGAACCCGTTCGCCGTTCTCCTCCTCCTGGTGTTCGGCACGGCGGCGTTCTCCGGTCTCGGCCTCCTCATGGCGGGCACGCTCAAGGCGGAGGCCACGCTGGCCGCGGCGAACCTCGTCTTCCTGCTCCTCCTGGTCGGCGGCGGCGTCATCGTGCCGCTCGACAAGTTCCCCGACGCCGCGCAGTCGGTGCTCGGCCTGCTGCCCATCTCGGCGCTCTCCGACGGCCTGCGGGACGTGCTGCAGCACGGTGCGGCGATGCCGTGGGGCGACCTCGGCATCCTGGCCGTGTGGGCGGTCGTGGGGCTCGGCGCGGCGGGGCGCTTCTTCCGCTGGGAGTGAGCCCTCGGACCCGTACGGGGCCGTAACACGCGTCACAGATGGCCCAGTTACGTCCCCCTCGTGAAGCCGTGCACAAGCGGCGGCCTACGATGGGCCCGTGCCAAAGCTGACCCCCACCGACGCCGCGCGGGCGCTGCGCAATCCGCTCGCCTTCATCGCCGAGTACTGGACTCCCACGCAGCGGACCGTCCAGCGCGCGGCCATGTCCGCCGTCGTCATGACGGTGCTCATCGTCTGCACCGGCGGCGCCGTGCGCCTGACGGGCTCGGGCCTCGGCTGCCCGACCTGGCCCAAGTGCACCGACCAGTCGCTGACCGCGACGAGCGAGATGGGCTTCCACGGAGCCATCGAATTCGGCAACCGCATGCTCACCTACGTGCTGTGCGCCGCGGTCGGCTGGGCGATCATCGCCGCCCGCTCGCAGAAGCCGTGGCGGCGCACGGTGACCCGGCTCGGCTGGGCCCAGTTCTGGATCGTCATGGGCAACGCGGTGCTCGGCGGCATCGTCGTCCTGGTCGGCCTCAACCCGTACACGGTGGCCGCCCACTTCGTCCTGACCACCACCCTGCTCACGGTCGCCGTCCTGATGTGGCAGCGCACCCGTGAGGGCGACGCCGAGCCGCGCCCGTTGGTCGGCAAGGCCATCAAGCAGCTCGTCTGGGCGCTGGTCGCGGCGGCGGCGCTGCTGATCCTCGTCGGCACGGTGGTGACCGGCGCGGGCCCGCACGCGGGCGACTCCAGCGACGTGCACCGGATGCCGCTCGACTGGGAGACCGTGTCGAAGGTGCACGCGGTCCTGGCCTGGATCGTGGTGACGCTGACCTTCGCACTGTGGTTCGTCCTGAAGGCGGTCGACGCCCCCAAGGGCCCGCTGCACCGCACCCGCGACCTGTTCCTGATCCTGCTCGCGCAGGGGACCATCGGCTACGTCCAGTACTTCACGGACCTGCCGGAGGTCCTGGTCGGCCTGCACATGCTGGGCTCGGCGCTGGTGTGGATCGGGGTACTGCGCGTGGTCCTCGCACTGCGCGAACGCCCGGCGACGGAACCGGACCTCCCGTCCCAGACGGACCAGGAACTCTCAGCGGTCTGACGACTCCGTACGGGGCTCGGGAACGCTCAGGCCGTCCCGAGCCCGTACACCCGCCGCGCCGTCCCGGCCGCGATCATCCCGGCCACCCGCTGCGCGTCACTCAGCGACCACGCGCCGTCGGCGACCCACTCCCCCAGCACCCGCCCGAGCGCCTGCCGGAACAGGCGTGCGCCCACGACGTGCAGCTCGGGCAGCCCCTGCGCCCCCGTCGAGAACAGCAGCTTCCCGAACGGCGCCAGCTCCAGGAACTCCGCGAGCAGCCCCGCCGCCCGCGTCCCCGTCCGGGCGAGCGCGGGGCCCAGGTCCGCGTAGACGTGCGAGAAGACGCCCGCCAGATGCGCCGCGTGCCGGTGGTACGGGTAGCCGTGCAGCAGCACCACGTCCGTGCCGAGCCCCGCCGTGGCGCGGGCGAACTCGACGAGCACCGCCGGGTCGGTGTGGTCGAGGTGCCCCCAGCGCAGTTGCAGCGGGCGGCCCGAGGCGACCGCGACCCACAGCAGGTGCCGCAGCAGCACCGGGTCCGTGAGGGCGCCGCCGACCTGCCGCCCCGCCAGCCACCGCCCCGCCGCGCCGCGCACCTCGCCGGGCCCCGGTGGTTGCGGGTCGAGCGCGAGCCCGTGGCGTACGCCGGCGACCGAGGTGAAGGCGACCGCGCCTGAGGCCGCCGCGTGCACCGATTCGGCGAGGTTGGCGAGGAAGGAGTCGACGGTCCCCGAGGTGTCCGCGACCTGCTCCGCGAGGAGTTCGAGGCGGACGATCTCGTGGGCCTCGCTCTGGGCGGCGGAGGCCAGCTCGGCGGGCCCGGTCAGATCGTCGGCGAGCCCCGTGTCCACGAGATACGTGGTGATGCCGCTGCCGCGCAGCAGCCTGCGCCCCGACTCGACGACGCCCAGCTCGCGGCGCCTGGCCAGATAGCGGGCGGGCGGACAGTGGGGTTCCAGACCGAGCAGCGGCGGACACCAGCGGCGCACCGCGAACCCGGTCTGGGTGTCGAAGAAGGTGGTGCCGGGAGCGGGCGGCCCCTCGCCCCGGCCGAGGTGGGCCTCGAACGTGCCGAGGCCCAGCTCCGTACGGAGCACCCCCTGGCAGTACTGATCCACGAGGGACGGCGTTTCGATCATCCGGGCTCCCGTATGTGGACCGTGCTTCTACAGTCCTAACGGGTGAACGGGCGCCTGGTGTTGGTCGAAGTTCAACCGCCGAGCTGGATTCCCGCCATCCGCTTCCATTCGTACGGGCCCGTCTCGACCTTGGCCGCGAAATCGCCGTCGAAGTCCTCGTGGACGGTGATGCCCGCCTTCTCGACGGCCTTCTGCGCGACCTCGTACGTAGCCGCCACCAGGTCTCCCCAGCCGCCGTCCGCTCCGACGAGCACGATGCGTGTGCCGTGCTCCCCGATGTACGCGAGCTGCCCCTCGACGCCGCCGTGCGCCTTGGAGAACACGCCGATCTCCTTGGCCAGCTTGGCCGCGCGACGCTCGTCCTTGGCCGCCCTGCGGGGCGCCTCAACCGTTTGAGTCTCTGCCATGGACAGGATGCTACCGACGAGTAGTCAAACAAGCGATAAGTGGGGTGCGTGGCCTGGGCCACGCACCCCACTTATCGAGGACTTCTTATGAAGTTCAGCGCAGGAACGGATCCACCGCGATCGCCACGAACACCAGCGACACATAGGTGATGGACCAGTGGAACAGCCGCATCTCCTTGAGCTTCACGCCCGAGACCTCGGCCTTGGCGCGGCTCTGCAGACCGTGCGCCTCCCACAGCCAGAACCCGCCGGCGAGCAGCGCGACCACCGTGTAGAACCAGCCCGTGTAACCGAGCGGCTGGAGCAGCAGCGACACCGCCACCATCACCCAGCTGTAGACGACGATCTGCTTGGCCACGACCTTGTTGGAGGCGAGGACCGGAAGCATCGGCACACCCGCGCGCACGTAGTCGTCCTTCACCTTCATGGAGAGCGGCCAGTAGTGCGGCGGCGTCCAGAAGAACATGACCCCGAAGAGGATGACCGGCGCCCACGACATGGAGTTCGTGACCGACGACCAGCCGATGAGGACGGGCAGGCAGCCCGCGATGCCGCCCCACACGATGTTCTGCGCCGTACGACGCTTCAGGATCATCGTGTAGACGACTACGTAGAAGAGCAGTGCGCCCAGGGACAGCCAGGCGGACAGCCAGTTCACCGCGAAGCCGAACAGCAGCGTCGAGATCACCGCGAGGGCGATACCGAAGGCCAGGCACTCGTTCGGGCTGACCATGCCGGTGACCAGCGGACGCTGCGACGTGCGCTCCATGAGGGCGTCGATGTCGCGGTCGTACCACATGTTCAGGGCATTGGCGCCGCCCGCGGACAGATAACCGCCGACGCAGGTGATCAGCACGAGCCAGAGGTCGGGCACACCCTGTTCGGCAAGGAACATCACCGGAACGGTGGTGATGAGGAGCAGTTCGATGATCCGTGGCTTGGTCAGCGCCACGAACGCCTTGATGCGGGCCCCGAACGGCCGCTGGCCCCGACTGCTGCTGGTCAGCGCTCCCGCTGGACGGGATTCGACGGCCGTCACGCACACCCCTGACAGAGACTCCAGCGAGCCCCCGTTGCGGACCACTTGATGTGAAGTCCCGGTAAAGGCTCGCGCGTACCACGCCACTCTAGACGTTGCCCATACTCAGCCCTTCGTGGGGGTGGGTCGTGTTGGCCCGCATGCCGTAATGCCCTTTCCACCCCTCTTCGCAAGGGCTCGCGGATGAGCGTTTCGGGCCACGGATGAGCCCCCATGTGAGCGGCTGCGTATTCACGTGTCGAAAGCGCGTCGATCCGCGTCAGGAGGCGGATCCGACAGACTCCCGGCAGTCTGGAATGACTCGAAAAAAAGCACGTTCCAGCGAGGGTAGGCTCGACAACGGCTGGTGACAGAAGCCACCGGCATGAGACATGTGGAGAGGAGCCCTGACCCAGGGTGAGCACCAAGCCGACCACCACAGACTTCGAGTGGACCGATGTGGACCAGCGGGCCGTTGACACCGCTCGCGTCCTGGCCGCCGACGCCGTACAGAAGGTCGGCAACGGCCATCCCGGTACGGCGATGAGCCTGGCCCCGGCCGCGTACACCCTCTTCCAGAAGGTGATGCGACACGACCCGGCGGACGCCGACTGGACCGGCCGGGACCGTTTCGTCCTGTCCGCGGGCCACTCGTCCCTGACCCTCTACATCCAGCTCTACCTGGCCGGCTTCGGCCTGGAGCTGGACGACCTGAAGGCGTTCCGTACCTGGGGCTCCCAGACGCCGGGCCACCCGGAGTACGGGCACACCACCGGCGTGGAGACCACCACGGGCCCGCTCGGCCAGGGTGTCGCCAACGCGGTGGGCATGGCCATGGCCGCCCGCTACGAGCGCGGCCTGTTCGACCCCGAGGCCGCCGCCGGGGAGAGCCCGTTCGACCACTACGTCTTCGCCATCGCCGGTGACGGCTGCCTCCAGGAGGGCATCTCCTCCGAGGCCTCCTCCATGGCGGGCCACCAGCAGCTCGGCAACCTGGTCCTGCTGTGGGACGACAACCACATCTCGATCGAGGGCGACACCGAGACCGCGGTCTCCGAGGACACCTGCAAGCGCTACGAGGCGTACGGCTGGCACGTCCAGCGCGTCGAGCCGAAGGCCGACGGCGACCTCGACCCCGAGGCCGTCTACAACGCCATCGAGGCCGCCAAGGCCGTGACGGACAAGCCGTCCTTCATCGCGCTGCGCTCGATCATCGCCTGGCCCGCCCCGAACGCGCAGAACACCGAGGCCGCGCACGGCTCGGCGCTCGGCGACGACGAGGTGGCCGCCACCAAGCGCGTCCTGGGCTTCGACCCGGAGAAGTCCTTCGAGGTCTCCGACGAGGTCATCAACCATACGCGCGGCGCCCTGGAGCGCGGCGCGCAGGCCAAGGCCGAGTGGGACAAGCAGCTCGCCGAGTGGCGCTCCGCCAACCCGGAGCGCGCCGCCGAGTTCGACCGCGTCAACGCGGGCGAGCTGCCGGCCGGCTGGGAGGAGAAGCTCCCCGTCTTCGAGACCGGCAAGGGTGTCGCCACCCGCGCCGCCTCCGGCAAGGTCCTCCAGGCGCTCGGCGGTGTGATCCCCGAGCTGTGGGGCGGCTCCGCCGACCTTGCCGGCTCGAACAACACGACGATCGACAAGACGTCGTCGTTCCTGCCGAAGGGCAACCCGCTGCCGGAGGCCGACCCGTACGGCCGCACGATCCACTTCGGTATCCGCGAGCACTCCATGGCCGCGGAGATGAACGGCATCGCGCTGCACGGCCACACGCGCATCTACGGCGGCACCTTCCTGGTGTTCTCCGACTACATGCGCAACTCGGTGCGCCTGTCCGCCCTCATGTCGCTGCCCGTCACCTACGTGTGGACGCACGACTCCATCGGTCTCGGTGAGGACGGCCCGACCCACCAGCCGGTCGAGCACCTCGCCGCGCTGCGCGCCATCCCCGGCCTCAACGTCGTGCGCCCCGCGGACGCCAACGAGACGGCGATCGCCTGGCGCGAGATCCTGCGCCGCGGCAAGAAGGAGTACGGCGTCTCGCACCCGCACGGCCTGTCGCTGACCCGTCAGGGCGTGCCGACGTACGAGGCGAACGAGGACACCGCCAAGGGCGGCTACGTCCTGGTCGAGGCCTCCAAGGCGACGCCGGACCTGATCCTTGTCGCCACCGGTTCCGAGGTGCACCTGGCCGTCGAGGCCCGCGAGCAGCTGGAGTCCGAGGGCGTCGCCACCCGCGTCGTCTCGATGCCGTGTGTCGAGTGGTTCGACGCCCAGGAGCAGGGGTACCGGGACAGCGTCCTGCCGCCCGCCGTGAGGGCGCGCGTCGCCGTCGAGGCCGGGATCGGTCTGACCTGGCACCGCTTCGTCGGGGACGCCGGTCGCATCGTTTCGCTGGAGCACTTCGGCGCGTCCGCGGACGGCAAGGTCCTCTTCAAGGAGTTCGGCTTCACTGCCGAGAACGTGGCAGCCAAGGCGAAGGAATCTCTCGCCGCGGCCAAGCGCTGACGCCTTCGTACACGACATAGGAGATGCAATTTCCATGACAGACGCACTGAAGCGCCTCTCCGAGGAAGGCGTCGCGATCTGGCTGGACGACCTGTCGCGCAAGCGGATCACGTCCGGCAACCTCGCCGAACTGATCGACGAGCAGCACGTCGTGGGCGTCACCACCAACCCGTCGATCTTCCAGAAGGCGATCTCGCAGGGCGACGGCTACGACCAGCAGCTCGCCGACCTCGCCGCCCGCAAGGTCACCGTCGAAGAGGCCATCCGCATGATCACGACGGCGGACGTCCGTGACGCCGCCGACATCCTGCGCCCGGTCTTCGACGCGACGGGCGGCCAGGACGGCCGCGTGTCGATCGAGGTCGACCCGCGCCTGGCGCACAACACCAGGGCGACGGTCGCCGAGGCCCGCCAGCTCGCGTGGCTGGTGGACCGGCCGAACACGCTGATCAAGATCCCGGCGACCAAGGGCGGCCTGCCCGCGATCACCGAGACGATCGGCAACGGCATCAGCGTCAACGTCACGCTGATCTTCTCCCTGGAGCGCTACCGCGAGGTCATGGACGCCTACCTTGCCGGCCTGGAGAAGGCCAAGGCCAAGGGCATCGACCTGTCGACGATCCACTCGGTCGCCTCGTTCTTCGTGTCCCGCGTGGACGCCGAGATCGACAAGCGGATCGACGCTCTCGGGACGGACGACGCCAAGGCGGCGCGCGGCAAGGCCGCCCTCGCCAACGCGCGCCTTGCCTACGAGGCGTACGAGGAGGTCTTCTCCTCCGACCGCTGGGCCGCGCTCGACAAGGCGCAGGCCAACAAGCAGCGCCCGCTGTGGGCGTCGACGGGCGTCAAGGACAAGGCGTACAAGGACACCCTGTACGTCGACGACCTGGTCGCTCCCGGCACGGTGAACACCATGCCGGAGGCCACCCTGGAGGCGACGGCCGACCACGGCCAGATCACCGGGAACACGATCGCGGGCACGTACGACCAGGCCCGCAAGGACATCGAGGCCGTCGAGAAGCTGGGGATCTCGTACGACGAGGTCGTGCAGCTCCTCGAGGACGAGGGCGTCGAGAAGTTCGAGGCGGCCTGGACCGACCTGCTGAAGTCGACCGAGGCGGAGCTCAAGCGCCTCGCCCCCTCGGAGGGCTGATCCCTTGACCGCACACGGAGCGAACAGCAATCCGCTCCGTGACGCCGCCGACCGACGGCTCCCGCGCATCGCGGGGCCGTCGGGTCTGGTGATTTTCGGCGTTACGGGCGATTTGTCACGTAAGAAGCTGATGCCCGCGGTTTATGACCTCGCGAACCGGGGTCTGCTGCCGCCCGGCTTCTCGCTCATCGGGTTCGCCCGCCGCGAGTGGCAGGACGAGGACTTCGCGCAGGAGGTGCACGACGCGGTCAAGCAGCACGCGCGCACGCCGTTCCGCGAGGAGGTCTGGCAGCAGCTCATCCAGGGGATGCGCTTCGTCCAGGGCAACTTCGACGACGACGACGCGTTCGAGCAGCTCAAGGCGACCATCAACGACCTGGACAAGTCGCAGGGCACGGGCGGCAACTTCGCGTTCTACCTCTCCGTACCCCCCAAGTTCTTCCCGAACGTGGTCCAGCAGCTCAAGAAGCACGGCCTCGCGGACGCCCCCGAAGGGTCCTGGCGGCGCGCCGTCATCGAGAAGCCCTTCGGCCACGACCTCGCCTCCGCCAAGGACCTCAACGCGATCGTGCACGAGGTGTTCGACCCGGACCAGGTGTTCCGGATCGACCACTACCTCGGCAAGGAGACCGTCCAGAACATCCTGGCGCTGCGCTTCGCCAACCAGATGTTCGAGCCGATCTGGAACCGGTCCTACGTCGACCACATCCAGATCACGATGGCCGAGGACATCGGCATCGGCGGCCGCGCCGGCTACTACGACGGCATCGGCGCCGCCCGCGACGTCATCCAGAACCACCTCCTTCAGTTGATGGCGCTGACCGCCATGGAGGAGCCCGCCTCCTTCGACGCGGACGCGCTCGTCGCCGAGAAGGCCAAGGTGCTCGGCGCGGTGAGGCTGCCGAAGGACATCGGCAAGGACACGGTGTTCGCGCAGTACGCGGCCGGGTGGCAGGGCGGCGAGAAGGCCGTCGGCTACCTCCAGGAAGACGGCATCGACCCGAAGTCGAAGACCGACACGTACGCGGCCGTCAAGCTGGAGGTGGACAACCGCCGCTGGGCGGGCGTGCCCTTCTACCTGCGTACGGGCAAGCGTCTCGGCCGCCGGGTCACCGAGATCGCCGTCGTCTTCCAGCGGGCGCCGCACTCCCCCTTCGACCACACGGCGACGGAGGAGCTGGGGCAGAACGCGATCGTGATCCGCGTCCAGCCGGACGAGGGCATCACGGTCCGCTTCGGCTCGAAGGTGCCGGGCACGTCGATGGAGATCCGCGACGTGTCGATGGACTTCGCGTACGGCGAGTCCTTCACGGAGTCGAGCCCCGAGGCGTACGAGCGGCTGATCCTGGACGTGCTGCTGGGCGACGCCAACCTCTTCCCGCGCACGGAGGAGGTCGAGCTCTCCTGGAACATCCTCGACCCGATCGAGGGCTACTGGGACAAGCACGGCAAGCCCGCCCAGTACCCGTCCGGCACGTGGGGGCCCGCCGAGGCGGACGAAATGCTCGCACGAGACGGACGGAGCTGGCGCAGGCCATGAAGATCGATCTCACGGACACCACGTCCAGCAAGATCAACAAGTCGCTCGTCAAGGGCCGCCGCGCCATCGGCACACCCGCCGTCGGCATGGTGCTGACCCTCGTCATCGTCACCGACGAGGAGAACGCCTACGACGCCCTGAAGGCCGCCAACGAGGCCTCGCGCGAACACCCCTCGCGCACCCTCGTGGTCATCAAGCGCGTCTCGCGCTCCCCTCGCGACCGTACGAAATCCCGGCTCGACGCCGAGGTACGGCTCGGCGCCGAGGCGGGCACCGGCGAGACCGTCGTCCTGCGCCTGTACGGCGAGGTCATCAACCACGCCCAGTCGGTCGTCCTGCCGCTGCTGCTGCCGGACGCCCCGACGGTCGTCTGGTGGCCCGTGGACGCGCCTCTGGACCCCGCGAACGACCCGCTGGGCGCGCTGGCCCAGCGCCGCGTCACGGACACGTACGCGGCCGAGCAGCCGGTTCACGAGCTGGAGGCGCGGGCCGAGTCCTACGCTCCCGGCGACACCGACCTGTCGTGGACCCGGATCACGCCGTGGCGCTCGATGCTGGCCGCCGCGCTCGACCAGGTGACCTGCGACGTCACCTCGGTCGAGGTCGAGGGCGAGGAGTTCAACCCGAGCTGCGAGCTGCTCGCGATGTGGCTGGCGGACCGGCTCGACGTCCC
Source organism: Streptomyces sp. NPDC002754 (assembly GCF_053592315.1). Classification (NCBI taxonomy): domain Bacteria; kingdom Bacillati; phylum Actinomycetota; class Actinomycetes; order Kitasatosporales; family Streptomycetaceae; genus Streptomyces; species Streptomyces sp. NPDC002754. The sequence goes on from NZ_JBSFVM010000004.1 coordinate 157,277, forward strand.
CGTGCGGCGCAGCCTGTCGGCGGGTCCAGGGCTGACCGGCGTACGCCTGGAGTCCACCTGCGGCCCGATCGTCCTCGACCGGGCCGACGGCACCCTCGCCACGCTCTCCATCCAGGGCCAGCCGGACCGCGCGGTCGCGCTCAAGCGCCGCGAGACGTCCGAGCTGATCGCGGAGGAGCTGCGCCGGCTCGACCCGGACGACACGTACGCGGCCGCGCTGCGGTTCGGCGTGGACCGGCTGGGCGAGCCCGATGGCCAGAAGACGGTGCCGGAGTCGGTGTCGTCGGCAGCCTCGGCCGCTCCCGCGGCGGCGCCCGCCCCGAAGGCGGCCGCGAAGAAGGCACCGGCCAAGAAGGCCCCTGCCAAAAAGGCTCCCGCCAAGAAGGCAACGACGAAGTGAGCGCAGACAAGTGAGTGCAGCACCCCAACTCGTCGTCCACCGCGACAAGGAGCTGATGGCGCAGGCGGCCGCGGCCCGGCTGATCACCAAGATCGTCGACGCCCAGTCCGCCCGCGGCTCCGCCTCCGTCGTCCTGACGGGCGGCCGCAACGGCAACGGCCTGCTGGCCGCGCTGCACGCGGCCCCCGCCAGGGACGCGGTCGACTGGGGCCGCCTCGACCTGTGGTGGGGCGACGAGCGGTTCCTGCCGGACGGCGACCCCGAGCGCAACTACACACAGGCGAAGGAGGCGCTGCTCGACGCGGTGCCGCTCGACCCCACGCGCGTGCACCCCATGCCCGCGTCGGACGGTCCTTTCGAGGCGGACGCCGCGGCCGAGGCGTACGCGGCCGAGCTCGCGAACGCCGCGGGACCCGAGGACCACGGCCCCGTGCCGACCTTCGACGTCCTGATGCTCGGCGTCGGCCCCGACACGCACGTCGCGTCGCTCTTCCCGGAGCTCCCGGCGGTCCGCGAGACGGAGCGCACCGTCGTCGGCGTGCACGGCGCCCCCAAGCCGCCGCCCACCCGCACCACGCTCACGCTCCCGGCGATCCGGGCCGCGCGCGAGGTGTGGCTGCTCGCCGCGGGCGAGGACAAGGCGGGGGCCGCCGCGATCGCGCTGTCCGGCGCGGGCGAGATCCAGGCCCCCGCCGCGGGCGCGTACGGCCGTTCGCGCACGCTGTGGCTGCTGGACGCGGCCGCGGCGTCGCAGCTGCCGCCGGAGCTGTATCCGCCGGCGATCGCGTAACGACGTCCTACGCAGGCACGTGGGCCCCGCTTCTTAAAGAAGTGGGGCCCTACGCGTGCTGCGGCACGCGGTAGTCCGACCCGTCCTTCTCGCGTACGAGGAGGCCGTCGATGACGCAGTAGCGGCGCAGCGCGGCCGTGTCGTCATGGACCGTGCGCAGCGCCTCGTTGACCTCGCGCTCGCTGTAGGTGCGCTCGGCGTCGAAGAGCCTGCCCGTGAGGTGCACGAGGAGGTCGTGGCGGACGGTCTGGCGTACCGGTATGACGGTGAGGCGGCCCCGGGAGAAGAAGCCGGTGAGGTGGCGCGGGACGCCCGGGGCGGGCTCGGCGGCCCGGTGGTGGCGGAAGATCTCCGACCCGGCGCGCAGCGAGCCGTCGTCGAGGCGCTGGACGAGTCCCGCGGCGATCAGCTTGCCGAGGTGCTTGCGGGCCACCGGGGAGTCGGCCTCGCGCGGCGGCAGGCCGTCGAGGACGATGCGCGCGTAGAGCCTGAGTCGTTCTGGGTCGGCGAGTGCCGACATGAGCTGGCCGTTGTTCATCAGGGGGCTGCCTCCCGGCTGGGTCACGGACGGGCAGTCTCACCCGCCGGAAGGACTTTGCGCACCCCAATAACGATTAACGGCCCCGCAGCTCCCGGTACTTCGCGACCAGCGCCTGTGTCGACGTGTCGAGCCCCGGTACCTCCGCACCCTCGGTGAGCGCCGGCTCCACGCGCTTCGCGAGCACCTTGCCCAGCTCGACGCCCCACTGGTCGAAGGAGTCGATGTTCCAGACGGCGCCTTGCACGAACACCTTGTGTTCGTAGAGGGCGACCAACTGCCCGAGCACGGACGGCGTGAGGTCCTTCGCGAGGATCGTGGTCGTCGGGTGGTCGCCCTTGAACGTCTTGTGCGGCACCAGCTCCTCGGGCACTCCCTCGGCGCGCACCTCGTCGGGTGTCTTGCCGAACGCCAGCGCCTGGGTCTGCGCGAAGAAGTTGGCCATGAGCAGGTCGTGCTGGGCGACGAGCCCCGGCAGCAGATCGGCGACCGGCTCGGCGAAACCGATGAAGTCCGCAGGGATCAACTTCGTTCCCTGGTGGATGAGTTGGTAGTAGGCGTGCTGCCCGTTCGTGCCCGGCGTGCCCCACACCACGGGGCCGGTCTGCCAGCCGACCTCCTCGCCATTGCGTTGCACGTACTTGCCGTTCGACTCCATGTCGAGCTGCTGGAGGTACGCCGTGAACTTGGAGAGGTAGTGCGAGTACGGCAGCACCGCGTGCGACTGCGCGTCGTGGAAGTTTCCGTACCAGATACCCAACAGACCCATCAGCAAAGGGACGTTGGACTCGGCGGGCGCCGTGCGGAAGTGCTCGTCGACGAGGAGGAAGCCGTCGAGCATCTCGCGGAACGCGGCCGGGCCGATGGCGATCATCAGCGACAACCCGATCGCCGAGTCATACGAATAACGTCCGCCGACCCAGTCCCAGAACTCGAACATGTTGGCCGTGTCGATGCCGAACTCCGACACCTTCCCTGCGTTCGTCGAAAGCGCCACGAAGTGCTTGGCGACGGCTTCCTGAGGGGCCCTCAGCCCGGTGAGCAGCCAGTCGCGCGCGGACGTCGCGTTGGTGATCGTCTCGATGGTGGTGAAGGTCTTCGAGGCGATGACGAACAGCGTCTCGGCGGGGTCCAGGTCCCGTACGGCCTCGTGCAGGTCCGCCCCGTCGACGTTCGACACGAAGCGGACGGTCAGGTCGCGGTCGGCGAAGGAGCGCAGCACCTCGTACGCCATCGCGGGACCGAGGTCGGAGCCGCCGATGCCGATGTTGACGACGTTCTTGATCCGCTTGCCGGTGTGTCCGGTCCACTCCCCCGACCTGACCCGGTCGGCGAAGGCGGCCATCTTGTCGAGGACGGCGTGCACTCCCGGCACCACGTTCTCGCCGTCGACCTCGATCACCGCGTCCCGCGGAGCACGCAGCGCGGTGTGCAGGACGGCCCGGTCCTCGGTCGTGTTGATCTTGTCGCCGCGGAACATGGCATCGCGCAGGCCGAACACGTCGGTCGCGGCGGCCAGCTCGCGCAGCAGCCGCAGCGTCTCGCCGGTGACCAGGTGCTTGGAGTAGTCGACGTGCAGGTCACCGACCCCCAGCGTCCAGCCGGAACCGCGCGCGGGATCGGCCTCGAACAACTCCCGCAGTGGTACGTCGCCCAGCTGCTCGCGGTGCTTGGCGAGCGCCTGCCATTCGGGCGTCTGGGTGAGTGCTGTCTGCTTGTCGGACGCGTTCATCTCGGACTTCAGCCTTCTCTCGTACCTGCGTACGTACGGTGCCCCGCTGCTGCCATCCAACCTAATTGATCAGGTTGAATCGGGCCTTTCCGTGGCCACACGAAAGAGGTACGAGAAAAGGGCCGGGCACCTGCTCAGGTGCCCGGCCCTTTTGGCCGGTCAGATCTCGCCCCGCAGTTTCGCGAGCGCCTCGGCGAGGATCGCCTCACCGTCCGCGTCACTGCGCCGCTCCCGCACATAGGCCAGGTGCGTCTTGTACGGCTCCGTACGCGGTGGGGCCGGCGGGCTGTCCCGGTCCTGCCCGGCCGGGAAGCCGCAGCGCGGACAGTCCCAGGTCTCCGGCACCTGCGCGTCGGAGGCGAAGCTCGGCTGCGTCTCGTGCCCGTTCGAGCACCAGAAGGAGATGCGCAGGCGCGGCGCGGACTCGCCGCGCTCGGCCTCGCCCATCGGCCCCGCCCCGACCCGACTTCCTCGGATCGCGTTGCCACTTGCCACGGTCGTAACTCCCTGCGTGATGGTGCCGCGAAGCCTGTCGGCGTTCGAGCTTCGCCGCGGAGCGCCTCAGTCTACGTAAGGCCCAACGCGCGTCCAGTGCTTGGAGTTACATCGCTCCACAGACGCAAGCCCCATGATAGGCCGCGTTGTTGAGCGCGTACCGAACATGGGGCTTTACGTGAGAGATATGCGGTTGTGGCGGACCGGCCCCAGGGACCGGGGCCCGAAAGTCAGTTGTTGATCTTCATCAGAATGCCGAGCACCACGATGCACGCGAACCACAGGAGACCGGTCACGACCGTGATCCGGTCGAGGTTCCGCTCGGCGACCGAGGAGCCACCGACGGAGGACTGCATGCCGCCACCGAACATGTCGGAGAGGCCGCCGCCCTTTCCCTTGTGCATCAGCACCAGGAGCATCAGCAGCAGGCTGAAGACGATCAGGGCGATCGAGAACCCCATAACCACGGCTGGACCAACTTCCTCGGAACTTTTTGGACGACGGGGCCGACGCTCCGCGAAGAGCCTCGGCCCCGCAAGGGTACGACGTATGGCGGCTAGCGCCTACTCGCTGCTCGTGTCACTGCTCGTGGAAGCGAACGATCTTCACGAACTCGTCGGCGTCCAGCGAGGCGCCGCCGATCAGGGCGCCGTCGATGTCGGGCTTGGACATGATCTCCGCGACGTTGCCGGACTTCACCGAACCGCCGTACTGGATGCGGACCTTGTCCGCGACGTCCTGCGAGTACAGATCGGCGAGCTTGCCACGGATGGCCCCGCAGACCTCCTGCGCGTCGTCGGCGCCGCACACCTTGCCGGTGCCGATGGCCCACACGGGCTCGTAGGCGATGACGATCGTCTCGGCCTGCTCGGCGGGCAGGTCCTTGAGGCCGCCCTCGACCTGGCCGAGCGTGTGGGAGACGTGGTTGCCCGCCTCTCGGACGTCCAGCTCCTCACCGACACACAGGATCGGCGTCAGGCCGTGCTTGTACGCGGCCTTCACCTTGCCGTTGACGACCTCGTCGGTCTCGTCGTGGTACTGCCGGCGCTCCGAGTGGCCGATCGCCACGAAGGTGCACTTGAGCTTGGCGAGCATCGGGCCGGAGATCTCACCGGTGTACGCGCCGGAGTCGTGCGCCGAGAGGTCCTGGGCGCCGTACTTGATCTTGAGCTTGTCGCCGTCGACCAGCGTCTGCACGGAGCGCAGGTCGGTGAACGGCGGCAGAACGGCGACCTCGACGGCGTCGTAGTCCTTGTCCGCGAGAGCGAAAGCGAGCTTCTGGACGTGCGCGATGGCCTCGAGGTGGTTGAGGTTCATCTTCCAGTTGCCCGCCATCAGCGGCGTGCGGCCCTGTACGGGAGCAGTCATGCGGGGTCAGTCCTCCAGTGCGGCGAGACCGGGCAGCGTCTTGCCCTCGAGGTACTCGAGGGAGGCGCCACCGCCGGTCGAGATGTGGCCGAATGCCTTCTCGTCGAAGCCCAGCGTACGGACCGCCGCGGCGGAGTCTCCGCCACCCACGACGGTGAAGCCGGGAGCGTCGATGAGGGCCTGGGCGACCGCCTTGGTGCCCTCGGCGTAGTCGGGGTGCTCGAAGACGCCCATCGGACCGTTCCAGAACACGGTCTCGGCGTCGGCGAGCTTCGAGGCGTACAGCTTGCGGGTCTTGGGGCCGATGTCCAGGCCCTCCTGGTCGGCCGGGATGGCGTCCGCGGCGACGGTCGAGGGGTTGGCCGGGGTCTTGCCCTTGAGGTCGGGGAACTCCGGCGAGACCAGGACGTCGACCGGGAGCACGATCTCCACGCCGTTCTTCTCGGCGCGCTCCATGTACTCCGTGACGGTCGGGAGCTGGTCCTCCTGGAGGAGCGAGATACCGACCTCGTAGCCCTTGGCCTTGAGGAAGGTGTACGCCATGCCACCACCGATGAGGAGGCGGTCGGCCCTGCCGAGCAGCTGGTCGATGACGGCCAGCTTGTCGGAGACCTTGGCGCCGCCGAGCGCGACCACGTAGGGGCGCTTGACGTCGTCGGTGAGCTTCTTCAGGACGCCGACCTCGGTGGCGATGAGGTAGCCGGCGTAGTGCGGAAGCCGCTTCGGCAGGTCGTACACGGAGGCGTGCTTGCGGTGCACGGCGCCGAAACCGTCGCCTACGTAGACGTCCGCAAGGTGGGCGAGCTGCTCGGCGAAGTCGCCGCGCTCGGCGTCGTCCTTGCTCGTCTCGCCGGCGTTGAAGCGCAGGTTCTCGATGACGGCGACCTGGCCGGGCTGCAGGCCGTCGACGGCCTCGTGGGCGGCGGGGCCGACCGTGTCCTGGGCGAACGCGACCGGCTTGCCCAGCAGCTCGGCGAGGCGCTCGGCGGCGGGCAGCAGGGAGAACTGCGGGTCCGGGGCGCCCTTGGGGCGGCCCAGGTGGGAGGCGACGATCACCTTGGCGCCCGCGCCGGCCAGGGCCTGCACGGTCGGCAGGACGGCGCGGATGCGGCCGTCGTCGGTGATGAGGCCGTCGGCCAGCGGCACGTTGAGGTCGGCGCGGACGAACACCCGCTTCCCGTCGACCCCTTCGGCGAGAAGTTCCTCAATCGTCTTCATGGATGGGCTCCTTGAGAGGGCTGGTCGTGCACGTTCGTGAAGGCTGACGCGCGAAGGGCCCGGACTGTCGCGCGGCGCCGCGCGGGTCCGGACCCTTCGCTACATCTGAGTGCCTTGCTGCTCTAGAACCTTAGAGGTCTCAGAACCCTGGACGGCTCAGAGCTGACCGCCGACGAAGACCGTGAGGTCGACGAGACGGTTGGAGTAGCCCCACTCGTTGTCGTACCAGCCGAGGATCTTCACCGAGTTGCCTTCCTGGACCATGGTCAGGGAGGAGTCGAAGGTGCAGGAGACCGGCTCGCCGACGATGTCCGAGGACACGATCGGGTCCTCGGTGTACGCCACGATGCCCTTGAGCTCGCCGTCCGCGGCCTTCTTGAACGCGGCGTTGACCTCGTCCTTGGTGGTCTCGCGCTGCAGCTCCACGACCAGGTCGGTGGCCGAGCCGGTCGGGACCGGGACGCGCATCGCGATGCCGTCGAGCTTGCCCTTGAGCTGCGGCAGGACCAGGGCGGTCGCCTTGGCGGCGCCCGTCGTGGTCGGGATGATGTTCTCCGCGGCGGCACGCGCGCGGCGCAGGTCGCTGTGCGGGAAGTCCAGGATGCGCTGGTCGTTCGTGTAGGCGTGAACCGTCGTCATCAGGCCACGGACGATGCCGAAGTTCTCGTCGAGCACCTTCGCCATCGGCGCCACACAGTTGGTGGTGCACGACGCGTTCGAGATGACGTGGTGGTTCGCCGGGTCGTACTGGTCCTGGTTGACGCCCATCACGATGGTGATGTCCTCGTCCTTGGCCGGAGCCGAGATGAGGACCTTCTTGGCGCCGCCTGCGATGTGCTTCTCGGCGTCCGCCTTCTTCGTGAAGATGCCCGTGGACTCGATCACGACGTCGACACCGAGCTGACCCCACGGAATGTCGGCGGGGTTGCGCTCGGACAGCACCTTGATGGTGCGGCCGTCGACCGTGATGGTGTCCTCTGTGTGCGACACCTCGGCCTTGAGACGGCCCAGGATCGTGTCGTACTTCAGAAGGTGTGCGGTGGTCGCGGTGTCACCCAGGTCGTTGACAGCAACGATCTCGATGTCTGCACCCTGGTCAAGAAGGGCGCGGAAATAATTGCGACCGATGCGGCCAAAGCCGTTGATGCCTACGCGGATCGTCACGAACCGATCTCCTCGTTGGTACGCCGGAGTATCGACGCCGGCGAGATTTATTTGGGATGTCCCCGACCGCCTCCGACCCTACCTCCCATAAAGGCTCGGGGTGACATCGAGCGACTCCATGCAGGACACAGCGGCCCGTACTCATGAGTAACGTACGGGCCGCTGTGTATTTCGCGGGTAATTCAGACCCCGTTCAGTCGCTAATTGAGCGCAGGGCCTTTCGGATGAGCGCATTTCGATCGGCTGCCGCGGTGACGTGTTCCAGGCCGAATCCGAGCAGCACCGTGTCGGGCGTGCTGATCGCGCCGTACGTCGTGAACAGGTCCTTGGCGAGCGCCCAGTCCTTCACGGCGGGCGGACTGCCCGCGGGCGGCCCGGGGACGCTCCAGACGCCCAGGGACGTCTCGAAGCCCTCGGTCTCGGTGGCCTGTCCCCCGATCACGACGGAGGCGTTGTCGGCGCGCACGCCCTCACCTCCGGTCCCGGGGTCGCTCACGTAACTCAGGGACACCTCGACGGACTTGCCGGCATAGGCGCTCAGGTCGTACGTGACCGTCTTCCAGTCGTCCGAGGAGCCGGTGAGGCTGTTCCACTGGCCGGAGGTGCCGGTGTTGCCGCAGGCGGCGCCGTCCGGCGTCAGGTAGCGGGCGAGCGCCGGGTGGTCCTGGATGAAGAATCCGGCCTCGCACTCCGTGGGCACCTTGTTCGAGGTGTAACCGTCCCTGTCGGGCAGGGTCGTCCAGTCCTCCGCACCGGTCGTGTGCGCCTCCAGGGGTGCGTGGTCGTAGCCCGGTTCGGTGTCCCACAGGAGCTGCATCCGCAGCTGCGGCTGCTGGGCCGCGGTGACTCCGCTGAGGTCGATGGTGCGGGTCAGGCGCTTGTACGCGTCGTCCGTGTGGACGGCGGCCGCCATGCCCGCGCCCTCGTACTGGCCCGCTCCCGCGCTGGTGAACTGCGGCAGCGTGGCGGAGGTCGCCTCGTACAGGCCCGCGCCGTTCAGCGGGTTGCCGGGTGCGTCTCCGAGGGACGCGGCGATCCCGTCGAGGTCACCTGAACCGTCGAAGCGGGTCGCCACCGGGGAGGCCGTGCGCGAGTAGGCGCCCAGGTAGTACTGGCTGAAGTCGTTCGTCGTGGTGCCGCCGATGTCGACAGAGCCGCCCGCCTTCTCGCCCGCCTCGACGAGCTTGCCGCCCTCGTTCAGGTAGTCGCGTATGGCCAGTTGGGTGGCGAGGGTCGGCCGGTCGGCGCTCGTGTAGTGGACGACCGCCTTGAAGTGGCCGAGTACGGCGAGGGGGTCGGGAGTACCCTGCTTCGCGACGTTCCAGACGACCGGGGAGCGGCCCGCGGCCTTGAGCGCGTCTACGTAGGCGCCCGTTTGCACACCCGCGGCGTCGTTCTCCGCGACGACAAGAGTGTCGCCCTTGTCGCGTGCGGCGACGGTGTAGGTGAAGTGCTCGCTACTTGTGCTCTTTCCGGATTTCGTGCGCCCCGTGAACCACACCTCTACCTTGTCGCCGACATCGGCGTCCTCGACCTTCGCCCTATAGGCGTCGAAGTGCAGATTGTCGTCGCCTCCGTAGGTCTCGCCGCCCTTCCAGGCACGCAATTCCTCATCGTGCGAACGGCCGCCATTGACGCGGTAGTTCAGCTCCTTGTCGCGAACAGACTTCCGTACCGTCACGGAGACTTCCTGGTCACCACCGCGCGCGTACGAAGTCGTGAACTTCGCCGGGGTGAAGTCGGGCGCCTCCATGCCGACCGAGGACGACGGTTGGTCCGGGTGCGAGGCGGTCTCGGCGATCGACATCGCGAAGGGGATGTTCTTCTCGAACTCGGCCTGGATGAGCTTCTCGTCGTCCGGGAACGTGAAGACCGACGCGCAGTCGCCGGGTTTCCACGCGTCGTTGGGGTCGACGTTCGACGCGGTCTGGCAGGTGCTCATCTCGGGCGTGAACATCGAGGTGCCGTTGACGTTGCCTGCGTGCCCGTCGGCCTCGCCGTTCGTCGTGTACAGCTCCGAGGAGACCTGCGGGTGGTAGCCGGGGATCGCGGACTTCTCCGGGGTACCGGCGAGCGCCTTGTAGAGCACGTCGTCCGGGGTCGGCGTGGCGACCTGCCAGCCCACTCCGTAGAGCAGCAGTTCGGCGGCGGAGTGGTAGTTGATGGCGTAGTCGAAGCCGACGCGCTTCTCGAAAGCGTCGAGGGCCTTGGTCTCCGGCTCGGAGTTCGGGCTCGCGCCACGGTAGGTCTGGTTGGCGGGTTCGGGTGACGAACCCTCGTCGTCGTAGCCCCACTTGTAGGCGAAGTTGCGGTTGAGGTCGACGCCGTCGCCGGTGGTGTACTTGCCGTCGCCGTTGTTGTCGCGCATGTTCTTGCGCCACTGGCGGTTGGCCGCGTCCTTGAACGTCCAGTCGTAGCCGTCGGGGTTGGCGGAGAGGACGAACCACATCTCCGTGGAGTCGACGAGCTTCTTGACGTGCGCGTCCTTGGAGTAGTTGTCCACGTAGTGGTGCATCAAGCGGCGGGTCATCTCCGGGGTGATCCACTCGCGCGCGTGCTGGTTCGACATGTAGAGCACGGACGGCTTCGCGCCGTCCTTGACCTTCTTGGCGCGCTTGGTGAGCTTGAGCGCGAGGATGTCCTGGCCCTGGAGCGTCTTGCCGATGGAGACGACCTTGGTGAGGTCGGGATGCTCCTGGGCGGTGCGCAGGACCTCCTCCTGGAGGCCGCCCTTGCCGCGGTACGGGCGGAAGACTCCGTCACCGGCGGCCTCGACGCGGGCCGTCGCCTTGGTACTCAGCTTGTGCTCGGTGAGCTCGACGCCCTTCTTACGAAGGCTGTCGGCCTGCTTGTCGGTGAGGTAGACCTCGACCTTCGACGTGCCCTTCTTCGGAGCCTGCTCGCCGAGTTCGTGGCCGTCCTGGCCGGCCTGGAGGAGCAGCGGTATCTGCTCCTTCGACACCTCGGCGCGGAACACCTTGACGGCGTCCGCGCCGGAACCTGCCTTCGCCGGGCCGTTGTCCGCGTGGGCGACGGGCGCCAGTGCGGCGCCTCCCACCCCCAGGACAAGCGCTCCGACGGCGAGGATCGATCTCGCTCGTCGTCCCGCTCCCCGCCCCCGTCCCGTTCTTCGTCCCACACTTCGTCGCATGAGCCCCCCTTGCAGTTGTCTGCCACGGTTGTGGCGCGATGCCGCAGAAGCGAACAAGCGTCAGAATCGTGACCGTTCATGGTCAAGTCAAGGGGGCCTCAACTCCCGTTCACAGACATGGAAAAGCCGGTGGCGGCGCCCGCGATCGGGCGCCGCCACCGGCTCGTCGAAAAGGTGCTGCGGGTCAGCCCGCCAGGTTCTGCGCGAGGCTCTCCGCCATCTCCTCCGTCAGCTCCTCCGCCATGTCCTCCGTGAGGTTGGACTCCGTGCTGGGGATGCCGAGGTCCTGGGCCCGCTTGTCCGCCATGGCCAGCAGGCGGCGGATGCGGCCCGCGACGGCGTCCTTGGTCAGCGGCGGGTCGGCGAGCGCGCCCAGCTCCTCCAGGGAGGCCTGCTTGTGGTCCATGCGCAGGCGGCCCGCGGCGGCGAGGTGCTCGGGCACGTCGTCGGCGAGGATCTCCAGGGCGCGCTGCACCCGGGCGCCGGCCGCGACCGCGGCGCGGGCCGAGCGGCGCAGGTTCGCGTCGTCGAAGTTCGCGAGGCGGTTCGCGGTGGCGCGCACCTCGCGGCGCATCCGCCGCTCCTCCCAGGCGAGCACCGACTCGTGCGCCCCCATACGGGTGAGCAGGGCGCCGATCGCGTCGCCGTCGCGCACCACCACGCGGTCCACGCCGCGCACCTCACGGGCCTTGCTCGCGATCTGCAGCCTGCGGGCGGCGCCGACCAGGGCGAGCGCCGCCTCGGGGCCCGGGCACGTCACCTCGAGCGAGCTGGAGCGCCCCGGCTCGGTGAGCGAGCCGTGCGCCAGGAACGCGCCGCGCCAGGCCGCCTCGGCGTCGCAGGTGGCCCCCGAGACCACCTGCGGCGGCAGGCCCCGGATCGGCCGGCCGCGGCCGTCCACCAGGCCCGTCTGGCGGGCCAGCTGGTCGCCGCCCGCCACCACTCGTACAACGAACCGCGAGCCGCGGCGCAGCCCGCCGGGCGCCATCACGATCAGCTCCGAGCTGTGCCCGAAGATCTCGAGAATGTCCCGCTTGAGCCGCCGTGCGGCCATCGCGGTGTCCAGCTCCGCCTCGATCACGATGCGGCCGCTCACCAGGTGAAGGCCGCCCGCAAACCGCAGAATGGCCGAGACCTCGGCCTTCCTGCAGCAGGTCCGGGTGACGGGGAGCCGGGAGATCTCGTCCTTCACCGCTGCCGTCATCGCCATGGGCCGATCCTTCCATGCATCCGAAAAATACGGTCGTACGCGGCGGCCAACAGCTCCGGGTCGTGCCTCGGAGTGCCGTCGGGCCTGGCCACCGGCGCCAGCTCGACCGCGGCACCGAAACGCTCATGGGCGGTTTCGGTCAGGGACTCGCGATCGGGCACGGCGGCCTCGTCGGCCAGCACCACGTCCAACGTGAGTTTAGGTGCGTGTCGTCCCAAAACTTCCAAATGACGCTGCGGGGAGAACCCCTCAGTTTCTCCGGGTTGCGGCGCGAGGTTCAGCGAGAGGACCTTTCGGGCCTTCGTCTCGACCAGTGCGTCGAGCAGCTCCGGGACCAGCAGATGCGGAATCACGGAGGAGAACCAGGAGCCCGGGCCCAGCACCACCCAGTCCGCGTCGAGCACCGCGGCGACCGCCTCGGGAACGGCCGGCGGATCGCGCGGCACCACGTGGACGGACTGGACCTCACCGCGGGTGAGCGCGACCGTCGCCTGACCGCGCACGGTCTCGATGTCGTCCGGGCGTGTCGGATCGTGTCCCTTCACCAGGGCCTGGAGCTCCAGCGGGACGGCGGACATGGGCAGCACCCGCCCCTGCGCGCCGAGCAGCTTGCCGACCAGGTCCAGGGCCTGCACATGATCGCCGAGCTGCTCCCACAGGGCGACGATCAGCAGATTGCCGACCGCGTGCTCGTGCAGCTCGCCCTTGGACTGGAAGCGGTGCTGGATGACGCGGGCCCAGGTCTGGCCCCAGTCGTCGTCCCCGCACAGGGCCGCGAGGGCCTTGCGCAGGTCACCGGGCGGCAGCACGCCCAGCTCGTCGCGCAGGCGGCCGCTGGAGCCCCCGTCGTCGGCGACCGTGACGACGGCCGTGAGGTTGTTCGTGATGCGGCGCAGCGCGGCCAGGGATGCCGACAGACCCATGCCGCCGCCGAGGGCGACGACCTTGGGTGTGGTGCCCCTGCCCGGCTTCACCGGCGAGGTTCTGCGGCGGATCCTGCTGGTGAGCCGCAGGGTACGTCCCGTCATTCCCGTCCCATGTCACGGTGGACGATCACGGTCTCGACGCCCTGCGCGGCGAGGCGGGCGGCGAGCTTCTCCGACGTCGCGACGGAGCGGTGCTTGCCGCCCGTACAGCCGACGGCGATCGTCACGTAGCGCTTGCCCTCACGGCGGTAGCCGGCGGCGATCAGCTGGAGCAGCTCGGTGTAGCGGTCGAGGAACTCCTTGGCGCTGGGCTGCGAGAAGACGTAGTTCGACACCTCCTCGTTCAGGCCGGTGAAGGGGCGCAGCTCGGGGACCCAGTGCGGGTTCGGCAGGAAGCGCATGTCGACCACGAGGTCGGCGTCGACCGGCAGGCCGTACTTGAAGCCGAACGACATGACGGTGGCCCGCAGCTCGGGCTCCTCGTCGCCGGCGAACTGGGCGTCCATCTTGGCGCGCAGTTCGTGGACGTTGAGGCTGGAGGTGTCGATGACCAGGTCCGCGTCGCCGCGCAGCTCGCGCAGCAGTTCGCGCTCGGCGTCGATGCCGTCGACGATCCGGCCGTCGCCCTGGAGGGGGTGCGGGCGGCGTACGGACTCGAAGCGGCGCACCAGGGCCTCGTCGGAGGACTCCAGGAAGACGATGCGGCGCGTGACGTGCTTGGCCTCCAGGTCCGCGAGGGACTGCCGGAGGTTGTCGAAGAAGCGCCGTCCCCGTACGTCGACGACGACCGCGATCCGCGCCACGTTGCCCTGCGAGCGGGCGCCGAGCTCCACCATGGTGGGGATCAGCGCGGGCGGCAGGTTGTCGACGACGAACCAGCCGAGGTCCTCCAGGCACTTCGCCGCGGTGGAGCGGCCGGCGCCCGACATCCCGGAGATGATCACGAGCTCGGGGATGGCGGTGTCGGGGACGCCCGGCGCATCGGCGGTCTTGCCGGCTCCCGCCGCGGTGTCCAGGTCCGCGCCTGTGCCTTCGCCTGTGCCCGTCTCTTCGCCCGTGCCTGGTTGTTCCGTGCCTGGTCCTGTCCCTGATCCGGTGCCCGTGCTCACTTGTGCTCCGTGCTGTGGTTGCGGCTGTTCCTGTGGTGCGGGGCCCTGTGGCATGCCGCTGGTGTCGCTGCTCTCGTGGTCCTGCTCGCTCATGACTCATGCCCCCGTTGTTCCTCCGGGGCGCCCGCGCTGACCGGGTCCCCGCCGGCCGGCACGTCCGTCGTGCCGGTCGCTTCGTCTTCGTATTCGATGATCTCTCCGGTGGCCGTGTTCACCGCGGGCGCGGCGGGCGCGGCCTTGGCGAAGGCCAGCACGATGGCCTCGGCCGTCTTGCGGCCTATGCCGGGGACCTCGCAGATCTGGTCGATGGTGGCGGCCCGCAGCCGCTTCACCGACCCGAAGTGCTTGAGCAGTGCCTGCTTGCGCGAGTCCCCGAGGCCCTGCACGTCGTCCAGCGGGCCCGACCTGAAGCGCTTGGCCCGCTTGGTGCGCTGGTAGGCGATCGCGAAGCGGTGCGCCTCGTCCCGCACGCGCTGGAGCAGGTAGAGCCCCTCGCTGGTGCGGGGAAGGACCACCGGGTCCTCCTCGTCCGGCACCCAGACCTCTTCGAGACGCTTGGCGAGGCCGCACACCGCGATGTCGTCGATGCCGAGCTCGTCCAGGGCCCGCTTGGCCGCCGCGACCTGCGGCTGCCCGCCGTCGACCACGACGAGCTGCGGCGGGTAGGCGAACCTCTTGGGCCGGCCGTCGTCCTCTGTGAGGCGCGACTCCTCGACCACCGGTTCCTCGCCCGCGTCCGGCTCCTCGTCGGACCAGTCGGCCGACTTCTCCTGGGCGGAGAGGTAGCGCTTGAAGCGCCGAGTGATGACCTCGTGCATGGAACGGACGTCGTCCTGTCCCTCGAAGCCCTTGATCTGGAAGCGCCGGTACTCGCTCTTGCGGGCCAGGCCGTCCTCGAAGACGACCATGGAGGCCACGACGTCGTCGCCCTGGAGGTGCGAGATGTCGTAGCACTCGATGCGCAGCGGAGCGCTGTCCAGGTCGAGGGCCGCGGCGATCTCCTCCAGCGCGCGCGAGCGCGTGGTGAGGTCGGAGGCGCGCTTCGTCTTGTGCAGGACGAGGCCCTGCTGCGCGTTCCTGTAGACCGTCTCCATGAGCGCCTTCTTGTCGCCGCGCTGCGGGATGCGCAACGACACGTTCGACCCGCGGCGCTCGGTGAGCCAGGCCTGGACGGGCTCCAGGGGCTCGGGCAGCGCGGGGACGAGGACCTCCTTGGGGACGGCGTCCCCGGTCTCCTCCCCGTAGAGCTGCTGCAGCGCGTGCTCGACGAGGTCGCCGCTGGTGACCGCCTCGACCTTGTCGGTGACCCAGCCGCGCTGGCCGCGCACGCGTCCGCCGCGCACGTGGAAGATCTGGACGGCCGCCTCCAGCTCGTCCTCCGCCAGGGCGACGAGGTCGGCGTCGGTGGCGTCGGTGAGGACGACCGCGCTCTTCTCCATGGCCTTCTTGAGCGCCTCGACGTCGTCACGCAGGCGGGCCGCCCGCTCGTACTCCATCTCGTCGGCCGCCGCGGCCATGTCCTTCTCCAGGCGCCGGATGTACGTCCCGGTACGCCCCGCCATGAAGTCGCAGAACTCGTCGGCCAGTTCGCGGTGCTCCTCGGGCGTGACGCGGCTCACGCAGGGAGCCGAGCACTTGCCGATGTAGCCGAGCAGACAGGGCCGGCCCGTGCGCTCCGCGTTGTTGAACACGCCCTTGGAGCACGTGCGTACAGGGAAGACGCGCAGGAGCAGGTCCACGGTGTCGCGGATCGCCCACGCGTGCCCGTACGGACCGAAGTAGCGCACGCCCTTCTTCTTCTGGCCGCGCATCACCTGGACCCGCGGGAACTCCTCGTTCATCGTCACCGCGAGGTACGGGTAGCTCTTGTCGTCGCGGTACTTGACGTTGAACCGGGGGTCGTACTCCTTGATCCAGGAGTACTCCAGCTGCAGCGCCTCGACCTCCGTGGACACCACCGTCCACTCCACGGACGCGGCCGTGGTGACCATCGTGCGCGTACGGGGGTGCAGGTTCGCCAGGTCCTGGAAGTAGCTCGCCAGGCGCTGGCGCAGGCTCTTCGCCTTCCCGACGTAGATCACCCGGCGGTGCTCGTCGCGGAACCTGTACACCCCTGGGGAGTCGGGGATCTGTCCCGGCTTGGGGCGGTAGCTGGAGGGGTCGGCCATGTCAGACACCCTACTGGCGGTGTGTGACAGTTCGGGGTGCGCTGCGTGGGTGGCGCCGCGCTCTCGGGGGTACGCGGCCGCCCGCGGCGTCCGACACCTGTGCGTGGTCGGCCGGTGGCGTTGCGTGTGGTGAGTGTCGAGGCTTGTCGGGCGCGGGCCAACACGCTTCAATGCCGGGTGACTTGAGGCGGTGGAATGCGGCTCGACGGACGACGGACATCAACGGCCCGGGGGCCGAACCTGGAGGCGGTGCTGCGCTCAGGGCCGTTCCACAGCGCCCTGCGGGCCGCGATCGCCGCCCGGCAGCTGCCCCTGCACCGAGTGCGCCACCACCTGGCCCGCCGGGGCGTCACCATCGGCGTCACCAGCCTGAGTTACTGGCAGCACGGCGCACGGCGGCCGCAGCGCCCAGAGTCGATGCGCGCCGTGCGCGCCCTGGAGGAGATCCTCGAACTGCCCGAGGAATCACTGATCCGGCTGCTCGGCCCGGTGCCCGGAACGGCCGTGCCCAAGCGCTCCGCGGCCCGCTCGTACCGGTCGCTCATCGAGGTGTCCGGGGCCGTCGAGCGGCTGCTCGCGGAGCTGGAGTCCCCGCTGGACGGCGGGGTGCACACCATCGGGCACCACGAGCGGGTGCGGATCGGCGCGCGCCGGCAGCTCCTCGGCAGGGATTCGCAGCAGATCGTGCGGGCGCACCACGACGGCGTGGACCGTTATGTGGCCATCCACCATGGCGATCCGGGATGTTCCCCGGCGGATGTGGCGGTCTACGCCACGGAGAACTGCCGTACGGGGCGGGTGCGATGGGACGACGGGGCGGGCGTCCTGGTCGCGGAGCTGCTGTTCGACGCGCGGCTCCGGGCCGGTGACACGCATCTGTTCCACTACGGCTTCGAGGACGGGACGGCCGGTCCGGCCTCCGAGTACGTCCGCGGATTCGGCTTCGCCGGAGGGCAGTACGCGCTCCAGGTCCGGTTCGCGGACGAGGCGCTGCCCGTGCGCTGCCACCGCTTCGCGCAGCGGTCGGCCGCGGGCCCGCGCGACGGCCGCCACGAACTCGCGCTGAGCGACACGCACCGGTCGGTGCACATGGTGGAGCCGCAGGTGCGGGCGGGGCTGATGGGCATCGGGTGGGACTGGGAGTGAACCCCCTGCCCGGATCCAGGGCGTACGTGCCCGGGTGCACGGCGGGCGTGCCCGGTTCGGGTGAGGCGGGTGCCGTGCTCGGTGGGAGGCTCTAGCGTCGGCGTGTGGTGATCGCAGGTCCGACCGGGCGGTCGCCTGCCCGTGCTCGGTCGCTTGCCCGGGTTCGCTCGCTTGCCGGTGCTCGTCCGCTTGCCCGCTCGAAAGGAAACACCGTGATTGTCGTCGCCGGAGAGGCACTGATCGACCTCGTCCCCCAGGGCGTGCCCACCGACGGCGAGCTGCCCGCCCTCGCGCCGCGGCTCGGTGGCGGCCCGTACAACACGGCGGTGGCGCTCGGCCGCCTCGGCTCGTCCGTGGCGTTCTGCTCCCGGGTGTCGCGGGACGCCTTCGGGGAGGCCCTGCTCGGCGGCCTGCGGTCGGCCGGAGTGGATGTGTCCCCGGTGCAGCGGGGCGACGAGCCGACGACGCTCGCCGTGGCCTCGATCGGCGCCGACGGCTCCGCCGGGTACTCGTTCTACGTGGAGGGGACGGCCGACCGGCTCTTCGCGGTGCCCGAGGCGCTGCCCGCCGGCACGCGCGCGATGTCGTTCGGCACCTGCTCGCTGGCGCTCGAACCGGGCGCCACCGCGTACGAGGACGTGATGCGCTCGGCAGCCGCGCAGGGCGTGTGCACGGCGCTCGACCCGAACATCCGGGCAGGACTGATCCCCGACGCGGACGCCTACCGGGCCCGTTTCAAGAACTGGCTGGCGTCGACGACGCTGCTGAAGCTCTCCGAGGACGACGCCGAATGGCTGGGCGGCACACCTCAGGAGTGGCTGGCCGCGGGACCGGCCGCCGTGGTGATCACGCGCGGCGGGGACGGGCTCACCGTACTCACACGGGACGGGGGCGAGTACGCGATACCGGGTGAGCGGGTCGACGTCGTGGACACGATCGGCGCCGGTGACACCGTCAACGCCGCGCTGCTGCACGGGCTTTCGCGCCAGGACGCCCTCTCCCCCGCCGCCATCGCCGCGCTCGGCGGCGACGACTGGTCCCGGCTGCTGCGGTTCGCCGCGCGGGCGGCGGCGGTCACCTGCTCACGGGCGGGCGCGGAGCCGCCGTACGCCGCCGAGCTGGCGGGCGTCGCGTGGTGAGGGACGGCCTCGTGAGGGGCGGCTCGTGAGGGTCGGCCGGATCTGAACGTGCGGCGCCCCGCGGGGAGTTCCCCACGGGGCGCCGTCGCTCGTCCGTCGGCGGGACGGACAGACCTGTGTCAGGCCTTACGGGCCTTCCCGGTCGCCTTGGTCGCCTTGGTCGCCTTCTTGGCTGTGGGCTTCTTCGCGGCCGTCTTGGCGGTCGCCTTGGTGGCGGTCGCCTTCGCCGCGGCCGTCTTGGTGGCGGTCGCCTTCGCCGCGGCCGTCTTCTTGGCCGGGGCCTTCGTCGCCGCCACGGTCTTCTTCGCCGCCTTACGGGGACGCGCGGCCGGCACGGCCGCGTCGCTGACCCGGTCGGCGCCGAGGACGTCACGCAGGAACTTTCCGGTGTGGCTCGTCGGGATCGCCGCGACCTCCTCCGGGGTGCCCTCCGCGACGACGAGACCTCCGCCGTTACCCCCCTCGGGGCCCATGTCGACGACCCAGTCGGCGGTCTTGATGACGTCGAGGTTGTGCTCGATGACGATGACCGTGTTGCCCTTGTCGACGAGGCCCGAGAGCACCGTGATGAGCTTGCTGATGTCCTCGAAGTGCAGACCGGTCGTCGGCTCGTCGAGCACGTACACCGTGCGGCCCGTGGAACGCTTCTGCAGCTCGCTGGCGAGCTTCACACGCTGCGCCTCACCACCGGAGAGCGTCGGCGCGGGCTGCCCGAGCCGGACGTAGCCGAGGCCCACGTCGTTGAGCGTCTTGAGGTGGCGGGCGATCGCCGGGACGGCCTCGAAGAAGCTGTGCGCCTCCTCGATCGGCATGTCCAGGACCTCGGAGATGGACTTGCCCTTGTAGTGGACCTCCAGCGTCTCCCGGTTGTAGCGCGCGCCGTGGCAGACCTCGCACGGGACGTACACGTCCGGCAGGAAGTTCATCTCGATCTTGATCGTGCCGTCACCGGAGCAGTTCTCGCAGCGGCCGCCCTTGACGTTGAAGGAGAAGCGGCCCGGCAGATAGCCGCGCACCTTCGCCTCGGTCGTCTCGGCGAACAGCTTGCGGACGTTGTCGAAGACTCCGGTGTACGTCGCCGGGTTCGACCGCGGCGTGCGGCCGATGGGCGACTGGTCGACGTGCACGACCTTGTCGACTAGGTCGTCGCCGTCCACGCGCGTGTGGCGGCCGGGGACGGACCGCGCCCCGTTCAACTCCCTTGCCAGGTGCGTGTACAGGATGTCGTTCACCAGCGTCGACTTGCCGGATCCGGAGACTCCGGTGACGGCGGTGAGGACGCCCAGCGGGAAGGACACGTCGATGTCGCGGAGGTTGTTCTCCTTGGCGCCGTGCACGGTGAGGCGGCGTCCCGGGTCCACGGGCCGGCGGATGTCCGGCATCTCGATGGCCTTCTTGCCCGCCAGGTACTGGCCGGTCATCGACTCGGGGTTCTCCAGCAGTCCCTTCAACGGACCGCTGTGCACGACCTTGCCGCCGTGCTCGCCCGCGCCGGGGCCGATGTCGACGATCCAGTCGGCGACCTTGATGGTGTCCTCGTCGTGCTCGACCACGATGAGCGTGTTGCCCATGTCGCGGAGCCGGACGAGCGTCTCGATGAGCCGGTGGTTGTCGCGCTGGTGCAGGCCGATGGACGGCTCGTCGAGCACGTACAGGACGCCGACGAGGCCGGAGCCGATCTGCGTGGCGAGCCGGATGCGCTGGGCCTCGCCGCCGGAGAGGGTGCCCGCCGCGCGGTTGAGCGACAGGTAGTCGAGGCCCACGTCGACCAGGAAGCGCAGCCGCTCGTTGACCTCCTTCAGGACGCGCTCGGCGATCTTCTTGTCGCGCGCGTTCAGCTTCATCTCGCTCAGGAAGTCGGCGCAGTCGCTGATCGACATGGCCGAGACCTCGGCGATCGACTTCCCCATGACCGTGACGGCCAGGATCAGCGGCTTCAGTCGCGTGCCCTCACAGGTCGGGCAGGGCACCTCGCGCATGTAGCCCTCGAAGCGCTCACGGCTCGTGTCCGACTCGGCCTCGCTGTGGCGGCGCTTCACGAACGGGACGGCGCCCTCGAACGGCGTCGTGTAGCGGCGCTCGCGCCCGTACCGGTTGCGGTAGCGGACCTCGATCTGCGTCTTGTGGCCGTTCAGGAGCGCCTTCTTGGCGCGCTGCGGAAGGCCGGCGAAGGGGATGTCCGTACGGAATCCGAGCGCGTCGGCGAGGGCGCCGATGAGGCGGCCGAAGTAGTCCTTCGTGTGCCCGTGCGACCACGGGTGGATGGCGCCCTCGTCGAGCGACTTCTCCTCGTCGGGAACGATCAGCTCGGGGTCGACCTCCATGCGCGTGCCGATGCCGGTGCAGTCGGGGCAGGCGCCGAAGGGCGAGTTGAAGGAGAAGGAGCGCGGCTCCAGCTCTTCGAAGGACAGGTCGTCGTACGTGCAGTACAGGTGCTCCGAGTACATGCGCTCGCGCTCCGGGTCGTCCTCGGGGAGGTCGACGAAGTCGAGCACGACCATGCCTCCGGAGAGGCCGAGCGCGGTCTCCACGGAGTCGGTCAGGCGGCGCTTGGCGGAGCTCTTCACAGTGAGGCGGTCGACGACCACCTCGATCGTGTGCTTCTCCTGCTTCTTCAGCGTCGGCGGCTCGGACAGCTGGATCGTCTGCCCGTCCACACGCGCGCGGGAGTAGCCCTTGGTCTGGAGGTCGCTGAAGAGGTCGACGAACTCGCCCTTGCGCTCGCGCACGAGCGGCGACAGGACCTGGAAGCGGCTGCCCTCGGGCAGCTCCAGGACCTTGTCGACGATGGCCTGCGGCGACTGGCGGGCGATGGGCCGGCCGCACTGGGGGCAGTGCGGCTTGCCGACGCGCGCGAAGAGCAGGCGCAGGTAGTCGTAGACCTCGGTGATGGTGCCGACCGTGGAGCGCGGGTTGCGCGACGTGGACTTCTGGTCGATCGAGACGGCCGGGGAGAGGCCCTCGATGAAGTCGACGTCCGGCTTGTCCATCTGGCCGAGGAACTGGCGGGCGTACGACGACAGCGACTCGACGTACCGGCGCTGGCCCTCGGCGAAGATCGTGTCGAACGCGAGGGAGGACTTACCGGAGCCGGACAGACCGGTGAAGACGATGAGGGAGTCGCGCGGGAGGTCGAGCGAGACATTCCGAAGATTGTGCTCGCGCGCGCCACGGACGATGAGACGGTCGGCCACGCCGGTCCGCACCTTTCTGGAGATAAGTGACAGGGGCGGGCCCCCGTCTCTCGCGGTCTGACTCTCGAGAGCGCTCACGCCGCGATCGAGGCGGAGCGGCCCTGAGAAGGCTGTCCTTCGAAGACTAGAGGGAGCCACTGACAACGCCGGTCGGATTCCCTGGTTGGTAACAAACCCGGACCACCAAGCATGCCCGACGTCGCCCTCGACCATATAGCACGTACATTCGATTCATGCGGATCATAGGCCTCCGTAGGCCACCTTCACCCGAACGTGTGGCGGGGCTATCGTCGGCGCCATGAGTGATCATGTGCGCGACCTGGCCTCAGTACGCGAAGCGACCGACCGGCTGCTCGCCG
The DNA here is from genome assembly GCF_053592315.1 of Streptomyces sp. NPDC002754. Taxonomy (NCBI): domain Bacteria; kingdom Bacillati; phylum Actinomycetota; class Actinomycetes; order Kitasatosporales; family Streptomycetaceae; genus Streptomyces; species Streptomyces sp. NPDC002754. The sequence goes on from NZ_JBSFVM010000004.1 coordinate 179,384, forward strand.
CGGTCGGCACCCTGGACAACGCCGCCGTGACCGAGCCGTCACGGCTCCCGGGGTGGACCCGCGGGCACGTTCTCGCCCACCTGGCCCGCAATGCGGACGCGCTCGGCAACGTCCTCGAGGGCCGCCCCATGTACGAGAGTGCCCGGTCCCGAGACGCCGACATCGAACGGGACGCCCCGCGCGGACTGCGCGAGCAGCTCGGCGACGTACAGGACAGCGCCGAGCGCTTCCGGCGCCTGGGGGCCGAGGACACCGACTGGACCCGCACGGTGGTGCTGCGCAACGGTGTGAAGGATCTCGCCTCGAACCTGCCGTTCCGGCGCTGGACCGAGGTCGAAATGCACCACGTGGACCTCGGGATCGGCTATGAGCTGGAGGACCTCTCCGCCGAGTTCACCCAGCGGGAGATCAACTTCCTCACGAAGCGGTTCCGCGATCACCCCGGCCTGCCGCCGCTGCTGATCAAGCAGGACGACGGCCGGATGATCTCCACGGGAGCCGTACAGAAGTTCTCCCTGGAGGAGATCAAGTCGGGCGCGAGCCCGGACCCCGAGCTCGGGATCGTCATCAAGGGCCACCAGGCGGACCTTCTGGGCTGGCTCGCGGGCCGCAGGGACGGCAGCGCCCTCACCGTCGACCGGGGCTCCCTGCCGTCCCTGCCCCCGCTATAGGCTGAATCCATGACGTACAACGGAGCGGTGAAGGTCGGCGGCCCGGCGGATGTGCACGAGCTGCAGGACCTGATGATCTCCAAGGTCGCGGTCGGGCCGATGGACAACAACGCCTACTTGTTGCGCTGCCGCGCAACCGATCAGCAGCTCCTGATCGACGCGGCGAACGAGCCGGAGACGCTGCGCAACCTCATCGGCGCGGACGGCATCGCGGCCGTCGTCACCACGCACCGGCACGGCGACCACTGGCAGGCCCTCCAGGAGGTCGTCGAGGCGACCCGCGCGCGCACGTACGCGGGACGCGAGGACGTCGAGGGGATCCCGGTGGCGACCGACGTAGCCGTCGACGACGGGGACACCATCGAGTTCGGCCGGATCACGCTCACGGCCCGCCACCTCGTCGGCCATACGCCCGGCTCGATCGCCCTGGTCTACGACGACCCGCACGGCCACCCGCACGTCTTCACCGGCGACTGCCTGTTCCCGGGCGGCGTGGGCAACACGTGGAAGGACCCCGAGGCCTTCGCGAGCCTCGTCGACGACGTGGAGACGAAGATCTTCGGCACGCTGCCGGACGAGACGTGGGTCTACCCGGGACACGGCAACGACACGACGCTGGGCACCGAACGTCCCCACATCCAGGAGTGGCGCGAGCGGGGCTGGTGACCTGTAGGCGGGCTTTTCGCCTCGGCCCGCCCTGTAAAAGGCCGCGTGCTACGCCTGCGCCGCCCCCGGCGCGGCGAGCGCCGCCACTCGCTGCACCCCGAACGCGTATCCCTGCACGCCGCATCCGGCGATCACGCCGTCGGCGCGCAGCGATACGTAGGAGTGGTGCCGGAACTCCTCGCGCTGGTGGATGTTGGAGATGTGGACCTCCACCACCGGCATGCCGTCGCAGGTGTTGAGCGCGTCCAGGATCGCCACGGACGTGTGCGAGTAGGCGGCGGGGTTGATGACGACGCCCACGTGGTTCTCGCGCGCCTCATGGATCCAGTCGACGAGCTCGCCCTCGTGGTTGGACTGCCGGAAGTCCACGGTGGCGCCGTGCGCGGCAGCCGCCTTCACGCACAGGGCCTCGACGTCGGCGAGGGTGTCGCGCCCGTAGATCTCCGGCTGGCGCTTGCCGAGCAGGTTCAGGTTCGGGCCGTTGAGAACCATGATCGGGGCGTTGGCGAGCGTGCGCGGCACGAGGGACCTCCGTAGAAGAGCGTTTGCTCCTTGAGGGTCTATCACGGCGCCACTACCGCCCGAAGGGCGGTGGGTACAGGCCGGTCAGGGCGTGACGGCGAGCTCGATGTACGCGGCGAGGATCACCAGATGGACGCCGCCCTGCAGCGGCGTGGCACGGCCCGGAACGATGGTGAGCGTCGCGACCACCATGGTCAGCGCGAGCAGCACCATGTGCGTGGCGCCGAGCCCGAGGACGAGCGGCCCGGTCAGCCAGATCGAGGCGATGGCGACGGCCGGCACCGTGAGGCCGATACTGGCCATGGACGAGCCGAGCGCGAGGTTGAGGCTGGTCTGCACCCGGTCCCTGCGCGCCGCCCGGAGCGCCGCGATGGTCTCGGGCAGCAGCACGAGCAGCGCGATGATCACGCCGACGACCGCCTGCGGCATGCCGGCCGCCTCCACGCCCCGCTCGATCGTCTTCGAGACGCCCTTGGTGAGTCCGACGACGGCGACCAGGGCGAGCGCGAGAAGGCCGAGGCTGAACAGGGCGGTCCTGGTGTTCGGCACGTCCGCGTGGTCGTCGGCGTCGATCACCTCGCCGTGCTTGGTGATCGGCAGGAAGTAGTCGCGGTGGCGCACGGTCTGCGTCGCGACGAAGAGCCCGTACAGGACAAGCGCGGAGACGGCCGAGAAGACCAGCTGGGAGGTGGAGAACTCGGGGCCGAGCTTGCTGGTGGTGAAGGTCGGCAGGACCAGGCAGAGCGTCGCGAGCGTGGCCACGGTGGCGAGCGCTCCCCCGGTGCCCTCGGACTGGAAGATCGCCACGCGGTGCCGCAGCGCGGCAGCGAGCAGGCTGACACCGACGATGCCGTTGCAGGTGATCATGACGGCGGCGAACACGGTGTCGCGGGCGAGCGTGGAACTCTTGGCCCCGCCGTCGGCCATCAAGGTGACGATCAGCGCGACCTCGATGATCGTCACGGCCACGGCGAGCACCAGCGAACCGAAGGGTTCACCGACCCGGTGGGCGACGACTTCCGCGTGGTGCACGGCCGCGAGTACGGAGGCCGCGAGGACCACCGCGACGACGGCGACCACGGCACCCGGCAGCCCGCGCCCCCAGGTGAACGCGAGCAGCACGATCGCGATCAGTGGCACCACCACGGTCCACTGCGTACTCAGCGCCCGCACTCTGGTGATCATTCATCGATGGTGCCCGTGACCGGGTGGGGTCGCGACTTCACGCGCGCGTACGTCACTTGAGTTCGCGCACGTCCTTGAGGTCGAAGTTGGTGAAGGCCGGCGGACGGGTGCACAGGGCCGAGAGCTGCCGGTTGAGTTCGGCCACCTCGGGGTGTTCGTTGCTGCGCATCGCGTCCTCGTAGGACTCGAACTCGATGACCGCGAGATAGCGGCCCGTGGTGTCCCGGTCCTTGAGCATCATCCGGTGCGTGGGGCCGCCCTCAGTGCCCTGCATCCGCTGCTCGAAGGCCTCGAGCAGCTCCCGCATCTCGCCGAATCGCTGGGACTCGAAGTCGATGATCTGGATGAACTTCATGGGGTCCTCCCCCGTCGTGCCCTCACGCCCCCGCGGGACGCGCTCAGGGCACAAAGAAGCACCGGGAGGGGCCCGCGGCAATCGGCCGCGCGCCACTCCCGGTGCTGGTAATTCCTACGCCCGACGCCGTCAGGCCTCGATGCTGTCCTTCTGAGCCGCTTCGGCCGCGTCCTTCTCGGCCTGCTTCTTCGAGGCGAGGAGGCTGGTGATCGTCGTGATGATCAGGACGCCGCAGATGACGGAGAGGGAGACCGGGATGGAGATCTCCGGTACGTGCACTCCGGACTCGTGCAGCGCGTGCAGGACCAGCTTCACGCCGATGAAGGCGAGGATCACCGACAGGCCGTAGCTGAGGTGCACCAGCTTCTTGAGCAGGCCGCCGATGAGGAAGTACAGCTGGCGCAGACCCATCAGCGCGAACGCGTTCGCCGTGAAGACGACGTACGGGTCCTGGGTCAAGCCGAAGATCGCCGGGATCGAGTCCATGGCGAACAGCACGTCGGTCATGCCGATGGCGAGCATGACGACCAAAAGCGGCGTCATGACCTTCTTGCCGTGCTGCTGGATGAACAGCTTGGTGCCGTGGTACTGGTCCGCGACGCCGAACTTCTTTTCGATCGACTTAAGGACGCGGTTCTCCTCGAACTCCTCGTCCTCCTCGTCGGTCATGGCCTCCTTGATGAGCTTCCACGCGGTGTAGATGAGGAACGCGCCGAAGATGTAGAAGACCCACGAGAAGTTGGCGATGACCGCGGCGCCCGCCGCGATGAAGATCGCCCGCAGCACGAGCGCGATGAGCACACCGAAGAGCAGCACGCGCTGCTGCAGCTGGGTGGGGACCGAGAACTTCGCCATGATCAGGATGAAGACGAAGAGGTTGTCCACACTGAGCGACTTCTCGGTGATGAAGCCCGCGAAGAACTCGCCGCCGGCCTGGCCGCTGCCCCAGAGCACGAGGCCCACGCCGAACAGCGCGGCGAGCACGATCCAGACGACCGTCCAGATGCCCGCTTCCTTGATCGATACGTCGTGGGGCTTTCGCCCGATGAAGAAGTCGACCGCTACCAGGGCACACAGACCGAGAACGGTCAGCACCCACACAGTCATTGATACGTCCACTACTGCGCCTCCGGCGTCGTACGGCTACTGATCAGCGTCGTCGCTGCCGGAGGTCTCTTCCACCCGAGCGCCTGAGCGCGGCCCGAGCCGGCGCCCCGGGATCGAAGGCTTTCGGGCCTGTCGTCCGTATTGACGGGAACGCCGCGTTGGAGTACTCCCCTCCGCGTCAAGGAGCGTACTCGAAACACCCATGAAAGGTAAAGGTAAAGGTAAAATAGTAACCAAGTCCGCAGGTCAGAGGCCCCTCCTCCGAGGGGCTTTCGTCACTGCTACAGGCTGGGCCGGATCGCGGGCATCAGGTCCTGGAACGTGCGCCCGTTGGTCGCCGCGCCCAGGGCCGTCATCTGCCAGCCGGCGCCGGCACGGTGCACCTTCGCCATGATCTGCGCCGTATACTTCCCGCCGCCGTCGAGCGTGTAGCGGGCGAGCTCCTGACCGTTCGTCTCGTCGACCAGGCGGCAGAACGCGTTCTGCACCTCCTGGAAGGTCTGTCCCGTGAAGGAGTTGACCGTGAAGACGATCTGGTCGACATGGGCCGGGACGTTCTGCAGGTCGACGACGATCGACTCGTCGTCGCCGCCCTGTCCCGCGCCGCCGACCAGGTTGTCCCCGGTGTGCCGCACCGAGCCGTCGTCGCTGACGAGGTGGCGGAAGAAGACCACGTCGACGGGCTTCTTGTCGGCGAAGAGGACCGCCGACGCGTCGAGGTCGATCTCCCGCGTGCGGGTGCCGAACAGGCCGCGCCGAGGGGCCGCCTGCCAGCCGAGTCCCATCCGTACGGACGTGAGGGTGCCCCCGCCCTGCTTCTCCAGGCTGATGGCCTGGCCCTTGGTCAAGTCGATGCCCACGCGTTGTCCCCTCTCGAACCGTCCCCTGTTGCCGCGCCATGTGCGCGGTTGGCCCAAACTCTAGAGGGCGGTACTGACAACGCCGCCACCGCGGACGGGGGTTGTGGCGGTCCTGCGACACGCCCTCACCACCCCGCCCCACGGGGCAGGTCAGGCGATGCCTGCCTCCTTCATCTGGCGCAGTTCCTTCTTCATCTCCGACACCTCGTCGCGCAGCCGCGCCGCGACCTCGAACTGGAGATCCCCGGCGGCGGCCCGCATCCGCTCGGTCAGCTCCTCGATCTCCTGGGACAGCTCGGCCGCGGGACGGTCGGTGGGAACCGTCTCGTCCGCCTTGCCGCGCTTCTTCTTGGCCGGCGCCTTGTCCGCCTTGCCACCCGAGGGGACGGGGGCCTTGGCACCCTTTCCGTCCTTGCCGCCCTTGCGGTACCCGGTGCCGAGCAGCGCCTCCGTGTCGACGTCCTCGCGCGCGATGGACGCTACGATGTCGTTGATCTTCTTGCGGAGGGGCTGGGGGTCGATCCCGTTCGCCTCGTTGTACGCGACCTGCTTCTCCCGGCGGCGGTTGGTCTCGTCAATGGCCTTCGCCATCGCCGGAGTGATCCTGTCGGCGTACATGTGGACCTGCCCCGAGACGTTTCGCGCCGCGCGGCCGATGGTCTGGATCAGCGACGTGCCGGAGCGCAGGAAGCCCTCCTTGTCGGCGTCCAGGATCGCCACCAGGGAGACCTCGGGGAGGTCGAGCCCCTCTCGCAGCAGGTTGATGCCGACCAGCACGTCGAACTCGCCCGCGCGCAGCTCGCGCAGCAGCTCGACGCGGCGCAGCGTGTCGACGTCGCTGTGCAGGTAGCGCACCTGGATGCCGAGCTCGATGAAGTAGTCCGTGAGGTCCTCGGCCATCTTCTTGGTGAGCGTGGTGACCAGGACGCGCTCGTCCTTCTCCGTGCGCGTACGGATCTCGTGCACCAGGTCGTCGATCTGGCCCTCGGTGGGCTTCACGACGACTTCGGGGTCGATGAGACCGGTGGGGCGAATGATCTGCTCGACGTGGCCGTCCCCGCGCGCGAGCTCGTAATTGCCGGGGGTCGCCGACAGATAGACGGTCTGGCCGATGCGCTCCTGGAACTCCTCCCACTTCAGGGGGCGGTTGTCGAGCGCGGACGGCAGGCGGAAGCCGTGGTCCACGAGGGTGCGCTTGCGGGAGGCGTCGCCCTCGTACATGGCGCCGATCTGCGGCACGGTGACGTGCGACTCGTCGATCACCAGCAGGAAGTCGTCCGGGAAGTAGTCGAGCAGCGTGTTCGGCGGGGAGCCGGGCTCACGGCCGTCGAAGTGCATCGAGTAGTTCTCCACACCGGAGCAGGAGCCGATCTGGCGGAGCATCTCGAGGTCGTACGTGGTCCGCATGCGAAGGCGCTGGGCCTCGAGCATCTTGCCCTGCTTCTCGAGCTCGGCGAGGCGCCCCTCCAGCTCCTTCTCGATGTCGTTGGACGCGCGCTCCAGGCGCTCGGGGCCTGCCACGTAGTGGGTCGCCGGGAAGATGTACAGCGAGTCGTCCTCGCTGATGACCTCGCCGGTGAGGGGGTGGAGGGTGGAGAGCGACTCGATCTCGTCGCCGAACATCTCGATGCGGACCGCGAGCTCCTCGTAGACGGGGAAGATCTCGATGGTGTCGCCGCGCACCCGGAAGGTGCCGCGCTGGAACGCCACGTCGTTGCGCGTGTACTGGATGTCCACGAAGCGGCGCAGCATGTCGTCCCGGTCGATCTCGTCCCCGACCTTCAGGGGGACCATGCGGTCCACGTACTCCTGCGGAGTACCGAGACCGTAGATACAGGAGACGGAGGCGACCACGACGACGTCCCTGCGGGTCAGCAGCGAGTTCGTCGCGGAGTGGCGCAGGCGCTCCACCTCCTCGTTGACCGAGGAGTCCTTCTCGATGTACGTGTCCGACTGCGGAACGTACGCCTCGGGTTGGTAGTAGTCGTAGTACGAGACGAAGTACTCCACCGCATTGTTCGGCAGCAGTTCGCGGAACTCGTTGGCCAGCTGGGCGGCAAGCGTCTTGTTCGGCGCCATCACGAGCGTGGGGCGCTGGAGCTTCTCGATCATCCACGCTGTGGTGGCGGACTTGCCGGTGCCGGTCGCGCCGAGCAGGACGACGTCCTTCTCGCCTCCCGTCACGCGCTTCTCCAGCTCGGCGATGGCCGCGGGCTGGTCACCGCTGGGCTGGTACGGACTGACGACCTCGAAAGGTGCCACCGTGCGTTCGATCTTGGATACGGGCCGCATGGAATCCACCGTACGACCCACCACTGACAACCGGGCCCGAACCACCGTCGGGCCCGGCCTTCAGCGGCTCCGGGTCACCAGTCCTGCGGTGTGCGCGAAGCCGGTCGGCGCAGGGGGCGGCGCAGCCGCCGGACGGTCGGCACGGGGGTCCCGAGCCGGTCCTGTGCCGCTCGGCTGTCACGCCAGTCGGGGCGGCCCGTGACCAGCATCGGGTCGAACACGACGACCACTCCGGCCAGCAGCAGGAAGCTCAGCGGGCCGATCAGCATGGGCCCGAGGATGGTGCCGACCGAGTCCCCTCCGAGGGCACCGGCGGTATCGGTGTGCGCGTGGACGCTGACCCCCGCCATCGCCATGTAGTGCATGCCCGAGACGGCGAGCCCCATGACCAGGCTCGCGCCGATGCTCCACAGAATGCCCCGTACCTGTACGGCTGCCCACAGGGCGACGGTCGCCGCCGCCATGGCGATGACCGCGGAGGCGACCACGGTGAACATGCTGTAACTGATCGTCCCGTGAAGACGCATTCCGGCCATTCCGAGGTAGTGCATGGACGCCACTCCGAGGCCCGTGATGGTGCCCCCGGTGAACAGAGCGGTACCGGTCGCACCCTTGTAGCCGACGATGAAGACGCCGATGCCGACCATGAGGATGGCCACACCGAGACTCGCGAACGTCGTCAGCGGGTCGTAGCGGATCGGCATGTCCTCCACGCTGAAGCCCATCATCGCGATGAAGTGCATGGTCCAGATCCCGGAGCCGATCGCCGCGGAGCCCAGCGCGAGCCATCCCACCCGCCAGGTATGGGCGACGAGCAGGGATCTGGTGGTGCAGCGCAGTCCCAGGGCGCCGCCGAGGCAGGCCATGAGATATGCCACCACCGGGGTGACGAGCCCGTAACTGAAGCCGTCGACCGAACCCTGCATGCGCGGCAGCCCTTCCGCCTGGTTTTCCGTGAGATGTGCAGCTCGTCCCTTCGCGCGCGGCGGCCGGAGCGACCGCGGTGAGGCAGAAATTAAAGCGCACAAGGGAACGTCCGAACGATTTTCCGGCAAAGAAGCCGGACCCCCGACACGGGGGTCGACCGCAGTTGAGTGACTCCATTCAACTCGTGACCATCCTGCGCCTACTTTTCGTTCGCTCTCAGCTGTCAATCTCGTACAGTCCGTGATCCCACGACGTATGAGGAGCACACGTGTACGCACGCGCAGCAGCCGCTATGACCTCAGTGGCGGGCTCCGTCGTCATCGGTGTCCTGGTCCTGCCCACCACCGCACAAGCCGCCCCCTCACACAACAGAACCGCGGTCGTCGCCCACCGCGGTGCCTCCGCGTACGCACCCGAGAACACCCTGGCAGCCATCGACAGGGCGCACGTCCTGGGGTTCACCTGGGTCGAGAACGATGTGCAGCGCACCAAGGACGGCGCCCTGGTCGTCCTGCACGACACCACGCTGGCCCGCACCACCAACGTCGAGCAGGTCTATCCCGACCGCTCCCCGTGGAACGTGGCGGACTTCACCTCCGGCGAGATCGCCAAGCTGGACGCGGGCAGCTGGAAGGGCGCCGAGTACACGGGCGCCCGGATCCCGACGCTCCACGAGTACCTGCGGCGCGTCGACCGCAACCACCAGAAGCTGCTCATGGAGATCAAGTCGCCCGAGCTGTACCCGGGCATCGAAAGCCAGATCCTGCGCCAGCTGCGCAAGGACGGCTGGCTGGGCCCCTCGGACGTCAAGCACCGGCTGATCATCCAGAGCTTCAACGCGGACAGCATCCGGACCGTGCATGCGCGGCGCCCGGACATCAAGACGGGCTTCCTCGGCACACCCGCCGTGTCCGAGCTGCCCACCTACGCGAAGTTCGCCGACCAGATCAATCCCTCGCACACGACGATCTCGGCGGACTACGTCAAGGCGGTGCACGCGCTCAAGGGCCCGCACGGCAAGCCGCTCGAGACCTACTCGTGGACCGTCAACGACGCGCAGACCGCTCAGCAGGTGGCCGGCTTCGGCGTCGACGGGATCATCAGCAACGCTCCTGACGTGGTGCGGGCGGCCCTCGGCGGCTGACCCGCCCGGCGTTGTCAGTGCCCGGCCGTACCGTGGTCGGCATGAACGCCACTGGAGCAAACGAGACCGGTTCCGCCGCGCCGCGGCAGGCCGTGTGGGCCGTCGTGCGCAGCGATATCGGCCCACTGCTGCTGGCCGCGACGGACACCGGTCTGGTGAACGTGGTCTTCCACGCCACCGACCCGGTGCGGGACAAGGCACTCGACGGGCTCGGCTCCCGGCTCGGGGCCGAGCCCGTCGAGGCGCCCGGATCGCCCCTGCTCGCCGAGGCGATACGGCAGTTCACGGAGTACTTCGCCGGGCGTCGGCGCGAGTTCGAGGTGCCGCTCGACTGGTCACTGATCACCGGGTTCAACCGGGAGGTGCTGCGCGAGCTGTTCGCCGGGGTGCCGTTCGGGGCGGTCGTCGGGTACGGGGATCTGGCACATCGGGTCGGGCAACCGGGAGCCGCGCAGGCCGTGGGCCTGGCGATGGGGGCGAATCCGCTGCCGGTCGTGGTGCCGTGCCACCGGGTCGTTGAGCGCGACGGCGGGATCGGCGGCTTCGGGGGCGGACTGGAGACGAAGCGGAAGTTGCTCGCGCTGGAAGGGGTGTTGCCCGAGCCGTTGTTCTGAGACGGTCCTGGGGCGGGGCGGATGCGTGGAGTCCGCAGGGGAGATCGGGGCGGGGGTGTGCGTTGAGCACGGGTGAGGAGCAACTGCAGCGACCGGAGGACGGGCCCCCGGAGGACGGGCGCGCCGACTCGGTCGGGCGGACCGCGGACGTCGAGCCGGGGACGCCGGGGACGGAGGCGCTGCAGCGACGGACGCAGCGGGTGCTTGTCGCGTCGCAGATACTGGGCGGGCTCGGGACCGCGACCGGGATCGCGCTGGCCGCCGTGCTCGCCAAGAAGGTCAGCGGGGACGAGGCGCTCTCCGGCCTCGCGTCCACGGCGAGCGTCGCGGGGACCGCGGTGCTCTCGGTGCCGTTGGCCGCGCTGATGAACGCGCGTGGCCGGCGGGCCGGCCTCGTACTGGCCTATCTGATCGGCACGGTGGGGGCCGTGGTCACGGTCGTCGCCGCGGTGATCGGCACGTTCCCGCTGCTGCTCATCGGGCTGATGGGCTTCGGCGCGGCGTCCTCCGCCAACCTCCAGGCCCGGTACGCGGCCGCCGACCTGGCAGCACCCGATCGGCGGGCCCGCGCCATCTCGACGGTCGTGTGGGCCACCACTATCGGCGCCGTCCTCGGGCCGAACATCGCGGCGCCCGCGGGCCGCAGCGTCTCCGGGCTCGGCATACCGGCGGAGGCGGGGCCGTTCGTGTGGGCGGCCGGAGTGTTCCTGATATCGGCGGTCGTGGTGCACGTGACGCTGCGCCCCGACCCGCTGTTGACCGCGCGGTCCCTGGCTCCCGCCGAGGACCGGTCGCCCGCCGCGCGCTCCATCCGGGCGGGGTTCGCGGCCGTGTCCGCCTCCCCGCGCGCCCGGCTCGCGCTGGTGACGGTGGCGGTGTCGCACACGGCGATGGTGTCCGTCATGTCGATGACACCGGTGGACCTCGAACACCACGGCGCGGGCATCGAGTTGATCGGGCTCGTGATCAGCGGGCACATCGCCGGCATGTACGCGTTCTCGCCGGTGATGGGACGTCTCGCCGACAAGTTCGGAAGGCTCACGGTGATCGGTCTCTCGGTGGGGCTGCTCGCATGCGCGGCGCTGCTCGCCGGGACCGCGGGCGGGAACCACGGGCAGAGCGCGGCGGCGCTGTTCCTCCTCGGGCTCGGCTGGTCGGCCGGGCTCGTCGCGGGCTCAGCGCTGCTCACCGACTCCGTGCCGCAGGCCGCGCGGGCCGCCGCGCAGGGCCTCTCCGACCTGACGATGAGCCTGGCGGCGGGTATCGGCGGAGCGGCGGCGGGCCTCGTGATGGCGACGGCGAGCTACGCGTGGCTGAACCTGGCCGCGGCGTGCCTGCTGCTCCCGCTCGGGGCGCTGGCACTGTTCACGCGGCGCGCCCAACACCCGTAGCGGGAGCGGCTGTTCGTACGCAGCTCAGCACAGGGTGATGTGGTACGCCTTGCGCAGGGTCTCGTGCACGGTCCACGTCGTGCGGTCGCCCTCGCGCAGCACGGCGGCCGTGCCCGGTCCGAGTTCCAGCGTGTCGCCGCCCTCGACCGTGACGGTGGCGCGGCCGCTGACGACCACGAACAGCTCGTTCGCCTCGGTGTCGGTGACCACACCGGGCGTGATCTGCCAGATGCCGCGCACCTGCTTGCCGTCGGCCGACTCCCACAGCACCTTGCCGGTCACTTCGGGGGCGCCGGAGACGATCTGTGCGGGGTCGAGGGGCTCGGGTTCGAGGTCCACGTCCGGGACGCGGACGGCGAAGGAGCCCAGGGCGGTTGCGGGTCGATCGTTCGTGGTCATGGCCAGTCACGGTAGATGACCTGCGCCTCTCCTCTCACTGGACGGCCTGTGCCGTACGGGCCCCGCCGACTGGACGGCTCGTCGAGGCTTCAACAACTCTGCCCGGAAGACTCCTCAGAACGCCGTTTCGGTAGCAGACTCCGCTGTGCGCACAGCCGGAGCATCCCGCAGAGCGAGTCACGGAGCCGAAGGGACGGCGATCAGGCATGAGCGGAAACAGGGCAGTCGCATATCTCAAGCCGGGCACGGTGGAGGTCAGGACCATCGAGCACCCGACGCTGGAGCTGAAGGACGGGCCCGGAGTGGCCCCGCAGAACGTGGGCAGGACCTGTCGGCACGGTGTGATCCTCAAGGTGCTCGCCACCAACATCTGCGGCAGCGACCAGCACATGGTGCGCGGCCGCACCACGGCACCCGAGGGCCTCGTCCTGGGCCACGAGATCACCGGTGAGATCGTGGAGAAGGGCCCGGACGTCGAGTTCCTGGACGTCGGGGACATCGTCTCCGTGCCGTTCAACATCGCCTGCGGGCGCTGCCGCAACTGCAAGGAGCGCAAGACCGGCATCTGCCTGAACGTCAACCCGGCGCGGCCCGGGGCGGCTTACGGCTATGTCGACATGGGCGGCTGGGTCGGCGGCCAGGCCGAGTACGCGATGATCCCCTACGCGGACTTCAACGCGCTGCGCTTCCCCGACGCCGACCAGGCGCGCGAGAAGCTCCTCGACCTGACCATGCTCTCCGACATCTTCCCGACCGGCTTCCACGGCGCGGTGACGGCGGGCACGCAGGTCGGCTCGACGGTGTACGTGGCCGGGGCCGGGCCCGTCGGGCTCGCGGCGGCGGCATCGGCGCATCTGCTGGGCGCGGCCGTGGTGATCGTCGGAGACATGAACGCCGAACGGCTCGCGCAGGCAAGGAGTTTCGGCTGCGAGACGGTCGACCTCACGCGCGGCACCGTGGAGGAGCAGGTCGCCGAGATCCTCGGAGTCCCCGAGGTGGACGCGGCCGTGGACGCGGTCGGCTTCGAGGCCCGCGCGCACGGACCGGACGCACCCGAGGCGCCGGCCACCGTCCTCAACTCCCTGATGGGGCTCACGACGGCCGGTGGCGCGCTCGGCATCCCCGGCCTGTACGTCACCGATGACCCGGGCGGCGTCGACCAGGACGCGCGCACCGGAACGCTGAAGGTGCGGCTCGGTCTGGGCTGGGCGAAGAGCCACACGTTGACGACCGGCCAGTGCCCGGTGATGAAGTACCACCGGGGCCTGATGATGGCGATCCTGCACGGGCGTGTGCACATCGCGAAGGCCGTCAACGCGACCGTGATCGGCATTGAGGACGCGCCACGCGGCTACGCGGAGTTCGACCAGGGCGCGAGCCGCAAGTACGTCCTCGACCCGCACGGTGCGTTGAACGGCGCCCGAGCGGTCTGAGGGATGGTGGCTCCACGCGTGCGTGGAGCCACCATCCGGTCGGCTGGGGCAAATCAAGCCCCTGCGGCGATTGAGCAGCGGGGTCCGGGGCGGAGCCCCGAGCCCCGCCCCGGGCGAACCTACTTCCGCCCCCACGCCGAGATCAGCGGCGCCGTCGCCAGGTCCATGGTTCCGTCGGCCACATTCGCCAAGTGCTGGTCGATCTCGTCGTCCGTCGCCAGCCCCGCCGTCACGAGCTGCGACCGGATCTGCCCGACCGTCGCCGTCTCCAGCGCCGTACAGGCCGGCGAAGCCAGCGGAAAGTACGCGTCCGCCTCGACCTGGCCCAGGCCCGCCGCACGCAGCAGTCCGGGCAGCTTGCGGCCGTACGAGAGGTCGGCGCCGCGCTCCGCGAGCAGGGAACGGAAGCCGTGCCGCAGCCGGTTGGCCAGCTGCTGCGCGGGACCCGCCTCGTCCGGGCAGAGCAGGGGCTGGAGCGCGGGGTCGGCGTCCTCGATGACCAGCCGGCCGCCGGGGCGCAGCGCACGGATCATCGACGCCAACGCCCGCTCCCGGTCCGGGACATGGACCAGGACGAGCCGCGCGTGCACCAGGTCGAAGCTCTCCGCGGGCGGCTCGTCGACGCCGATGTCGTGGCGCCGCACCTCGACGGGCGTGCGGGGCGTCGCGGTCTGCCAGGACGTGTCGATGTCGGTGGCGAGGACCCGGCCGGTCGGGCCGACCTTCCGCGCGAGCCACGAGACCACCGACGTGCCCCCGGCCCCGACCTCCCAGCAGCGCCAGCCGGAACCGATGCCGAGACGCTCGATGTGCCGGAACGTCGTGGGGTCGAAGAGGACCGAGAAGGCGTCGAAGCGCCGCCCCGCCTCGGGCTGCTGGTTGTCGAGGAGGTACGCGTGGTCGCCTGATCGCATCATGAACCGATCATCCCAGCCCAATCGTTGGATACGGGACATTGCACAGCGGAGCGGAGCCTTCCGTTCCCCCAGGGGTGGACGCGCTGTCGGTGGCCGCTGGCAGACTGGCCACCAAGTCATCTTCGCGACGGAGAGCGGAGGGAAATCGGGAGGGGCCGAGCATGTCGATGGCGGGCAATCTGCGGAAGGTCGGCGGTCTGCGCAGGGTGGGCGGCCTGCGCAGAGTCGCACGGCTCGCGCGGCGCACGCCCAAGGTCGACCTGAGCCACCCGGCGCGCTCCCCGCTGGGCTCCGCGGTGGTGAACTGCGTGACCTATCGGGAGGGCGTGCGCGAGTCGGGCGGCAGCGATCTCGTCGAGTCGGTCCGCGCGGTGCGCAAGGCGGCGGACGGGTTCGTCTGGCTGGGGCTGCACGAGCCGTCGGAGCTGGAGTTCGCGGGCATCGCCGAGCTGTTCGACCTGCACCCCTTGGCCGTCGAGGACGCGGTGCACGCGCACCAGCGGCCCAAGGTGGAGCGGTACGGACAGACGCTCTTCGCGGTGCTGAAGACGGTCTGCTACGTCGACCACGCGGAGCTCACCGCGACCAGTGAGGTGGTGGACACCGGCGAGATCATGGTGTTCCTCGGCCAGGACTTCGTGATCACGGTGCGGCACGGCCGGCACGGCTCGCTCGGTCCCGTGCGCGAGCGCATCGAGGCGGACACGGAGCAGTTGGCCAAGGGCCCGGCGGCGGTGCTGCACGCGATCGCGGACAGCGTCGTCGACGACTATCTGACGGTGATCGACGAGGTCCAGGCGGACATCGACGAGGTCGAGGCGGACGTCTTCGCGCCGAACGGCGCGAAGGCCGACCCCGGCCGGATCTATCAACTCAAGCGTGAGCTGCTCGAGTTGAAGCGGGCCGTGGTGCCGCTGTCCCGGCCGATACAGGAGCTTTCGGGGCGCCCCTTTCCCGCCGTGCCGCCCGAGATACAGGCGTACTTCCGCGACGTCTCGGACCACTTGCTGCGGGCGGCGGAGCAGATAGCGGCCTTCGACGAACTGCTCAACTCGATCCTGCAGGCCCATCTGGCGCAGGTGACGGTCGCGCAGAACGAGGACATGCGCAAGATCACCGCGTGGGCCGCCATCGTGGCCGTGCCGACGATGGGCTGCGGCGTCTACGGCATGAACTTCGAGAACATGCCGGAGCTGCACTGGCGGTTCGGCTACCCGCTGATGATGTCCGTGATAGCGGTGATCTGTTTCGTGGTGTACCGGGGGTTCAAGCGCAACGGCTGGCTGTGAGCCGCGGGGTCGCGCGGGGCGGAGCGGTCACCCGCTCCACGCCGGGTGCCGCGGGTCGTCCGCGCGGATGACGACGTCGGCGCTCGCCGCGGGGCCGGTCTCGGAGGCGTAGCGCTCGAAGGCCGGGAGCGTCCACTGCTCGGACTCGGGGGTGCGACGCCGCAGCGCGCCCTGCGACAGGCTCACGTGCACGGTCAGGTCGAAGGGGAACCAGTGGTGCAGCAGCAGCGGGCCGTGCATCAGCAGCACGCCACCGGGAGGGAGTTGGACGTAGCCGCTGCGGGTCGCCCGGTCCGTGACTGGGTCCCACAGGTCGGGCAGGACGCGGCCCGTGCCGTCCGGTTCGAGCGGTCCGAACACCTCCCGCCACAGGGCACCCGTGTCGAACCAGCCGCTGTAGTACGCCTCGACGTCCCGGTGCCCGTACTCGAACCGGAGTGAGGCCGGGCGCAGAAAGCCCTCGGTGCCGACCGTGAGCGAAGACCGGCCGCGGGTGCGCAGGGCCTCGGAGACGAGCGCCGCGAGTTCGCCGGTGCGGGCGGCCGGCGCTCCGTCGAGGGCGACCTTCGGCCACGGGCCGCCGTCCGCCGGCTTCAGGTCGAGCAGCCGCTCGGCGAGGGCCTCGCCGAGCCGTTCCCAGGTGATCGCTTCGAGTCGCACGCACTCCATGATGCAGGGCACCCCGGGGCGGGCATCACGCCCGTATGACCAGAGCCACCCCGCCTCGGTCCGGAGCCGCCACATCTTGGGCCGGAGCCACCCCGCCTCGGACCGCAGCCGCCCCACCGCCGACCGGATCCGCCCCACCGCCGACGGGATCCGCCTCACCGCCTGCCGAAGCCGCCCCACGCAGCCCGCTCAGCCCGCTCGTCTTTCAGCCGGTCAAGCGCAAGTGGTGCGGCGCCTGTCGCCGGGGGCCGCTCGGGCTCCTGACGCTGGAGGGTGGGCAGCCCCGCTGTCTGGGCTGCGCCGACCTGGGGCACCTCGTGTTCCTGGCGCGCGGGGACACGGCACTGACCCGTAGGGCACGCGAGGAGAGCGCGCTCTCGGCCGTCGTCGTGCGCTTCCACCGGAGGCGCGGGCGGTACGAGCGGCAGGGCGTGCTCGTCGAGGAGTCGGCGCTCGCGCGGGCCGAGGCGCGCTGCCTGGCGGACGCGGAGGCGCGGGCCCGGCGGCGGGTGCGGGACGCGGCGCGGCGGGCGGCGCAGGACGAGGTGTTCGTGGCGGAGTTCGCGGCGCGGATCCGGCGGCTGTTTCCCGGTTGCCCCGAGGCCCGGGCGGCGGCGATCGCCGGGCATGCCGGGGCGCGCGGGAGCGGGCGGGTGGGCCGGAGCGCGGCGGGGCGGGCGTTGTCCGAGGGTGCGGTCACGGCCGCGGTGCGGGCTGCCGTGCGCCATGTGGACACGCCCTACGACCGCTTCCTGATGGAGGGCGTACCCCGGAGGGAGGCGCGGGCACGGGTGGCCGAGGCCGTGGCGGCGGTCCTGGACGAGTGGCAGGGGCCGGCTCCCACCCCCTCCGCCACGGCCACCACACTCATCACACCCACCGCATCCGACGCACTTCACTGAATCGCCACAACCGGCACCGTTCGCTCAACGTAATCGAGAAATCACTGTCCACAACCGACAAACTGCGGCATGATCCGTCTTGATGGGGGGCTCATGATCGAAGGTCCGTATTTCGTGCTGGTCGTGCTGGGGGCGGTCTGGTGCGGGGTGAGCGCGGGGGTGTTCGTCGCGTTCTCCACGTTCGTGATGCGCGGACTGGGCGCGCTGCCCGCCGCGCAGGGGATCGCCGCGATGAACGCCGTCAACGTCGCCGCTCTCGCACCGCCGTTCATGGTCGTCTTCCTCGGCGCGGCGGTGCTGTGCGCGGTGATCGCGGTGGTGACGTTCGTGCTCTGGCCCGACGCGGGCACCGTCGAGCTGCTGCTCGGCTGCGCGCTGTACCTGGCGGGCTCCTTCGGCGTCACGGTCCTGGCGAACGTGCCGCGCAACGCGGCGCTCGCGGGGCTCTCCGGCGACGAGGAGTCCGAGAAAAGCGCCGCGCAGTGGCGGACGTATCTCGTCGAGTGGGGGCGGTGGAACCACGTGAGGGCCGCGACGGGAGCCGCCGCCTCGCTGCTGTTCGTCCTTGCCCTGACGTGAGCCGGGGCGGCCCGCGCCCACCCGACGTATCGTGACAAAAAGAGCCAGAGCCAGCAGTCACGGCGTAGGGAGACGGCCATGGCCGACCCCAAGGGCTTCCTCACCACGTCCCGGCAGGAGGCGCCGCGCCGCCCGGTCGGCGAGCGGGTCCGCGACTGGGACGAGGTGTACGTCCCCGGCGGCCTGCTGCCGATCATCGAAGCGCAGGCCGACCGCTGCATGGACTGCGGGATCCCGTTCTGCCACGAGGCGTGCCCACTGGGGAACCTGATCCCCGAGTGGAACGACCTGGTCTCGCGGGACGACTGGCGGGCGGCGAGCGAGCGCCTGCACGCCACGAACAACTTCCCGGAGTTCACCGGCCGGCTGTGCCCGGCCCCCTGCGAGGCGGGCTGCGTCCTCGCCATCAACCAGCCGGCCGTCACCATCAAGAACGTAGAGGTCGCCATCGCCGACCGGGCCTGGGACGAGGGTCTCGTGACCGCGCAGCCGCCCGATCGGCACAGCGGCCTGACCGTCGCCGTCGTCGGCTCGGGCCCCGCCGGGCTCGCGGCCGCGCAACAGCTGACGCGGGCCGGGCACACGGTCGCCGTGTACGAGCGGGACGAGCGGCCGGGCGGGCTGCTGCGCTACGGGATCCCCGCGTTCAAGATGGAGAAGCGCCAACTGGACCGCCGCCTCGACCAGTTGACCAAGGAAGGCGTGCGGTTCCGTACGTCGACGGAGATCGGCCGGGAGCTGGCAGCGGCAGACCTGCGCGCGCGTCACGACGCCGTGGTGATCGCCACGGGAGCCACACAATGGCGCGAACTGGACGTCCCCGGCCGGGAGTTGACCGGCGTCGAGCAGGCGATGGAGTACCTGCCGTGGGCCAACCGCACCTACGACAACGAGAACAAGAACGAGACGAGCACACCCCTCAACACGCCACCGGAGACGCAAGCGTCACCGCTCACCGCCACCGGCAAGCACGTCGTCATCGTCGGCGGCGGTGACACCGGCGCCGACTGCCTGGGCACGGCGGTGCGCGAACAGGCCGCGTCCGTCACACAGTTGGACATCTACGACAGGCCGGGCGAGGCGCGCGACGAGGACGCCGAGCCCTGGCCGACGTACCCGAAGCTGTACCGGCTCTCCGCCGCGCACGAGGAGGCCGGTGAGCTGCGCACCGCCCCGGCGGCCGACGCGGACGCCCGGCTCTTCGCCGCCTCCACGCTGCACTTCACGGGGGATGCCGCGGGGCATGTGCGTGCGCTGCACCTCGTGGAGGTGGACGCGGCGCGCCGGCCACTGCCGGGCACGGGGCGGACACTGCCCGCCGACCTCGTGCTGCTCGCGCTCGGTTTCCACGGGCCGGAGCGTCAACCCGGCGGCCTCATCGACCAGTTGGGCCTCGGCGTCGACGAGCGGGGCCGTCTCGCGCGGGACCCCGCCTTCTCGACGGGCGTGCCCGGCGTGTTCGTCGCGGGCGACGCGGGGCGCGGCGCTTCGCTCGTGGTGTGGGCGATCGCCGAGGGAAGGGCGGCGGCCGCCGCGGTCGACCGCTGGCTCACGGGGCACACGCGACTGCCGGAGCCGATCGGTGCGCACGACCGCCCGATGACCGTCTGAACGGCCGGGACCGCCCGCCCGAAATCGAACGATCCGCGGCGCGTCACGACGACAGAAAACGTCACGACGGCAGAAAGCGTCACGACAGCAGAAAGTCCGCGGCCCCCGTCTTCGCTCCTTCGATGAACGCGGTGATCTCACCGATGGTGTAGATCAGCGCGGGCCCGTCCGGATCCGACGACTGACGTACGGCGACGCGCCCGTCGGCCAGCTTCATGGCTTCGAGGCAGTTGCCTCCGTTGCCGCCACTCCACGGCTTGTGCCAGCCTTCGCTGCCGAGCTCGCGCGCGGGCATGCCGTTGTAGATCGGCTCGCCGTCGACGCCTCGTATTCGGTCCTTGATCGAGTCCATTCACAGCTCCTTGCGGAGATCGCGGAGGATCTCCTTTGTGCGTTGCGCCGTCGCGGCATGCGCCGCCATGCGGTCCATGACTTCGAGGTGGGTGGCCACTTCGGGGCGCGCGTCGAGGTAGACCGCGCCTGTCAGGTACTCGCTGTAGACCATGTCCGGCAGTTCTGACATGGCAAATCGGAACAGGACGAAGGGGCCGTACGTGCCCGGGTGCGGGCCCGCGGCGAACTCCGCGACCTGAAGCGTCACGTTCGGCAGCTCCATCGCTTCGAGCAGCCGGTCGATCTGGGCGCGCATCACGTCCACGCCACCGACCGGGCGGCGCAGGGCGGTCTCGTCCATCACGACCCAGAGGCGGGGGGCGTCCTCGCGGGTGAGCAGGGCCTGGCGCCGCACCCGCAGGGCGACGTGCCGTTCGACGACGTCCGGGTCCTCGGCGAGCGTCCGCCCTATCGCGCCGGAATCCAGCACCCCGCGCGCGTAGTCCTCGGTCTGCAGCAGGCCGGGCACGAAGTGCGGGTCGTACGACCTGATGAGCTGGGCCGCGCCCTCCAGACTCACGTACATGGAGAACCAGCCGGGGAGGATGTCGTGGTACCGCTGCCACCAGCCCGGCTTGTTCGCCTCCTCCGCGAGGTGCACGAAGGACGTGGTCTCTTCGTCCGCGACGCCGTAGGCCTTCAGGAGCAGCTGGACGTACGGGATCCGCAGTGAGACCTCGGCGGTTTCCATGCGGCGGATCGTCGCGGCGGTCACGCGGAGTACTTTCGCGGCCTCCTCGCGCTTGAGCCCGGCGCCCTCGCGAAGGTCCTGCAGCCGGCGGCCGAGAACGACCTGGCCGACCGTCGGCGCGGACCGAGGTTCGCTCACGCCCCCTACCTCCCAGTAGTTCCAATGTCTGAATCCCGCCACTTTCCATCGCGGGAAAAGGTCCGAAAGACGTCCCTCACCGGCCGTTTCCCAGCGATTCGACCCCAATGGGGGCCGTGTGGCGCACTGCTGCGAGCAGTCTGCCATGCCCGCTCCACACGGCATACGCCACTCTGCACTTTTCAGAGTGGCTCTTGCCAAGTGTTCATGGCGGGGAGATAGTGGCAAGCGTGACTCCGTCTGCGCCTTTAGGAACAGAAGTCGGCGAAACTACGTTCGGTGACCGTTCGGGTACCCCGATAGGGGCTCACCCGTCGGCGACCCGTCGCAGCAGTTTCGAACTGGCTCCCCACCCGGGCTCCGCCGCTCAGGCCCGGCGCGTGACGCGTACCCACCTCAGTGCGTGGGGCGCGTGCGAGGACACCTGTGACGCGGCGGCCCTCGTCGTGTCCGAACTGGTCACGAACGCGATCGTGCACACCGCGAGCCGGCGCATCCACTGCGAGCTCCGCGAGCTGCGCGACGACTCGGGCGACCGGCTGCGCATAGCGGTCAGGGACGAGGGCTGCATCCCCGGTGACGCCCTCGCGGGCCGCGTCGCGCCCGAGGAGGAGCACGGCAGAGGACTCCTCCTCGTGGCCGCGGTCGCCACGGCGTGGGGCGCCCAGGAGACCGGCCCCGGCCTCCTCGTCTGGGCCGAACTGCCCCGCGACGAACTGGACCCGCGGGCGCCGGGCCCCGTCCCCGGCGCATCGGACGGCGCCGGATGGGCCTGGTGAACGCCCGCCCCTGCCGGACGGCGGGCGGAGGAACGACGAACGTGCGAAACGGGATCGGATGGGCGTGGTGACAACGGGCAAGCGGACGATGCACTTGAACTCGCTGGCCGGACTGGCCCTCAGGCGCCGCCCCCGGCGTCCGGAGCACACGGACGCCGCGCGTGCGGGTCACACACCGCCCGTGCGGCTCAGCGTGCCCGCGGGCATGACCGCACCACTGGGGTGCGACGCCGTCGCGGTACCCGAGGAGTTCGGCCGGGCGATGGCCAAGCGCCTGCCGCGGATGGGCTGTGTGTACGCGGACGGGGCGCACTGGTGGTGGCTCGTGCCGTCGGACTCCGACGTGTCCCTGGAGTGGCCCGCGCCCGCGTGCTACACGGCGGGCGCGCTGGTGCTCGACGCGCCGCGGGCGCCCGCCCTGGTGCACTGTCCGGAGGGTTCGGTGCCGTACACGCCGCCGATTCCGCTGTACCTCGCGCTGTGCCGGGTCACGGGGACCACGCCGGTGTGGTCACGGTCGGTCGGCGCCTCGTAGTTCCTGTTTCCTCTACGGGAGTCAGCCCACCGGATCGGCGACCGGCTCCCGCACGATCACCAGGAAGGCGTCCGTCGCCAAGTCCATGACGACCTCGACCGGTTGACCCTCCTGTCGGCGACGGTTCGCGTACTCCTCCGCCGGCCAGGAGCCGCGGGGTCCGCCCGCCGGGAATCGCTGCAACACCACTCGTCCGTTGATCATCGCTCGTCCCTGCCCCCGTGATCGTGCCGATGTGCCGCGCCCGGAGCGTCCGGGCACTTCATGAGGGAGAACGTTGGCAGCGGCGGTTCCGGCTCGCAACGTGACGAGAATGACACCGAGTTGATACGAGGTCAGCTCACGTGCGTGGAGCCTCAGTCGACGTACTCGTCGTGATAGCGCACTCGCGCACTGCCCGCGGGCGCCCCGAGAGCCGACGCGCGCCCCTCGGGTTTCTCCCACTCCTCCTGGCGGCCGAGAGCGGTGAGGTCCAGGAGGTTCGTGGTGAACCCGATGTGGTCCATGCCGCGGGCGAACGTCGAGTACGTGTGGAACACCCGCTCCCCCTCGCGCAGGAAGCAGCTGATCGCGGGCTGCTCCTGGAGGACGCCGTCCTCGCCCGTGAACGTGGCGCCGAAGTCCTGGTTGAAATCGCTGAGATGGGACGAGTACCAGGGCGCCGTCCAGCCCATCCGCGCCTTGAACGGCAGGATCCGGGTGAACGGCGCGCGGGACACCGCCGCGAACTCCGTACCGCGGGCCCGCAGATGGGCCAGGTGCCCGATCTGGTCGAGGAATCCGGAGCAGCTGGGGCAGCCCGCGTCCCAGTCGGGCGCGAACATGAAGTGGTAGACGACGAGTTGGGGTCGCCCCTCGAACAGGTCGAGCAGCTCCGACTTTCCGTCCGGACCCTCGAAGACGTACGACTTGTCGATCTCGACCATGGGCAGCCCGCGCCGCCGTGCGTTCAGCGCGTCCCGCGCGCGGGTCGCCGCCTTCTCCAGGGCGAGCAGTTCCTCGCGCGCGGTGCGCCACTCCTCGCGCGTGACCACCTTCGGCAGCCCCATGGTTCCTCCTCCGGTCGTGTATCTCGTGAGGGGTGACCGGAGGGCCGTGCGGAACTCATCGCTGCGGCGAAAGTTTTTCTGCCGGGGCCCTGGTTCTCTGGCCGGGCCCTGATTTTCTGCAGGAGTGCTGTCCTCCCGGCGGAGCCGCTGGGACGCTGGCCGCCCCGGCCCGTCCGGGCCGACCAGAGGACGGAGCACGCCATGCTCGTCGGAACCTGGAACCTGGAGAACCTCTACCGCCCCGGCGGCCCCTACGGCCCCCGCGACAAGGCCACGTACGAGGCGAAACTCGCCTCTCTCGCCGCCACCGTGAACCGGCTCCGGCCCACCCTTCTCGGCGTGCAGGAGGTCGGCGACCCGGCGGCGCTCGACGATCTGGTGCAGCTGCTCGACGGCGACTACACGGCGACGCTGTCGCAGTACCCCGACGAGCGCGGGATCCGGGTCGGCTTCCTCGGCGACGTCGGCGTACGGGTGGTCGCGGACACGGCCGCGTTCCCGCAGGCGGTGCGCCCGGTGCAGGTGGACGACGGCGGCAGGGCGGCGGACCGGGCGGGCCGGGGCGTGCTCGCCGTGCACTTCTCGACGCGGGCGACCTGGCTCACGGCCGCCGTCTGCCACCTCAAGTCGAAGCTGCTCGGCTACCCGGGCGGCCGGTTCGTGCCGCGCGACGAGGGTGAGCGGGCGCGCTACGCGGCGTACGCGTTGCAGCGGCGAGCAGCTGAGGCGGCGACCGTACGCGCCCTCGCGGACACCCTCCTCGGGGAGGACGGGCGCCGTGAACGCGTCGCCGTCCTGGGCGACTTCAACGACGAGGTGGCCGCGGCGACCACCCAGATCCTCCAGGGCCCGCCCGGCTCCGAGATCGGCACGCCCGGCTTCGACCACGCCGACAAGGGCGACGCGAAGCGGCTGTGGAACGTGGCGCCGCTGATCCCCGAGGAACAGCGGTACTCGCGCGTGCGGGCGGGCCACCGCGAGCTGATCGACCACGCCTTCGTCTCGCACGAACTGCTCGGCCACGTCGTCCGCGCGGGGACGGGCGTGCCGCACGAGGAGGGCGCCGCGCTCGAACCACTGCCTTCGGTGGGCGCGGATCCGCAGGAGCGGCGAGACGCGCCGGGGTCCGACCACTCGCCCGTGTGGATCGACCTGCGGCCCTGAACCACGCGTGTCAGGCGGCGAGTTCCGCGAGCAGCACGTCGATCCTGCGCGCGTGCTGCTCGGGCACCCGCCCGGTGTCGTCGACCTGCACCGCGCACGCTGTCGTCGCGTCGACGAGCCGCTCCAGTACGACGGTCACCTGCCGCGAACCGTCCGAGTGCCGCGCGAGCACGGGCAGTTCGGCGGCGGCGAGGTCCACGGCGGCCCGCGCCTGCGCGAGCGTCCGGTACGCCTCGCGCCGCAGCGCCCACCGCCCGTGCCGGTCGACCTCCTGTGCTTCCGCTCCCTGCGCGGACTCGCTCAGCACATGCCGTACGTAGGCGTGGGCGGCGTCGTGCGCGACGGCGAGCCGCACCCGCACGCCGCTCCCCCGGTGCCCGCCCGGCAGCGGCAGATGCCCGGCGACCAGCACGATCGCGCAGGCGAGCAGCGTCTCGGTGATCCGGCCCAAGGACGCCTGCGCCTGCCCGCCCACCATCACCAGGGACAGTACGAGGACGGTGACGACGGCGGTCTGAGCGGCGAAGTGCCGGGTGGCGACGGGGATCAGCGCCCCGCAGGCGGCGACGAGCGCGACGAGCCCGAGGGGCTGGGGCAGCACGGCGGCGAGCCCCGCGAAGAGGACGGCGCCCGCGACGGTTCCGGCGGCCCGGCACAGCGCGCGCGAGGCGAGCGGCCCGAGGTCCGGCTTCACGAGAAACACGGCGGTGGCGGGCAGCCAGTACCAGTGCAGCGGGTGCAGGGCCTGAGCGACGGCCGCACTGGCCCCGAAGGACAACCCAACCCGAACCCCGTACTCACGCCCAGCGGGCCCACCCACCCTGCGCAACACACCACGCACGGACGTGCGCCTATCAAGCCCCGCCGGCGATTGAGGCGCGGCCATTTCAAGCCCCGCCGGCGATTGAGGCGCGGGGTCCGGGGCAGAGCCCCGAGGCCGCAACGACGGCACCGCTTCCGATGCCACGGGGCTCCGCCGCTCAACCGTCACAGGCGAATGCGTACCGTTCCGGTCGAACGCCTCAGCCGCCCGCAGCAACGCCTCATCGAGAGCCCGCAGCCCCGCATCGACCCGCGCAGGAGCGGGCAACGCACCGGCCGCCTCCCCGGTCCGCACCGCGGCCGCGAGCCGCCGCGGCCCCTCCCCGGCCCGCGCAGCGACCGGCCGCTCGGCCCAGGCAAGCGCGGTGGCAGCCTCGGCGAGCGGCAGAGCGGCGGAGTACTGGCGACGCAGACGAAGCGACGCCCGCGAGCGGCCACGCCGCAGGGCGTCCTGCGCCTGGTCGAGCGCGGCCGTCAGCGCGACGCGGCGCGCCTGGGCCTCCGGCCCGCCGACAGCGTCGAGCAGCCGGGCCACGGCCTCGTACACGGAGGCGACGGCCGCACGCTCACCGTCGTAGAGGTACCCGAGCCCCTTCGTACGTACGGGAGAGGGCAGCAGCAGCCGCAACAGGATCAGCCACGCGGCGCCCCCGGCGAACAACAGCGCGCGCTGCAACGCGGGTTCCGGCAGCGGCATCCCGGCACCTATGGCGACGGTGACGAGGAACTGGGTCCCGGCGGAGGACGCGACGGGCCCGACGGCACTGAACGCACCACCCACGAGCCCGAGCACGGCGAAGACGCAGGCGATGAGCGCACCGGCCGGCAGCGCACCCCCGACAAAACTGCCGACGGTCATCCCCAGCGCCCCCGCGAGCGCGGGCCCGCCGAGCCGCGAGACGGCGGCGAGCCGCGGCCCCGGCCGGTCGTTGACCCCGGCGAGCAGCGTCCCGAGCGCGAGCAGCACCCCACTGGACGGCTGCCCGGCAGCGATGGCGACGAGCACCAGCGGCCCACCCGCCAGCGCCCCGCGCACCACGGCAGGCCAGGGCACGGGCGCGCGCTGGGCGCGCAGGGCGTGGCTCAGCCAGGGCGGAAGCGAATGGGGGCGGCGCATGACGGTGGGCAGACTCCTGTCGTACGAACACGGAGGGGTGCCGGGCGCCGTTGGCCAGCCTGAACTGGTTTGTCAAGAGTAAGCGGAGTTGTTGGAGGGGAAGAAACATCCAGGTTTCGGCAATGTGACACTTGACCGTGCCCACGACGAGCTCCTCCGACACCGGCTGGCCGGACGCCCCCGGCGACACGGCCCTGACGATCCACGTCCCGGAGGCGGACGCGCTCGTCCGCACCCCGTCGAGGGCCCACATCACCGTCCTCTACCCGTTCCTCCCGCTGGCCCGGATCACGCCGGACACGGAGACCGAACTACGCACCCTGTTCGCGTCAACGCCCCCGCTCCCCCTCACCTTCACCGCGCTGCGCCGCTGGCCGGGCGTCTGCTACCTCCCCCCGACCCCGGACGACACACTCCGCAGCCTGACGAAGTCGGTCCGGTCGCGCTGGCCGGAGGCGGTCCCGTACCGCGGAATCTTCGGCGACGAGGGCCTGGACCCCCACCTGACGCTGGCGAGCGGCGCGGGCACGGACGGCATCCCGGACACGGAGTTCACGTCCGCGCTGCCGCTCCACGCGCGCGTGGAGTCGGTGAAGCTGATCGTGACGGAGGGCGCGGGGACGGGCTGGCGTGACCTCCGCACGTACCCGCTGGGGCTTCCCTCCTACTGAGCCTCGGCGACGGCCCGCGCCATCAACTCCCGCGCCCGCTCGACGAGTTCCTGGAGCGGGATCGAGGGGTCGCTCACCACCCGGTCGATCCCCCGCAACCCGGCCCGCTCCAGCAACCGCTTCTCGTTGGTCACCCACTCCCCGCGCGCGGCGAGCACGGCGTGGGCCGCCTGCATGGCCGCGCCGGCGACCGCCCCCACGACCTCGGTGCGCCCGCCGAGGGGCACGTTGTTCCCCTCCGCGTAGTCCAAGGTGATCGAGGCTCGCCCCCACCACACCTCGGGAGCGGCCTTGCGCAGGGCGGCCGGATACCCGTCGGGCCGGGGCATCTCGCCACGCAGCACGCGATTGACGGCAAGCTCGGCGACGACGAGATACGACGGAATCCCGGCCAGATGAAACATCAACGGCTCGATCCGAAACCGCCCGGCCTCGGCCTCGGCCAGCTCGTGCTCGACGCTGTCGAGATCCCGATAGTGCACATCGACACGCCTCCCGTCGACGGTGAGCCAGGCGCCCCCATTGAAGACGCCACCACCCCAGCCCCCGATCTCGGAGACCTCCCCTTCCCACCCGACGTCCCGCAGGTTCCGGGGCTCGAACAGCCCCTCGCTCCCCCGGTAGTACACGGCGGTGTCCCAGTCGCTCGCGTCGGTGTGCGTCCCTTGCGCCCGCGACCCACCGAGGGTCACGGCGTGCGCCCCGGGCAGGGCGTGGAGCCGTTCGGCGAGGCGGTCGAGGAAGACGTCATCCGCAAACTCAGGCATGCCCTCACGCTACCCGGCGGACACCGCCGGCGAGGCGGCCGACTGGGGCGGCGGCAAGCAGTCGGAGCGGCGACTGGTCGAGCGGTCGGTCGCACCGGGCGGGACCACAGGCACGACGAGTACCACGGGAGGCGGTACTGGATCACGGACGGGAGCGGGACGGTGGGCACGATCGCCGTGGCCACCGCCTTCTCCGTAAACCCACCCCGCTTCCCCCGCCCCCCACGCACATCGACGAAGATGGCCCCATGACGACGGCAGGATCGGTGGAGCCCCCGGAGCCCCTGGGTGCGGTGCGTGAGCGCGTGCTCGCGGCGTTGCGTGAGGACATCGTCGGTGGGCGTCGGCGGCCCGGCGACCGGCTCGTGGAGCGGGAGCTCGCCGAGCGGTTCGGGGTGTCCCGGGTGCCCGTCCGTGAGGCGATCCGGGCGCTGCTCGCCGAGGGCTTCGTGACGTACGAGACGCCCCGCAGGGCCGTCGTGCGCACCCTGACCCGCACCGACGTCACCGAACTGTACGAGCTGCGCGAGGCCTTGGAGGTCTACGCCGCCGGGCTCGCGGCCGAGCGGGCCACCAAGGACGATCTGGCGGAACTGGAGAGGCTGCTCGAACGTGCCACGCGTGCGACGCGCGAGGGCGACGCCGAGACGAACACCGACGTCAACTCCCGTTTCCACGACCGGCTGTTGGAGATGGCGCGCAACGAACTCATCGTGTCCGTGATGCAGCCCGTCGGCGGGCGGCTGCGCTGGCTGACCCGGCGCAACGAGGAGTGGGCCCAACAGCTCGCCGAACACCGGGAGTTGTATGAGGCGATGGCCGAAGGGGACGCGCACCGGGCGCGGGCGGTGACGCTGGCCCACGTCCACACCAATTACCGTTCCACCGTGCGGCACCTCTTCGAGGACGAGCCCACCCCGTAACACCAGGAGCAACAGAACCGTGCCCACCCTCATCGGCGCCGCCCGCACCCGCCCCTGCACCCTCGTCGTGTGCCGGGGCTGCTGCTGCGGTGACGCCCGCAAGTACCCCGGTTACGACCACGACTGGCAACTGGAGCGCTGGGAGGCGGCGGCGCGGGCCTCGCGGGGGCGGTTCGCCGTGCGGGTCGTCGACTGTCTCGGGCCGTGCGACCAGGCCAACGTCGTCGTCCTCCAGCCCTCCGCCCAGGGCCGCGCCCGCGGCGGGAGGGCCGCGTGGATCGGCTGGTCGATGGGCGACGACGCGACCGACGAGGTGCTGGCGTGGGCGGAGGCCGGCGGGCCCGGTCTCGCGCCCGCGCCCATCGCCCTTGAGTTGCAGTTCATCGAGGCGCAGGGCGAGCGGGTCAGGCGGCGCCGCGGGCGCTGAGCCCGTCCGCGTGTGTCATCCGGCGAACCGGTCGAGCGCCGCCACCAGTTCGTCGGTGATGCCGGGCGCCCCCGCGTTGTGCCCGGCATCGTCCACGAGGACGAGTTCCGCGTCCGGCCAGGCCCGCGCCACCCGCCACGGGATGCCGAGCAGGTTCCCGAGGTCCACCGTCCCCTGCACGATCACCCCTGGCACGCCCTTGAGCAGCGGAAGGTCGCGCAGCACCGTGTCCGGGCCGTCCAGGTAGTGGTCGTGCCCCCAGTAGTGCGTGACCGTGCGCGCGAAGCCGTAGCGGAAGTCCGGGTCCTGGTAGCGGGCCACCGAGCGCGGCGGCTGCGAGGCCACCGCCGTCTCCCAGTCGGTCCAGTCGAGCGCCGCACGCGCGCGTACGTCCGCGTCGGGTGACTCGAGACGTTGGTTGTACGCCGACGCGAGATCATCGGACCTGTCCGCCTCCCGCGCTCCGTCCACGAACTTCGCGAACGCCTCCGGGAACACCTTCCCCAGCCCCCGCGTCATCAGGTCGACCTCTTCCCGGCTGCCCGTCGCCAGGCCCGTCAGGACGAGTTCGGAGACGGCGTCCCGGTGCGTCTGCGCGTACCGCAGGGCCAGGACGGACCCGAAGGACACGCCCCACACCAGCCAGCGTTCGATGCCGAGGTGGGCGCGGAGCAGCTCCAGGTCGGCCATCAGTTTCGGCAGCGTATTGACGCTCATGTCGGTGTCGTACGCGCTCGCCGGCGGCGTGGAGCGGCCCGCGCCGCGCTGGTCGAGCAGCACGATGCGGTAGCGCTCCGGGTCGAACAGGCGCCGGGTGAAGGGCGTGGCACCGGATCCGGGGCCGCCGTGCAGCACGACGGCGGGCTTGCCGTGCGGGTTGCCGCAGGTTTCCCAGTGGATCCGGTTGCCGTCACCGACGTCGAGGAGGCCGTGATCGTACGGTTCGACGGGCGGGTACAGAGGCATCCGGCGAACCTACTACCGGTCCGCCGCACACCGCCTGGGGATCAGTCGACCTTGATGCTGCGCATCCGCCCGTACGCGTACACACAGCCCGCGAGCGCCAGGTCGGACAGCAGCATGAAGCCGATGGAGTACGAGTTCTGCGCGCTGTAGATCGCGCCCATGACCAGCGGTGGGACGAAGCCGCCGAGTCCGCCGATGGCGCCGACGATGCCGGTGACCGAGCCGACCTTGGACGGTGGGGTGACTTGTGCGACCAGGGCGAAGACGCTGCCGCTCGCGGTGCCGAGGCCCGCGCCCATGACGAGCATGTCGATGGTGCCGCCGGGCGCCAGATGCGGGTTGAAGGCCTGCACGATGGCGAAGATCGCGACGCCGGCGAGCGCCCAGGCGGTGACGACCGCCGGGTGGATCCGGTCGGAGAGCCAGCCGCCGATCGGCCGGAAGACGACGGTGACGAGGGCGAACCCGGCGGCCTTGGTGCCCGCGTCGATGGGGTCGAGGTCGTACCAGGTCTTCAGGTACGTGGGCAGATAGGTGCCGTACGCGACGATGCCGCCGAAGCCGATCGCGTAGAGCGCCGACAGTTCCCAGGTCACCCGCAGCTTCCCGGCCTCACCGAGGCGTTCGCCGAGCGAGGTCGTCGGGATGGTGCGGCCGGGGTGGTCGCTGATGAGGAACCAGGCGATCACCACGAAGGCGGCGAGGGCGATCGCGACGATGTAGAACGGCAGGTTCTCGCCGTGCTTGGCGATGCGGGGCGTGAGGTAGCCGGACAGCGCCGTGCCGCCCATGCCCATGCCGAAGATGCCGACCGCCGCGCCGCGCTTGGCGGGCGGGAACCAGGAGTTCACCAGCGGGACCCCGATGGCGAACGTGGTGCCGCCGAGGCCCAGCAGGAAGCCGACGAGGACCATGGCCAGGTACGAGTCCCTGGCCACCGTCACCAGGAGCACGGGGATGATCGTCGCCGCGGTGACCAGCGGGAACATCACCTTGGCGCCGAACTTGTCGGTCAGGGCGCCGACCGGGATCCGGCCCAGCGAACCGACGATCACCGGCACGGCGACCAGGAAGGACTGCTCGAACGAGCTGAGCCCCAGGGACTCGCCGAAGGCACTGCCGAGCGGGGCGATGAGGTTCCACGCCCAGAACGTGAGCGCGAAGCCCACGGTCGCCACGATGAGGTTGCGGTAGGCCGCCGCGGGCGGCTTGGGTGTCGTCGTCTCCTGCGCTGTCAGTGCTGCCACACCGCCACGCTAGAAAGCGGGCGCGTCCCGGTCCTCCTGAGTTGGTCCGAACGGGTGCAACCCGGCCGCGCCCGCCGCGTCCCGCAGCACACCGCGCAGCATCTCCGGGGTGAGCCTGCCGGTGAAGGTGTTGCGCTGGCTGACGTGGAAGCAGCCGAAGAGCGCGAGGTCCGCTTCGGCCCCCTTGAGATCGACCCGTGCGCCGTGCGCGAAGACGGGGCGCGGGCGCGGCACCTCCCAGCCCGCCTCGGCGAACGCGGGCAGCGCCGCCTGCCAGCCGAACGCGCCGAGCACGACGACGGCGCGCAGCGTGGGCCGCAGCAGGTTCAGCTCCTGGACGAGCCAGGGCCTGCACGTGTCGCGCTCCGCCGGGGTCGGCTTGTTCGCGGGCGGCGCGCAGTGCACGGGCGAGGTGATCCGGACACCGTGCAGAGTCAGCCCGTCGTCGGCGCTCACGGCGTCCGGCCGGGAGGCGAGCCCGATGTCGTACAGGGCCCGGTAGAGGACGTCGCCCGAGCGGTCGCCCGTGAACATGCGGCCCGTGCGGTTGGCGCCGTGCGCGGCGGGCGCGAGGCCGACGATCAGGAGCGACGCGTCGTGCGGACCGAAGCCGGGCACCGGGCGCCCCCAGTACGTCCAGTCGGCGAAGGCGGCGCGCTTGGTGCGCGCCACCTCCTCACGCCACTCGACGAGCCGCGGGCAGGCCCGGCAGTCGCTGATGCGCTCGTCGAGCGCGTCGAGTCCGTCCATCCGACCACCGTAGGGGCTACGTGAACGCGGCCCCCAGCGCGACGAACACGCAGATCAGCACGAACAGGATGACGAGCAGCGGCCACACGAACCGCAGGTACCGGTCGTAGCCGACCTTGGCGAGGGCCACGCCGCCGATGGTGACGGCGGTCGTCGGCACCCACAGGTTCATCCAGCCGCTTGCCGCCTGCCACGCGGTGACGACGACCGCGCGCGAGACACCGGCGAAGTCGGCGAGCGGCGCGAGGATCGGCATGGCGAGGGTGGCGTGCCCGGACGTGGACGGGATGAGGAAGGCGAGCGGCAGGTTCACGAGGAAGACGATGATCGCGAAGATCCCGGACGAGGTGCCTTTCACCACGCCCTCGATCGCGTGCAGGACCGTGTCCGTGATCTTCGAGTTGTTCATGATCACGGTGACGCCGCGGGCCAGCAGGATGACGAGCGCGGGCGAGACGAAGTCGGCGGCGCCCTGGACGATCGTCGAGCTGAGCTTCTGCTCCCCCATCCGCGCGACGAGCCCCACGAGCACGGCCGCGACCAGGAACAGCGCCGCCAACTGCGGGAAGGACCAGTCGAGTTCGAAGCCGTACGGGGTCGCGTCGGCGTCTCCGGTCAGGGCGCTCGCCCAGGGCACGACCGAGAAGATCATGAAGGCGAAGACCAGCGCCGTGGCGACCAGAACTCCCTTGTGCAGGCCGGTCAGTTCGGGGACCTCGGCCGCCTCGGTGGCCGTCTCGTCGAGATCCCGGTCCCCCGGCAGAAAGCCGGAGAGCGAGCGCGCCGGGTCGCTGCGCACTCGCTTCGCGTACCGGATGACGTACGCGATGGTGACCCCGGTCAGCACGATCCACATCGCGAACCGCAGCGCGATGCCGTCGCCGAGCGAGATGTCGGCGGCCGAGGAGGCGACGCCGGTCGCGAACGGGTTGACGGTCGAGCAGAGCACGCCGACGCCCGCGCCGAGGATGATCGCGCCGACCGCCGTCATCCGGTCGTAGCCGAGCGCGAGCATCAGCGGCACGATCAGGCCGTAGAACCCGAGCGTCTCCTCGGCGAAGCCCTCGACCGTGCCGAGGACGGAGAAGACGGCCATGACGCCCGCGATGAGCAGCGCCCCGCGCTCGCGCAGCCGGTGGGCGAGGCGGCCGATGCCGCGGTCGAGGGCGCCGGTCGCGAAGACGACGGTGATGAACGCGCCGATGGCGAGCACGAACAGGAAGACGCCCGCACTTCCGTACAGATCACCGGAGTTGTCGGGCGAGACGAGGGAGGTCTTCGGGTCCTGGATGCCGTAGAGGCCGTTGACCGGGGCGAGGAACAGGTCGTTGAGGCGGTCGACGAAGGACTGCCCGGAGTCGACGCGCTGGTACGTGCCCTCGACGGGCGCGCCCGTACTGTTCCTGTCGTACTCCCCCGACGGGATCAGGAACGCGAGCAGCCAGATCGCGATCGTGACGACGGCGAGGACGGTGAGGGCGCTGGGGAAGGTGAACTTCTTCTTCTGTGGCGGCTGTTCGGGCGCCTCTGTCGTGTCGGCGGTGCTCATGATTCGCTCCGGAAGTCGGCCGCGTACTCCCGTACGAACGCGCACATCGCGACGACCGTGGCGTGCAGCTCGGAGAAGAGGACGCGTTCGTTGGGGGCGTGCAGGTTGCAGAGGTTGTCCTGCGCGCCGAAGAGCAGCACCTCGGCGTTCGGGGCGGCCTGTGCGAGGCCGTTGACCAGCGGGATGGAGCCGCCGGTCGCGACGTACGACGCGTCGGCGCCCCAGGCCTCCTTGAGCGCGGCGCGGGCGGCGCGGTAGGCGGGGCCGCCGGTGTCCGCCTCGTATCCGGGGCCGGTGTCGCCGGGGGTGACGGTGAGCTCGATGCCGAAGGGGCGCAGCGAGCGCAGATGCCGTACGAGGAGGTCCTGGGCCTCGTTGGGGTCCTGCTGGGGGTGGAAGCGGAGGTTCAGCTTGGCGCGGGCGTGGGGGACGACGGCCGAGGCGGCGCCCGCCACGCTCGGCGCGTCGAGGCCCATGACGGTGATCGCGGGGCCACTCCAGAGGCGCTCACCGAGGGTGCCGCTGCCGAGCAGCGGGAGGCCCTCCTCGACGCCGGCGAGCTCGCGGAACTCCTCGTCGGTGTAGCCGGCGCCGGTCCACTTCTCGCGGCGCAGCCCCTCGACGGCGACGTCCCCGTGCACGTCGTGGAGGGTGGCGAGGGCCTTGAGGAGGACGAGCAGGGCGTCGGGGGCCGCGCCGCCGAACTCGCCGCTGTGGCGGGCCTCTTCGAGCGTGCGGACCTCGACGATGACCTCGGCGGCGCCGCGCAGGCCGGTGGTGAGGGTCGGCGTGCCGGGCCGGAGGTTGCCGAGATCGGCGATGACCATGGCGTCGCAGGCGAACCGGTCCGGGTCGGTGGGCGGGTAGCCGTCGAAGGGGCTGCCGTACTCCTCCTGCCCCTCGAAGACGATCTTCACGCCGACGGGCGGGCGGCCCTGGTACGCGCGCAGCATCCCCAGATGCGCGATGACGTTCGACTTGTCGTCCGCGATGCCACGGGCCCGCAGCCCGCCCTCGATCGCGGTCGGCGTGAACGGCGGCGACTTCCACAGACTCTCGTCGCCGGGCGGCTGCACGTCGTAGTGGGAGTAGAGCAGGACGGTCGGGGCGTCGGGTGTGGGCGGCGGGATCTCGCCGAAGATCACGGGCGCGGTGTCGGGCAGATCGAGGGTCTCGATCTGCTCCACGCCGGCGTCCCGCAGCAGCCCGACGAGCAGGTCGTGGGCCTCGCGCACCGGCTCCTCCGGGTAGCCGGGGAAGGCGATGGAGGGGATGGCGGCCAGCCGCTCCAGATCGGACCGCAGACCGTCCATCAGTCGGTCGACCGCGGCTCGCGGATCGCCGGTTGGGTCGATGGCATCCGTGCCGCCCATGTGTTCATGCACCCCTTGCTGTTGAATACGTCGAATACGTCGATTGCAATCGTTTCGACCGGATTATCCGGGCAGGGTGGGGCAGTTCGGCCGGGGCTCGCCGAGGGGTACGACAACGGGTACGGGGCGCGGCCCACGCGGCGCTATCGTCGGACGCATGGCATCGCAGACACCGGGGACACCACAGGCGCCGGACGGGTCGGGCGGCGGCGGCGGCGGAAGCGTGCGGGTCGACAGCTGGATCTGGGCCGTACGCCTGGTCAAGACGCGCTCGGCGGGGGCCGCGGCCTGCAAGGGCGGGCACGTCAAGGTCAACGGGACGAGCGTCAAGCCCGCCTACGCGCTGCGCATCGGGGACGAGGTACGGGTGCGCAGGCCCGGTGAGCGCGAGCGTCTGGTGAAGGTCACTCGTCTGATCCGCAAGCGGGTCGGGGCGTCGGTCGCCGCGGAGGCCTACGTCGACAACTCTCCGCCGCCGCCACCGCGCGAGGCGTTCGCCCCGGTCCCCGTTCGCGACCGCGGCGCAGGCCGCCCAACGAAACGCGACCGCCGCGAACTGGAACGCCTCCGTGCCACCTTCGGCCGGGGCCCGGGAGCCGAATCAGGCTCCGCCGACGAGTGAGCCGGGGCACCCCGAGCCCCACCGTCGTTGCGCCCCGGGGCTCCGCCCCGGACCCCGCTGCTCAATCGCCGCAGGGGCTCAAAAGACGCGCCTCAATCGCCGGCGCGGGGCTTGAACCATCAAGCCCCGCCGAGCTGGATAGATCAAGCCCACGCCCGGCTGGACCCTTCAGACCCACGGCGATCGGCTTTTCAAGCCCCCGCCCGGCTGGACCCTTCAGACCCACGGGGATTGGGTTATCAAGCCCCTGCGGCGATTGAGCAGCGGGGCCCGGGGCGGAGCCCCGTGGCGTGGGGACGGCGCCGCCGCGTCACATCGGCACCGCGCACACCCACGTCCCGTCGTCCGTCAGGACCCGGTCGACCTTCAAACCGGCCCCGGCCAACGCCCGTTCGAACTCCTCCGCGGTGAGCGGCCTCGCCCGATACGTCTGCGTCCACACCACGTCAGGGAACACGTACTCGACCTTCACCGAGCGCACACCGTCCCCCACCGGCTCCGAGTGCACCTTACGGATCGTGAACCCGCCGCCAGGCCCAGTCACCTCACGCGGCAGGTTCTCGTGCGCCCCCGGCCGCTCCCGCTGGATCAACACCCGGCCCCCCGCGGCGAGATGACGCCGACACGTGTCGAGCATCCCCGCCCGCACCTCCGCGTCCCCGGTGTGGATGAGGATGGACCCGAGCAGCACCACGTCGAACGTCTCGCCGAGGTCGAGCCCCTCGATGGAACCGCGCACCGTGCGCGCACCCCGGACCCGCTCCAGCATTTCCGGGGACTCGTCCACCCCCGTCACCCGGAATCCCCGCTCGACGAGCGCGTGCGTCACGCGGCCGACCCCGCAGCCGAGCTCCAGCACGGTCGCCCCGGCGGGCGCCGCGCCCGCGACGACATCCGGCTCGTCCTCGACCACGAGCCGCGAGTACAACTCCACGGCACAACCGTCCGGCGTGATGGCTCCCGGCCCCGTGCCCTCATAACCCGTACGCATCTGAAGACCCATGCAGGCCCAACGAACCGCCCACACCCACGGTTCCCCGCACACGGTTCCCGCGTGGCACCCTGGAAGGGAAGCCGCAAAGGGGGTGCTCAGGCGCCCTCACCCGTCGCCACGCACGCGCCGAGGGGATGGTGACCATGGCCGGCACGCACCCGCATCGCACGCACGGACCGCACGGACCGCAAGTGCCATCGCACCCGGCGCACCCGGCGTACTTCATCCGCACCGGTGACGAGCCGGTCACCGCCCGCAGCCCCCTGCGCCTGCGGCTCGGCCTGGCACTGTTCGGGCTCGTGTGGACGGTCTTCGGCACCGTCGCGTTCCTCCTCGCGCACCGCCCGTGGTGGGCGCTGGCCTGCGGAATCCTGTGGCTGATCACGA
Organism: Streptomyces sp. NPDC002754; assembly: GCF_053592315.1. NCBI lineage: Bacteria > Bacillati > Actinomycetota > Actinomycetes > Kitasatosporales > Streptomycetaceae > Streptomyces > Streptomyces sp. NPDC002754. The sequence goes on from NZ_JBSFVM010000004.1 coordinate 216,281, forward strand.
CCGTCGACCTGTTCATGATCCTTCGGCACATCCGCCAGGGTCCGCACTACCAGCCGGGCCGGGACGTCCCGCCGTACCGCAGGGCGCCGTGACCCCACCGCCGTAGAACCGCGTCAGTCGTCGAAGCGCGCCGCGGCCAGGTAATCCGGCTGTGGGTCGAGCGCCGCGGCGAGCCGGAAGTGCCGCCGCGCCTGCTGCGGGCGCGCCCACCGCTCGTACGTCCTGGCCAGCGCGAAATGCGCGAACGCGTTGTCCGGCTCGCGCTCCAGGACGATCGTGAACTCCAGCTCGGCCGCGCGCAGTTGCGCCGCGGCGAAGAACGCGCGGGCCCGCAGCAGCCGGGCCGCCGTGTGCTCCGGGTAGAGGGCCAGCACGTCGTCCAGAAGCTTCACCGCTCCGCGCGGATCGCGCGCGGCCAGGAGCTGCTCGGCGGCGCGGTAGTCGATGACGTGTGTCTCCGGCGTGGCTTCGGGCACGACGAACCTCCTCCTGGTGTCGACATGGTCAACACCGTGGACCGTAGGGGCTATTCCTGCCCGCGGCCCGTCGGCGGAACACGCGGCGCGATCAGCGCGAGCGGCTCAGCGACACCGTGATCACCATGCCCACGAGCACGAGAAGCGCCCCCGCGATCATGAAGGTCCGGTCCACGCCGGGCCGTTCGCCGCCGATCAGCACGGTCTCGCGCGGGTCCTCGGTGTCGTACGCGACGCTGACGATCCCGCCGGCGGGCAGCGGGCGCCGCTTGCTGGGCGGCGCGGGCGAGGCGACCTCCACGACCCTCCCGTCGTCCGTCTCGAACTGGAGCAGCGGCCGCTCGGACCCCGGCCTGGGCGGTTTGACCAGGGCCTGCGCGATGTTCCCCACGCCTTGGACGCGACGGCTGCGCTGCAGTCCGTACGCCCCGGCGATCAGCGCCACCAGCCCGCCGAGCGCGGTGCAGGCGGCGAGGATTATCACGCGGCACGCGCCCGGCGCGCCAGCTCCGTCCAGACCTCGTCGACCCGCTCCCGCAATCGCTCCAGCGGTACGTCGTTGTCGATCACGATGTCGGCGATCTCCAGCCGCTTCTCGCGGGTGGCCTGCGCGGACATCCGGGCCCGCGCGTCCTCCTCGCTCATGCCGCGCAGCCGGGTGAGGCGGTCGAGCTGGGTCGCGGGGCTCACGTCGATGACGATCACCAGGTCGTAGAGCGGCGCCAGACCGTTCTCCGCGAGCAGTGGCACGTCGTGGACGACGACGGAGTCGGGGCCCGCGATGGCCTCCAGCTCGGCGGAGCGGGTGCCGACCAGCGGGTGCACGATCTTGTTGAGCGTGGCCAGCTTGTCGGAGTCCGCGAACACGACCGAGCCGAGCTTCGGCCGGTCCAGGCTCCCGTCCGGCGCGAGCACCCCGTCACCGAACGCCTCGACGACGGCCGCGAGCCCCTCGGTCCCGGGCTCCACGACCTCCCGCGCGATCTTGTCGGCGTCGATCAGCACGGCCCCCCGCTCCACGAGCAGCCGTGACACCTCACTCTTGCCGGCACCGATTCCGCCGGTCAGACCCACCTTCAACATAAGCGGAAGCTTAGGGCCTGCCGACGCAATCGGGCAGGGCCCGTGATCAAGCCGGGCCCGTGCTCAGGCGTCGCCCTCGCGTTCCGCCAGGAACTTCTCGAACTCCTGGCCGATCTCGTCCGCCGACGGGATGTCCATGGGCTCCGCCAGCATGTTGCCCCGCTGGTCCGCTCCGGCGACCGCGTCGTACTGGTGCTCAAGTCCCTGGACGAGCGAGACCAGTTCCTCGTCGCCCTCCTGGACCTGCCGGTCGATCTCCGTCTGCGTACGGTGCGCGTCCGTGCGCAGCCCGTGCGCGACGCCCGGAAGCACCATGCCGGTCGCCGCGGTGATCGCCTCCAGGACGGTCAGCGCGGCGTCCGGGTACGCGGAGCGCGCGATGTAGTGCGGGACGTGCGCCGCGATGCCGAGGGCGTCGTGCCCGGCCTCCATGAGGCGGTACTCGACGAGGGACGCGGCGCTGCCCGGCACCTGCGCCTCGTCGAACGGGCTGACGTGCCCCGGCACCAGATCGGTACGGTTGCCGTGCGGCGTGAGGCCGACGGGGCGGGTGTGCGGGACGCCCATCGGGATCCCGTGGAAGTTCACCGCGAGGCGCACCCCGAGACGCTCCACGATCTGCCGCACGGCGGCCGCGAAACGCTCCCACTCGACGTCCGGCTCGGGCCCTGCGAGCAGCAGGAACGGCGCCCCCGTCGCGTCCTGTACGAGCCGTACCTCGAGCACCGGCACCTCGTACTCGGTCCACCGGTCGCGCCGGAACGTGAGCAGCGGGCGGCGTGCCCGGTAGTCCACGAGCCGGTCGTGGTCGAAGCGGGCCACCACCTGGTGCGGCAGTTGGTCGATGAGCCGCTCGACGATCTGGTCGCCGGTCTCACCGGCGTCGATGTATCCGTCGAAGTGGTAGAGCATGACCAACCCGGCCGACTCCTGGGCAAGCGCCATGTCCACGGCGGCGAGCCCCTTCGGCTCCCATGAGTACAAATCCTGCGGATCAAGCACAGTGACCGCTCCTCCTCGTGTTCCACCCGAAGAACGCGCGGAGCGGGCACGGACATTCCCGCCCGCACCCATTCTCAGCTGTCTCTTACGAAGATGAGCAGCGCGCCGGTCCACGTCAGTCGGCCAGCACACGCGCGTGCAGACTGCTCACGGCCCGCCGCGCCGACGTGAACGCCCCGTGCTGCCAGGCGTCGGTGTAGCTGAGCCAGTCGCCGGCGAAGTAGACGCGGCCCGTCGGCTCGTTGAGCGGCTTGTAGCGGGGGTCGTCGGGGCCGCCCGGGGTGTCGTGCCAGGCGGCTTCCAGGTGCGGCGTCTGCCGCCAGTGGTGCGAGAACGAGGTCGTCAGCTCGGTCCGGTACTTCTCGCCGTAGATCTTCACGCCCTGCGCCACGGCCCGCGCCTCGCGCTTTTCGGGCGAGAGCTTGGCATACGCGTCGGCATCGGCGCCGTAGTTGTAGTAGCCGATCATGAGACCGCGCTCGCCGTGGAAGCCGTACGACGGGTGCCAGATGTGGCTGAGGTCCATGTCGGTCTCCGTGATGCCGCCGTAGATCCGATGGTCGGTCTCCCACCACCGGCTCCGGTACTCCAGGCCGATCTTCCCCGCGGACTGCGGCGTGATGGCCTCCAGGGCGCTCTGCACGCCGGAGCCGAGGTTGTGCGGGATCTTGGCGAGGATGTTGGGTGGCAGCGCCCCGACACAGAAGTCCGCCTCGACGACCCTGGTCCGCCCACCCTGCGTGTAGGTGACGGAGACCCCGTCACCCTTGTCCGTGATCTTGCCGACGACTGCCCCGGTACGTACCCGGGAAGCCCCTATCGCGTCCGTCAGCGCCTTCGGTATCCGATCCATCCCACCGACCGGCTGAAACATCAGCATGGCCTGGTCGAAGCCGAACTCGAAGGAGAAGTAGCGCCCGACGCCGCTCGCCAGAACCTCGGACGCGGAGGGCACGTCCCCGAGCACCACGCCCGGCGTCCCGGTGGCGGCGGGCACGGTCGAGTACCCACGCCGGTCACCGCCTTCGTAGGCGAGCTTGTTCCCCAGTGACCCGAAGTCCTTCAGGAACTCGACAAGCCGCTCCTGGTCCACGGAGTTCAACTCCCTGTCCAGAGCCCCCTTGTTGGAAGCCTTGGCAAGCAGCTCCGACACATACCCGTACACATCCGCCTTGGCGGTCCGGTACCGCACGGGCTTGGTCATCCCGGCGACCTCGTTGAAGAGATACGCGTCGGCATTGGAATTCGTGAACACCTCGATGGGAACACCGAGTTCACGGCAGTAGTCGAGCGTCACCATCCACTGCGGCAGCCGGCCCGGCCCCGCGTTCATGTACTGGCCTTCACCGAACCGCGCGGTCTGCTTGTTCCCGTACGTGTCGACGGTCGAATCCCCGCCCCGCACGGTGAAGTTGCGCCCACCGGTCCGGCCTCTCGCCTCCAGGACCGTACAGTCGTAGCCGGCCTTGCCCAGCTCGTACGCGGTGGCGAGCCCGGCGATGCCACCCCCCACGATCACGACCTTCGCGGCGCCGCGCCCGCTCAGCGAGAAGTCCCCCGACCGTGGCGCACGGTACGGCGATTCACGCTGCGCGGCCTGCGCGGTGGGTGCGAGCCCGAGGGCGCCCATGGTCGCGAACATGGCCCCGGCACCCCCGGTGAGACCCACGTTCCGCAGAAATGCCCGCCGACTTGCTGCCATGTGTCCGGCTCCCCTCAGATCACGTTCGATCTCGACTGATCCGGGGATGGTGGCAACGCCGTGTTACGACACACGCACAACTCGTGTATCCGCCACGTTTCTCTTGGTGCGGGCCGACGCCGCCGGGGACGCGGGCGCGGGGCGCAAAAAAACGGTGGGGCTGCACCTATTGGTGCAGCCCCACCGCTCAACTACCTGCTAGCGCAGAGCGTTTCAGCTCTGGCCACCCGCCAGCTTCTCGCGAAGCGCGGCGAGCGCCTCGTCCGAGGCGAGCGCGCCGGAGTTGTCGGCCGTCTCCGAGGAGTACGAGCCGCCGCCACCGCCGCCACCGCTGCTGCTGCCGCCACCGGAGGCGGCCGGAGCCGCACCGGCGGGCGCAGCCGCGCCCTCGGCCTCGGCCTGAGCGTCGGCCTCGCGGGACTTGATGACCTGAGCCTGGTGCTGCTCGAAGCGCGTCTGCGCCTCGGCGTACTGGGTCTCCCAGGCCTCGCGCTGGGTGTCGAAGCCCTCGAGCCAGTCGTTGGTCTCGGGGTCGAAGCCCTCGGGGTAGATGTAGTTGCCCTGGTCGTCGTACGACGCGGCCATGCCGTACAGGGTCGGGTCGAACTCGACGACCGACGGGTCGGCGCCGAAGGCCTCGTTGGCCTGCTTCAGCGAGAGGCTGATGCGGCGACGCTCGAGGTCGATGTCGATGACCTTGACGAAGATCTCGTCGTTGACCTGGACGACCTGCTCCGGGATCTCCACGTGGCGCTCGGCCAGCTCGGAGATGTGGACCAGGCCCTCGATGCCCTCGTCGACGCGGACGAACGCACCGAACGGAACCAGCTTCGTGACCTTGCCGGGAACGACCTGGCCGATCTGGTGCGTACGGGCGAACTGCTGCCACGGGTCTTCCTGCGTCGCCTTCAGCGACAGGGAGACACGCTCGCGGTCCATGTCGACGTCGAGGACCTCGACGGTGACTTCCTGGCCGACCTCGACAACCTCGGACGGGTGGTCGATGTGCTTCCAGGAGAGCTCGGAGACGTGGACGAGACCGTCGACGCCACCCAGGTCCACGAAGGCACCGAAGTTGACGATCGAGGAAACGACGCCGGAGCGGACCTGCCCCTTCTGCAGGGTGGTGAGGAACGTCTGGCGGACCTCGGACTGGGTCTGCTCGAGCCAGGCACGGCGGGACAGGACCACGTTGTTGCGGTTCTTGTCCAGCTCGATGATCTTCGCCTCGAGCTCCTTGCCCACGTAAGGCTGAAGGTCGCGAACGCGGCGCATCTCGACGAGGGAGGCCGGCAGGAAGCCACGGAGGCCGATGTCGAGGATGAGACCACCCTTGACGACCTCGATGACGGTACCGGTGACGATCCCGTCCTCTTCCTTGATCTTCTCGATCGTGCCCCAGGCACGCTCGTACTGAGCGCGCTTCTTGGACAGGATCAGACGGCCTTCCTTGTCCTCCTTCTGGAGAACGAGGGCCTCGATCTCATCGCCCACGGCGACGACCTCATTGGGGTCGACGTCGTGCTTGATGGAGAGCTCACGGCTCGGGATGACACCTTCGGTCTTGTAACCGATGTCGAGGAGAACCTCGTCCCGGTCAACCTTGACGATGACGCCGTCGACGATGTCGCCATCGTTGAAGTACTTGATCGTCTCGTCGATGGCGGCGAGGAATGCTTCCTCGTTACCGATGTCGTTGACCGCAACCTGCGGAGTGGTGGCGGTGGTCTCGGTGCTGCTCGTCATGTGGGAAAGGGCTCCGGCGGACATTGAAAGTCGGGGGGTACTGCTACGCCGGGAGCCTGTTTCGCACCGAAGAAGCCGGACAGCCCAGGAAGCGCCAGATCCGGGCTTCCGTGAAGAGCCGGTGGCGCCTCGATAACCGAGGGGACATACAACAGATGCGAGCACAGCCTGCTATGTCTGAGGTGCGCAGGCCCGCAGCGCAACTTGTAGCATACGGGGGCAGCCGGACAGGGTCAATGCGCGAAGGCGCACACCCGGGGCGGATCGCCGCATACCCGGCAGAAAACCTGTCACACGAGGCCGCTGGCACCGCATGGCACCGCAGGGCCCGCACATTATTACGAGGGAGCCGATCATCCAAGAGTCCGGACCAATGGAAGCGCACCACTCCCCCTCTACGGTCGACGACGACTCGACGGCGACCCGTCGGGACGCGGACACCACGGAGAGCTCGCGGGCCAACCGCGGCTGGTGGGACAGGAACGCGGACGACTACCAGGTGGAGCACGGCACGTTCCTGGGCGACGACCGTTTCGTGTGGTGCCCCGAGGGGCTCGACGAAATGGAGGCCGAACTGCTCGGCCCGCTCGACGAGCTCGCGGATAAGGACGTCCTGGAGATCGGGGCGGGCGCCGCACAGTGCTCACGCTGGCTGCTCGACCAGGGCGCGCGCCCAGTAGCCCTCGACCTCTCGCACCGCCAGCTCCAGCACGCCCTGCGCATCGACGGCGGCAAGGTGCCGCTCGTGGAGGCGGACGCCGGAGTGCTCCCCTTCAAGGACGGCTCCTTCGACCTGGCCTGCTCCGCGTACGGGGCGCTCCCCTTCATTGCGGACCAGGTGCAGGTGATGCGCGAGGTGCACCGCGTGCTGCGGCCCGGCGGACGGTTCGTCTTCTCCGTCACGCACCCGATCCGCTGGGCGTTCCCCGACGAGCCGGGCCCCGAGGGCCTGTCCGTCGCCGCCTCGTACTTCGACCGCACTCCTTACGTGGAGCAGGACGACGACGGGCGGGCCGTCTACGTAGAGCACCACCGGACCATCGGGGACCGGGTGCGGGACGTGGTGGCGGGCGGCTTCCGGCTCGTCGACATCGTGGAGCCCGAGTGGCCCGAGTGGAACACACAGGAGTGGGGCGGCTGGTCGCCGCTGCGCGGCAATCTGATCCCGGGGACGTCGATCTTCGTGTGCGAGCGAAACTGAAGGGGTGACCTCACCCCCTTCTTCTGTACGTGACGACGCGCTGCGAGCCCTGCCCGTACGTTCCGCGCTGCCCGCGCTGCGCTCCGCGCTCGACGGTGCCGGGGCCGCGGTGCTCGTGGCGCCGCCCGGCACCGGCAAGACGACGCTCGTGCCGCTCGTCCTCGCCGGGCTGCTCGACGAGGACGCTCCCGTACGCCGTGTGGTGGTCGCCGAGCCGCGGCGGATCGCGGCCCGTGCGGCGGCCAGGCGGATGGCGTGGCTGCTCGGCGAGAAGGTCGGGGAGCGGGTCGGGTACACGGTGCGCGGCGAGCGCGTCGTCGGGCCGCGTACGTGCGTCGAGGTGGTCACGACGGGTGTGCTGCTGCAACGGCTGCAGCGGGACCAGGAGCTCCGCGGTGTCGACGCCGTGATGCTCGACGAGGTGCACGAGCGGCACCTGGACGCGGACACCGTGGCCGCCTTCCTGTGGGACGTACGCGAGGCGCTGCGGCCGGAGCTGAAGCTGGTCGCGGCGTCCGCGACGACGGACGCCGCGGGGTGGGCGTCGCTGCTCGGGGACGCTCCGGTCGTGGAGGCCGAGGGCGTCTCGTACCCGGTGGACGTGGTGTGGGCGCCGCCCGCGCGTCCGGTGCGGCCGCCGCACGGGATGCGGGTGGATCCGGCGCTGCTCACGCATGTGGCGTCCGTGGTGCGCCGCGCGCTCGCCGAGCGGGACGGGGACGTGTTGTGCTTTCTGCCGGGCGTCGGGGAGATCGCGCGCGTGGCCGGGCAGTTGGGGGGACTGGGCTCGGATGTGGATGTGTTGCAGGTGCACGGGCGGGCGCCGGCCGCCGTGCAGGACGCGGTGCTCTCGGCGGGTGCGCGGCGGCGGGTCGTGCTGGCCACGGCCGTCGCCGAGTCGTCGTTGACCGTGCCGGGGGTGCGGGCCGTCGTGGACGCGGGGCTGGCGCGGGAGCCGCGGGTGGACCACGCGCGCGGGTTGAGCGCGCTGACGACCGTACGGGCTTCCCGGGCGACCGGGACGCAGCGGGCGGGCCGGGCCGGGCGTGAGGCGCCGGGTGTGGTGTACCGGTGCTGGGACGAGGCGGAGGACGGGCGGCTGCCCAGGTTCCCCTCGCCCGAGATCAAGGTGGCGGACCTGACGGCGTTCGCTCTGCAAGTGGCGTGCTGGGGCGACCCGGACGCGTCCGGTCTTGCGCTGCTCGACGCGCCTCCGGCCGGGGCGATGGCGGCGGCCCGGTCCGTGCTGTCCGCGGTCGGCGCGGTGGAGGAGGACACGGGGCGGGCCACCGGGCGTGGTGCGCGGCTCGCGCGGCTCGGGCTGCATCCGCGGCTCGGGCGTGCGCTTGTGGATGCGGCTCCGGTGGTGGGCGCCAAGCGGGCGGCGGAGGTGGTGGCGCTGCTGAGCGAGGAGCCGCCGAGGGCCTACGGCGATGATCTGGGCGGGGCGTTGCGCTCGGCTCGGCGTGGGGGTGATGCGTATGCCTCGCGGTGGGGCGCTGAAGTTCGGCGGCTGTCCGGTCTCGTGGGTGGTTCCGCGCCTGCGGCGCGGGGAGTGACCCTCCCAGCCACCCGAAGCGCCGCAACGGATGGCCCGCGTGGCGGCCCCGGGGTGGGCGCGGCCGGCGGGGATGATCGCGCTGCCGGGGTCGTCGCCGCGCTCGCCTTCCCCGAGCGCGTTGCCCGGCGCAGTGGTGGGTCGCTGCTCATGGTGTCCGGCACCCGCGCCGACGTTCCCGACGGCTCCGCGCTGCGGGACGCCGAGTGGGTCGCCGTCGCCGTCGCCGACCGGCCCGTGGGGGCCGGGCACGCGCGCGTGCGGCTCGGCGCGGCCGTGGACGAGGAGGCCGCCCGGCGGGCCGCCGCGTCACTGTTCGGCGAAGGCGATGAAGTGGCCTGGGCGGACGGCGAGTTGGTGGCCCGGCACGTCACCCGGCTCGGCGCCGTCGAACTCGCCGTACGCCCGCTCAAGAACCCCGCCCCCGGCCTCGTACGGGACGCCCTGCTCGAAGGGCTGCGGCGCGAGGGGCTCGGGCTGCTGCGGTGGAGCAAGGACGCCGTGGCGCTGCGGGAGCGGCTTGCGTTTCTGCGGCGGCATGTCGGGGAGCCGTGGCCGGACGTGAGTGATGATGCGCTGCACGCGCGCGTGGACGAGTGGCTGGAGCCCGAGCTGAGCGCGGCGCGGCGCCGGGCGGACCTCGGGCGGATCGACGCCGGGGAGGCGCTGCGGCGGCTGCTGCCGTGGGCGGGCGGCCACGCGGCGCGTCTGGCCGAGCTGGCGCCGGAGCGGCTGGAGGTGCCCAGCGGGTCGCGGGTGCGGCTCGACTACTCCGATCCGCAGCAGCCGGTGCTCGCGGTGAAGTTGCAGGAGATGTTCGGGCTGCGGGAGACGCCGCGGGTGGCCGGGGTCCCGGTGCTCGTGCATCTGCTGTCGCCCGCGGGGCGGCCCGCCGCCGTCACCGCGGACCTCGCCTCGTTCTGGGGCGACGGCTACCGCTCCGTACGGGCCGATCTGCGCGGCCGCTACCCCAAGCACCCGTGGCCCGAGGACCCGGCGGCGGCCGAGCCCACGCGGCACACGAACGCCCGTCTCAGACGCTGACCGGGTCGGGCTCCGGCTCGGCCACCGGCGTCTCCTCCGGCTCGCCGGGGCGCCGGCTGCGCGCCTCCAGCCACAGCGAGAGCGCGAGCAGCAGCCCGCCGAGGATCAGGAAGCCCCACGGCAGGTAGGAGGTGAGGAGAAGGACCAGGACACGCTGGGACTTGACCAGGTCGACCGTCGACTCGATGAAGTCGGGGCGCATCTTCACGTCGCCCGCGAACGCGGTGACCTTCTTGTCCGGGTCCCCGGCGAGCAGGGTGCCGCCCCGCATCTCTTCCTTGTGCTGCTCCTCGCCGTAGACGGGCGCGCCGGTGGTCGGGTCGACCAGGAAGGTGCGCACCGTCGAGTAGTACATCTTGGTGCCGGTCTTGGCGACGGACTCCGGCGTGATGCCCTTCACGGGCAGCGTGTTGGGGAACGGAACCTTCGTCCATGGAATGGTCTGCTCGAAGCGGTAGACCTCCAGGCCGTGGAAGTTCTCGGTGCCCTTGTAGTGGATGGGGCGGGTGACGCGGGCACGCGCGTCGAAGTACTCGTAGCCGCGCCGCTCCGTCAGGAAGGGCCACTTGAACTCGATGCCCTCACGCTTGACCGGGTCGCCGTCGACGGATTCGCTCTTGGCGTGCACGGGCGCCGAACTGTGGGCGTCGAAGATGTAGCGCTCGGGGATCTCGGTGACCATCTTGCCGTCGGGCCCCACGCCGTAGGTCAGGCCGTCCCAGACGACGACATCGCGCCCGGCGGTCTTCTCCACCTCGTTCGACGCTTCGACGTTGCCCTTCAGCGTCTGGACGATGCTGAGCTTGGGGATCTTCTTCTCCTTCATGGTCCCGTAGTCGATCAGTGTCGCGTTCTTCGCCTCCAGAACCATCGTCTGGTACTGGCTCGGCGGGATCTTCGCCAGGCGCGGGAACGCGTACCAGCGCATCAGCGGGGACATCGCCGTGAAGAAGACGGCGAAGGCTAGCAGGATCAGGCTGGCCTTGCGGCGCATCGCTGCGGCCCTCCTCAGCTACGGGCGTGGCACGGGCTTTTACGGGTGTTTGGGCACTGAGTGCAGCAGCGGTTTCGGGGACGTCTCGCCCGGCGGGGCACCGACCGCGGTCATGGTGAGGACCAGGGCGAGCGCCGCGGCGAGACCGATGGCCGCGGCGACGAGAGCACGCATGTCCGACCTCCCTGCAGCCTTGCGGCACACGGAATCTGATGAGGCGTCAGGCCTCTGGGTCGGTGCACCGTAGCAACGCGGAGCGGGAATGAGAACACGTTGTACGGGACGTAGTTGAGCCCCCGACCACGTCCGGGTCGGGGGCTCAACTACGCGGTGCGCGGGGCGTGTTACGAGGCGGCTGCCTCGGTCACCTTCAGCTCCACCGTGAGCGTCGCGCCGCCCGTGGTGGTGACGCGCAGCAGGAACGTGCCGCTCGTGTCGTCCGCGTACAGCTTCGGCAGCGTGAGGTGCCCTTCGGCGTCGGCCTCGAGGCCCTTGAGGGTGCGGAGCGTCTTGCCGTCCACGTCCTTGAAGTAGGGACCCTTGTCCGCCTCGGTCGCGTCGTCCTTGGACGTGACGAGGGTCGCGGTCGCGGCGACCTTGTCGGCCGCGGCGCCCTTGTACGTGGCCTTCAGCTCGACGGCCTTGTCGAAGGTGCCGCCGGCCTCGCAGGTCAGCGCGTCGTCGCCGACGCGTTCCAGCTTGTCGGCGCGCGCGGTGACCGTCGCCGTGTGGTCGAGGCCGGCCACATTGCGACCGACGACGGTGGCGCGGACCGTGAACTGGCCGGTCTCCTTCCCCGCCTTGAACGCGGGCGCGGTGGCCACGCCGGAGCTGTTCGTGGTGACGGTGGCGCTGGTGGCGCCGCCGGTGAACGTGGCGTCCGTGGCGCCGACGATCGCGAAGCGGATCTTCGCGGAGCCGACGGCGGAGCCCGCCGCGTTCTTCGCCTTCACCTTGACCCGCTCGCTGAAGGAGTCGTCCTGGAGGGCGGCGAGGCTGCCGGTGCCCGCGTCGGAGAGCTTGGTGACGGACTCGGTGGGCGTGGGGGTGGGGGTGGGCGTGGGGGGCGTGGTGGGCGGCGAGGTGGTGCCGCCCCCACCGGGGCTGGTCGAACCGCCGCCGGACGGGGTCTTGGGCGGGTTCTTGGACGGCGGCTTCGTGGTCGGCGAGTCCGACGAACCCCCGGAGTTCCGGTTCCGGTCGGTGGCGCTCGGCGACGCGCCCGCGCCACTGCCCGTGCCGCCGACGCTCGGGTGCTTGGGCAGCACGCCGGTGCCGTCGGGGACCGAGTGCGAGTTCTTGCGGTAGAACTCGAGCCACTTCAGGACGGTGGCGAGGTAGTCCGAGGAGTTGTTGTAGCTGAGGATCGCCTTGTTGAGGTCCGAGGCGTTCGACAGGTCGCGGTCGGCGCGGCACAGGTAGTGGCCCGCGGCGAGCGCGGCGTCGTAGATGTTGTTCGGGTCCTTCTTGCCGTCGCCGTTGCCGTCACGGCCCGCCCACTCCCAGGTGGAGGGGATGAACTGCATGGGGCCCACGGCGTGGTCATGGGTGGTGTCGCCGTCGTAGGAACCGCCGTCGGTGTCGGTGACCTTCGCGAACCCGTTGCCGTCGAGGGACGGGCCGAGGATCGGTTGGCCCTTCGTCGTGCCGTTGGCGTCGACGTCGCCGCCGCGGGCCTGGCCCGACTCGACCTTGCCGATCGCGGCGAGCAGCTGCCAGTCCAGATTGCAGCCGGGCTTGGTCGTGCCGAGCTCCGCGGCGGCCTTCTTGTACGCGTCGAGGACGGTCGCGGGTATGCCGGAGTCGTCGCCGCTCTTCCCGCCCGTGCCGGGCGTGGTCGGGTCGTCGGTGGGGCTGTCCAGCGGGGGCAGGTCGGTGTAGTAGTCCGGGCCCGTCGCCGAATCCGGCGGATTGTCGTCGGAGCGGTCCGCGGCGGAACTGCCGCCGTCCGCACGCGGCGGGCTCACCCCGGGTGCCTGGGACGCGGACAGGGCCGCCACCGCCGCGGCGGCGACCGCGGCCGTCATGACTCCTCTGCGCAGTCGCCTGCCGAATACCGCCGCCATGCCGCGAGCCCTCCCCTTGTCGCCTGTACCGACCCGCCTCGCTCCCCCAGCGCGCGGATCCAGCCGACCCTACGACAACTTCCGCCGCACAGACACCCGTTCGCGCCCGGTATTGAACGATTGCGCCGCTACGGATGCCGTACGCTTCCACGCTCGCACGTACGGGACAACAGGGGGACACGTGCCGTTCACCATCAGCCATGCCGCGGCGGTGCTGCCGTTCGTCCGGCGGGACGGTTCGGGGCGTGGGCCGCTCGTCCCCGCGCTGCTCGCCGCCGGGTCGTTCGCGCCCGACCTCACGTATTACGCGGCGGGGGCGGTGCCGGGGGCCATGGAATTCGGCGCGTTCACGCACTCGTTCACGGGCGTGTTCACCGTGGACGTCGGGCTCGCGCTCACGCTGGTGGCTCTGTGGCGGCTGATCCGGGAGCCGGTGCTCGGGCTCGTACCGGGGCGGCTGCGGGGGCGGCTGGGCGCCGTGGTCCGGCCACGGCCCCGTACCGGATGGTGGCCGCTGTGGTGGTACGTCTCCGCGTCGCTCGGCGCCACGACCCACGTGGTGTGGGACGCCTTCACGCACCCGGACCGCTGGGGGGCACGCCTCTTCCCCGCCCTCGCCGACACGTTCGCCGGCTCCCCGCTCTACTGGTGGGTCCAGTACGCCGGTTCGGCCGTGGCACTCGCGGTGCTGGCCGCGTTCGCGTGGTGGTCGGTCCGGTCCGCCGAGCCGGCACCGGCACCCCCCGCAGGGAATCGGTGGCTCGCGTGGACCCTGATCGCGGGCTGCGCGTGCGCGGCCGGCGCGCTGCGGGTGACGCGCTGGCTGTCGTACGTGAACGGGGCGGAACTCCCCTGGAGACCATGGGAAATCATCCCAACCCTGTGCTTCGGCGCGGGGGCGGGCGTGGGCGTGGGCGTGGTGCTGTACGCACTGGTGACCCGCCTCAGGCCACGCCGCCAAACGCCCGCACAGCAGGCCCCATCGACGAGTGCGGCCACATCAAGCCCCGTCGACGAGTGCGGCCACATCAAGCCCCCGCCCTTGTGACGAGAGCCCGCGGGGTCCGGGGCGGAGCCCCGTGACGTAGGCCCGGCGCAGGCCGCGACAACGCGACCCACACCCGGCCGACCAGGCCCTAGTGGGCCGCGGACTCCCAATCCGCCCCCAGCCCCACCGACACATCCAGCGGCGCGCGGAGCGCAACCGCCCCGGCCATCTCCCGCCGCACCAACTCCTCCGCCGCGGCGGCCTCCCCCGGAGCGATCTCCAGCACAACTTCATCGTGCACCTGGAGCAACATCCGCGACTGGAGCCCCGCCTCCATAAGCGCCTTGTCGACATTCAGCATCGCGATCTTCACGATGTCGGCCGCCGTGCCCTGGATCGGCGCGTTGAGCGCCATCCGCTCGGCCATCTCGCGACGCTGCCGGTTGTCCGAGTTCAGGTCGGGCAGGTAGCGGCGCCGCCCCAGCATCGTCTCGGTGTACCCGGTGGCACGCGCCTCGTCGACGGCCCGCCGCAGGTAGTCCCGCACCCCGCCGAACCGCTCGAAGTACGTGTCCATGAGGCCGCGCGCCTCGCCCGGGTCAATGCCCAACTGACCCGACAGACCGAACGCGGACAACCCGTACGCGAGCCCGTACGACATCGCCTTGATCTTGCGGCGCATCTCCGCGTCGACCGCGTCCCGCTCCACTGAGAAGACCTGCGAGGCCACCGTGGTGTGCAGGTCCTCGCCGGAGTTGAACGCCTCCAGGAGGCCCTCGTCCTCCGACAGGTGCGCCATGACGCGCAGTTCGATCTGGCTGTAGTCGGCCGTCATCAGCGACTCGTAGCCGTCACCCACCACGAACCCGCGCCGAATGGCGCGACCCTCGTCCGTGCGGACCGGAATGTTCTGCAGGTTCGGGTCCGTCGACGACAGGCGGCCGGTCGCCGCCACCGTCTGGTTGAACGTGGTGTGGATGCGGCCGTCCGCCGCGATCGTCTTGATCAGGCCCTCGACGGTGACGCGGAGCTTGGCCTGCTCACGGTGGCGCAGCATGATCACGGGCAGTTCGTGGTCGGTCTGCGTGGCCAGCCAGGCGAGCGCGTCGGCGTCCGTCGTGTAACCGGTCTTGGTCTTCTTCGTCTTCGGAAGGTCGAGTTCCTCGAAGAAGACGGCCTGGAGCTGCTTCGGGGAGCCGAGGTTGAACTCGTGGCCCACCGCGTCGTGCGCCTCCTTCACCGCCTGCTGCACGGCGCCCGCGAACATCTGCTCCATCGACTCCAGGTGCGCGCGGTCGGCGGCGATGCCGTGCCGCTCCAGGCGGGCGAGGAGCGTGGACGTGGGCAGCTCGATGTCGGTGAGCAGATCGGCCGCGCCGACCTCCTTCAGGCGCGTACCGAACGCCTCGCCCAGGTCGAGGATCGCGCGGGCCTGCACCATGAGCGCGTCGGCCTCGGCCTGGTCGTCCTCGTCGGTACCGAACGCGAGTTGACCGTCGGCCGCGCCGGCCGGGGCCAGCTCGCGGCCCAGGTACTCCAGGGACAGCGCATCGAGCGCGAAGGAGCGGCGGCCCGGCTTGACCAGGTACGCGGCGAGCGCCGTGTCCATGGTGATGCCGTCGACACTCCAGCCGTGCTCGGCGAAGACCCGCATCACGCTCTTCGCGTTGTGCAGCACCTTCGGCTTCTTCGCGTCGGCGGCCCACGTGGCGAAGGCCTTCTCGTCGGCCTCGTCGAGCGTCGACGGATCGAACCAGGCGGCCTCTCCCCCGGCGGCGGCCAGCGCGACCTCGGTGACCGAGCCCGTACCGAGCGACCAGGTGTCGACGGTCGCCATACCGAGGACCGCCTTGCCGTGCTCGGCCAGCCACGGAGCGACCTCGCCCGTCGCGAGCACCGTGCCGTCCAGCTCGACGCCCGGCTCCGCCGGGGTCTCCTCGGCCTCCTCCGCCCCCGGGTCGACGGCGAACAGGCGCTCGCGCAGCGACGGGTTACGGATCTCCAGCGTGTCCAGGATCATCGCGATCGCCGTACGGTCGTACGCCTCGCGGCCCAGGTCTGTGACGGTCTTCGGCAGCTCGACGTCACGGACCATCTCGGTCAGGCGCCGGTTCAGCTTCACGGCCTCGATGTGGTCCCGGAAGTTCTGCCCCGCCTTGCCCTTGACCTCCTCGGCGCGCTCGACCAACTCCGCGAACGAACCGAACTGGTTGATCCACTTAGCGGCCGTCTTCTCACCGACTCCGGGGATGCCCGGCAGGTTGTCCGACGGGTCGCCGCGCAGCGCCGCGAAGTCCGGGTACTGGGCCGGGGTCAGCCCGTACTTCTCCTCGACCTTCTCCGGCGTGAAGCGGGTGAGCTCGGAGACGCCCTTGGTGGGGTACAGCACCGTCACGTTCTCCGAGACCAGCTGGAACGAGTCCCGGTCGCCGGTGACGATGAGGACCTCGAAGCCCGCGGTCTCGGCCTGCGTGGCGAGCGTGGCGATGACGTCGTCGGCCTCGAAGCCGTCCACCGCGAAGCGCGGCGTGTGCATCGCGTCGAGCAGCTCGCCGATCAGCTCGACCTGTCCCTTGAACTCGTCCGGCGTCTTCGAGCGGTTCGCCTTGTACTCGGTGAACTCCTCGGAGCGCCACGTCTTGCGGGACACGTCGAACGCCACCGCGAAGTGCGTCGGCTCCTCGTCGCGCAGCGTGTTCGCCAGCATCGACGCGAAACCGTAGATCGCGTTCGTCGGCTGACCCGTCGCCGTCGTGAAGTTCTCCGCGGGCAGCGCGAAGAACGCCCGGTACGCCAGCGAGTGCCCGTCCATGAGCATCAGGCGGGGGCGCCCGCCCGAGCTGCTGTCTGCTGCCTTCGCCACCGGTGCCACCGTCTTCTGCGTCGTCTTCGCTGCTGCTTTCTCTGCCACGCCCACGATCCTGCCACGCCCCACTGACAGCGCGGCCCACCCCGGACCGGCACGGGCGTTGTCACACCCCCGTGCGAAGATCGGAGACATAGCTCACAACAGTGCAACCAGCACGGCATCGCAGCACCGCAGGACCTGCTCAAAGGGGAGCCGAACCATGGCAAGCAAGCCGCCCGCATCCGACCCGGTACAGGACGCGCCGCAGGTAGCGGCGCGGCAGCACCATGCCGCCGGGCTCCCCGCCGTGAAGCACTCGCTCAAGATGGCCCGCGAGCAGATGGGCGTGAAGCGGACGGCGCTGACGCTGCTGCGCGTCAACCAGAAGGACGGCTTCGACTGCCCGGGCTGCGCCTGGCCCGAGCCGGAGCACCGGCACGCGGCGGAGTTCTGTGAGAACGGGGCGAAGGCGGTCGCCGAGGAGGCCACCCTGCGCCGGGTGACGCCCGAGTTCTTCGCCGCGCACCCGGTCGCGGACCTCGCGACGCGCTCCGGTTACTGGCTGGGCCAGCAGGGCCGGCTCACCCACCCCATGCTTCTGGATGAGAGCGGCACCCACTACGAGCCCGTCAGCTGGGAGCGTGCCTTCGATCTGATCGCGGACGAACTGACCGCGCTCGACTCCCCCGACGAGTCCGTCTTCTACACGTCGGGGCGCACCAGCAACGAGGCGGCGTTCCTCTACCAGCTGTTCGCCCGCGAGTTCGGCACGAACAATCTGCCCGACTGTTCGAACATGTGCCACGAGTCGTCCGGCTCCGCGCTCACGGAGACCATCGGTGTCGGCAAGGGCAGCGTCCTCCTGGAGGACCTCTACAAGTCGGACCTGATCATCGTCGCCGGGCAGAACCCGGGCACGAACCATCCGCGCATGCTCTCCGCCCTGGAGAAGGCGAAGGCGGGCGGCGCGAAGATCATCTCCATCAACCCGCTGCCGGAGGCGGGCCTGGAGAAGTTCAAGAACCCGCAGACGCCGAAGGGCCTCACCAAGGGCGCGGCGCTCAACGACCTGTTCCTGCAGATCCGGCTCGGCGGCGACCAGGCCCTCTTCCGCCTCCTCAACAAGCTGATCCTCGGCACAGAGGGCGCCATCGACGACGCCTTCATCGCCGAGCACACGCACGGCTACGAGGAGTTCACCGAGGCCGCCCGCGCCGCCGACTGGGACGAGACCCTCGCGGCGACCGGCCTGTCCCGCGCCGACATCGAGCGCACCCTGGAGATGGTCCTCGCCTCCAAGCGCACCGTCGTGTGCTGGGCCATGGGCCTCACCCAGCACAAGCACTCCGTGCCGACGATCCGCGAAGTGGTCAACTTCCTGCTGCTGCGCGGCAACATCGGACGGCCCGGCGCCGGCGTGTGCCCCGTGCGCGGCCACTCGAACGTGCAGGGCGACCGCACCATGGGCATCTTCGAGCGCCCCGCCCCCGCGTTCCTCGACGCCCTGGAGAAGGAGTTCGGCTTCGCCCCGCCGCGCGAGCACGGCTTCGACGTCGTGCGCGCCATCCGCGCCCTGCGCGACGGGCAGGCCAAGGTCTTCTTCGCCATGGGCGGCAACTTCGTGGCGGCGTCCCCCGACACCGAGGTCACCGAGTCGGCGATGCGCCGCGCCCGCCTCACCGTGCACGTCTCCACGAAGCTGAACCGCTCGCACACCGTCACCGGCGCCCGCGCCCTGATCCTGCCCACCCTCGGCCGCACCGAGCGCGACCTCCAGGGCAGTGGCGAGCAGTTCGTGACCGTCGAGGACTCCATGGGCATGGTGCACGCCTCCCGCGGCCGCCTCGACCCGGCGAGCCGGCACCTGCTGTCCGAGCCGGCCATCGTCGCCCGCCTCGCCCGCCGCGTTCTGGGCGCCGAATCGACCACGTCCTGGGAGGAGTTCGAGAAGGACTACGCGACGATCCGCGACCGCATCGGACACGTCGTCCCCGGCTTCGAGGACTTCAACGCGCGCGTGGCGGATCCGAGCGGCTTCGCGCTCCCTCACGCGCCGCGCGACGAGCGCCGCTTCCCCACCACCACCGGCAAGGCCAACTTCACGGCCGCGCCCGTCGAGTACCCGCGCGTGCCCGAGGGCCGCCTCCTCCTGCAGACGCTGCGCTCGCACGACCAGTACAACACCACGATCTACGGCCTGGACGACCGCTACCGCGGCATCAGCAACGGCCGCCGCGTCGTCCTCGTCAACGCGGACGACGCGCGCGACCTCGACCTCGCCGAGGGCTCCTACGTAGACCTCGTCAGCGAGTGGACGGACGGCGTGGAGCGGCGCGCGCCCGGCTTCCGTGTCGTGCACTATCCGACGGCCCGCGGCTGCGCGGCCGCCTACTACCCGGAGACGAACGTGCTGGTGCCGCTGGACGCCACCGCGGACACCAGCAACACACCCGCCAGCAAGTCCGTCGTGGTCCGCCTGGAACAATCCAGGACCGACTGAGCGTTTGCTCAGCCACGTGGCCGCCTCGAGCCACGTACCCCCGCAAGACACGACGAACGGAGCCGGGCGCCATGGGCGAGCAGAACCACACGCAGTTCCCGCAAGAGGTCATCGACGAGTACACGGCGCTCGGCATCGACCTCATCGCCCTGTTCTCCGCCGGCCACCTCGGCACCCGCATGGGCATCGAGGTCAAGGAGGCCTCGGCCGAGCGCGTCGTCGGCACCATGCCCGTCGAGGGCAACACCCAGCCCTACGGGCTGCTGCACGGCGGCGCCTCCGCCGTCCTCGCCGAAACCCTCGGCTCCGTCGGCGCGATGCTGCACGGCGGCAGCGGCAAGATCGCCGTCGGCGTCGACCTGAACTGCACGCACCACCGCGGCGCCCGCTCCGGCCTCGTCACCGGCGTCGCCACACCGCTGCACCGCGGCCGCTCCACGGCGACGTACGAGGTCGTCATCACCGACGAGCAGGACAGGCGGGTCTGCTCGGCCCGCCTGACCTGCATGCTCAAGGACGCCCCGGACGCGCCCACCGCATAGTGGAGGACGGCTCGGCGCCTACTTCTTGGATGTGGACGCCACCGGCAGCGTCACCGAACTGTCCCCGGCGCGCACGGTCATCCGCGTGCCCGCCGGATAGCGCAGCGTGTAGTCGTAGTCGGTGGAGATCAGGACGACGCCGAGCCGGTACCCGGCCTTGAAGACGTAGTCCTCGGGCTGCATGTCCCACTTCAGCCGGTATTCGCGGCCCTCCACGACCTTGGACTGGCGCTCGTACGACGTCCGGTTTCGGGCGTCCAGCCAGCCCCGCGTCACGATCTTGTAGTCGGCGGTCTCCGTGCGGTGCTTCGTGCGGTACGCGCAGCCCGTCTCCCCGGCGAGACCCGGCACGCCCTCGCCGTAACAGACCTGCTGCGACGTGTCGGTGACCGTGCCCGACGTGGCCCGGGTGTCCCGCCCGTAGTCGACGAGCAGCGCCGTCACGTACGGCGACGTACCGGCCAGCGAGGCCCGCACATCGACCTCGGGCACACCGTTGAGCCGGACGTCCCTGTCCAGCGCCCCCGTCGTGTACGCGAGCCGGTTCGGGTTCGCGTCGTCCGGCGACGTGACGAGCTTCTCCGCGGCGACCGTGCGGCCCGCGTCGGTCAGCGACTGCACGCGCCTGGGGCCCGCCTTGCTCCCCAGCGTGCCGTCGGCCCGCATCCGCAGTGTCGTCGAGCGCGTACCGGCGGCCGGCCAGTCGCTCTGCTGCTTCCAACTGAAGTCGGCCTGCTCGACGTCGACCCGGGGCTCGGCGGTGACGCCGTTGCCGATCCCGTACAGATAGTGGTCGAACCAGTGGTGGACCTGACTCAGCCACTCCTCCATGCGCAGCGGCATCGGATTGGTGTGCCCGGCCTGGTGCAGCCACAGCTTGCGCGGCACATGGTTCTTCTTCAGCGCCTCCCACAACCGGCCGGCGTTCTTCGTCTTCACGTTCCAGTCATTGAGGCCGTGCACGACAAACGTCGCCGCCTTGATCCGGCCGGCGTCCTTCAGGTAGTCGCGCTCCTGCCAGTACGGCGACCAGTCACCGCTCACCCGGTCCTGATCACGCTCCAGCGCGTCGAGCACCGGCTTGCAGATCTCCCGGTCCGCCCGCGAATACACGTACTTGGCGAGCACGTCGGTGTCCTCGCCCTGGAACGTGCCGGGCGCCACCACACCGCCGTTCGCGCGGTAGTAGTCGTACCAGGAGGAGATCCCGGAGATCGGCACGATCGCCTTGAGGCCCTCGACTCCCGTACTGGCGACGGCGGTTGGCAGCGTGCCGTTGTACGAGATGCCCATCATGGCGGAGTCGCCGGTCGACCAGTCGGCGCGGACCGGGTTGCCGTCGGTGTCCCAGCCCTTCGCGCGGCCGTTCAGCCAGTCGATCGCGGCCTTCGCGCCCAGCGTCTCATTGCGGCCACCCGAGGTCGGACAGCCGGTGGAGCCGCCGGTACCGAGGCTGTCGACCTCGGCCACGGCATAACCGCGCGGCAGGAAGTAATTGTCGTAGTACCCGCCATACGCCACACCCGGACCCGCCAACCCGGCTTTACCGGGCTCCTGTTGGAACTTCCCACCCGACTCCGGAAGCCCGTCCCCGTCCAGGTCCACGACATGATTCGGGACATCGTTGCCACCCGCCCAGTACGGGCTCGCCTCGACGATCGTGGCAACCTTCAGACCCGCCGACTCCGTCTCCTTGGGCCGCAGAATCCGCATACGCACGGTGTCCCGCTCCCCATCACCGTCACTGTCGACCCCCGTGCGGACATCGACCTTCTGCGACACGGCGTCCGCGCGCGAGAAAACGGGCTGCGTCTCACGATCCTCGATCTTCAACTGCGCCTGCTCGGCCGCAGGTTGCACGGCATACGCGGACGGGGCGGCCACCGCCGCCACCAACGCACACACCAGGGACAGGCCCAAACGTCTCTTACCGGCGGATCTCACCATCGTGCCTCCAAGGGCGCGTTCAGGGAGCTCACTCACGGGACGGGAGGTGACATCAGGCATTCCACCGCGCCACGCCCCGCCCGACCAGAGGGCCTCACCAACTCCCCGTCCCCACACCGGCATTGACAAGGCTTCCTCAACTCACCACCCCGCACCGAACTCACACGCCGGTAACACTCGGTTACCTCTGCCGCAACGAAGCAATGAGAACGTCGCACCGCGTAGCCCTGTCGACACTCACGGGGCGTACCCGACCGTATCGATCTTGAGAACACCCCGTTCCACTACGGGACTTGAGGTGATCATGGTCCGCCCCGCCCGAGCGGCACGCCCGGCATAACAAGAACGTCACAGCCTCTCCCGCACCCACGCTCCACCCCGCCACCTGCGCTTATAGTCACGGCCAGTCACCGCGCCGCCGGGCGCTCCACTTGCACGGCCCCTGTACCACTCCGTACGGCCCGGCGAGACACACGGCCCCTGGACCAGGGGGCCGCGCCAGGGAGAGGAATGATCGTGCGACACCGTTCTTTGCTCATACTCACCGCCGTGCTCACCACCGGAGCACTCACACTCACCGCCTGCGGATCGCGCGACGACGACAAAAAGTCCAGCGGCGGCGGCAGCAAGACCACCGTGGTCATCGGGATGGACGCCCCCCTCAGCGGCGACCTCTCGGCCATCGGACTCGGCATCAAGAACTCCGTCCACCTGGCCGCGAAGATCGCCAACAAGAACAAGGAAGTACCCGGCGTCACCTTCAAGACCGAACCGCTCGACGACGTCTCCAACGCCTCCACCGGCGGACAGAACGCCACCAAACTCGTCGGCATGAAGGACGTCCTCGGCGTCGTAGGACCCCTCAACTCCAACGTCGCCCAGTCGATGCAGAAGACCTTCGACTCCGCCCACCTCGCCGTCATCTCACCGGCGAACACCAACCCGACGCTGACCCAGGGCACCAACTACCTGAAGACCAAACAGCGTCCCTTCGACAGCTACTTCCGCACCGCCACCACCGACGCACTCCAGGGCCCCTTCGCCGCCCAGTACGCCTACAACCAGCTCAAGCTGAAAAAGGTGTACGTCATCGACAACAAGCTCACCTACGGCGCAGGACTCGCCCAGACCTTCCGCGACGAATTCAAGAAGCTCGGCGGAAAGGTCGTCGCCAGCGACCACATCAACAAGGACGACCGCGACTTCGGCGCCATCTCCACCAAGGTCAAGAACTCCGGCGCCGACTTCGTCTACTTCGGCGGCGAATACCCCAACGGCGCCCCGCTCTCCAAGCAGATCAAGGACGCCGGCGCCAAGATCCCCGTCATCGGCGGCGACGCCCTGCAGAGCGCCGACTACGTCAAGCTCGCCGGCTCCGCGGCCAACGGCGACTTCGCCACCTCCGTCGGCGCCCCCGTCGCCAAGCTCGACACCGCCAAGAAGTTCATCGCCGACTACAAGGCCGCCGGCTACAAGGAGCCCTACGAGACCTACGGCGGCCTCTCCTACGACGCCGCCTGGGCCGTCATCCAAGCCGTCAAGTCCGTCGTCGCCAAGAACGACGGCAAGCTGCCCAGCGACTTCAACGAAGCCCGCAAGCAGATCACCGAAGCCACCCAGAAGGTCAGCTTCAACGGCGTGACCGGCCAGGTCTCCTTCGACAAGTACGGCGACACCACCAACAAGACGCTCACCGTCTACCAGGTCAAGAAGGGCCAGATCGTCCCCGTCAAGACCGGCGAGCTGGAGCAGTAGCACCCACGGGGGAGCCCGGCCCGACCCCGGCCACTCCCCCACCCGGCCCACAACGCGGGGGGCACCCACCAACAGCCCCCCGCGTCCCCGCACTTGACCCCACCTCGGAGGCCCAGCGGTGCACGATCTGCCGCAGCAGCTGGTCAACGGCCTGATCCTCGGAGCCCTGTACGGCCTCATAGCCGTCGGCTACACCATGGTCTACGGCATCATCCAGCTCATCAACTTCGCCCACGGCGAGATCTACATGATCGGCGGCTTCGGCGCCCTCACCATGTATCTCTGGCTCCCCACCGGAACCAACCTCGCCATCGCCCTGCCCCTCATGCTCCTGATGGGCATCACCTGCTCCGTCCTCATCGCCGTCGGCGCGGAACGTTTCGCCTACCGCCCCCTCAGAAACGCCCCACGCCTCGCACCCCTCATCACCGCCATCGGCCTCTCCATCACCCTCCAGCAAGCCATCTGGGCCTTCTACCCCAACGCCAAATCCGACCGCACCTTCCCCCAGTTCAAGGGCGGCCCCTTCGACCTCGGCGCCTTCAACCTCCAACGCGGCGACATCTTCCTCATCATCGCCGCCCCCATCTGCATGGCCGCCCTCGCCTTCTTCGTCGCCAAAACCCGCACCGGCCGCGCCATGCAAGCCACCTCCCAAGACCCCGACACCGCCAAGCTCATGGGCATCAACACCGACCGCATCGTCGTCACCGCCTTCGCCATCGGCGGCGCCTTCGCAGCAGTCGCCGCCATGGCCTACGGCCTCAAATACGGCCAAGTCGGCTTCAAAATGGGCTTCATCGCCGGCCTCAAAGCCTTCACCGCCGCCGTACTCGGCGGCATCGGCAACATCTACGGCGCCATGATCGGCGGCCTCGCCCTCGGCCTCGCCGAAGCCCTCGCCACCGCCTACATCCAGGACATCCCCGGCATGGAACTCCTCGGCGGCGGAGCCTGGAAGGACGTCTGGGCCTTCGTCCTCCTCATCCTCGTCCTCCTGCTGCGCCCCCAGGGCCTGCTCGGAGAACGCGTTTCGGACAGGGCGTGATCACCATGACAGACACCACCACCACCAAGACGCCCCAGGCACTCATCCCACTGCCCGAGAAGGCCGCCCGCTACGGCACCGCCACAGCCGCCCTCCTCACAGCAGCCAGCACCTTCCTCGCCTGGACCTGGACCGAAGAATTCCCCGGCGACCTCACCGTCACCGGCTACCCCGGCGGCCTCCAAGTCCTCACCCTCATCGGCGCCGCACTCACCCTGCTACTCGCCCTCTCCGGACTCGGCACCCGCGGCCTGCGCTGGCTCACCCCCGGCGGCAACACCGCCCCCACACTCCTCTTCGCCCTCGGCACCCTCGGCACCACCGGCTACACCATGGGCGCCATCTCCGCGAAACTCGGCGGCACCGCCAACCTCGAACCAGGCGCCTGGATCGCCGGCATCGCCGCCCTCGCCACCACCGTCCTCGCCCTCGGCCTCCCCGCCGACACCAAGGACGACGAAGCCACCCGCGCCTGGGCCCGCTTCCGCCACAGCCTCAAAGCACCCGCCCCACGCCCCACCACCACAGTGCTGCCCGCCTGGGCCGAAATCCTCATCATCGCCGTCTCCTTCGGCATCGCCCTCTACGTCTTCACGTACGGCATCGACACCGAATACGGCGAACTCTTCGTCGGCTACCTCGTCCTCATCCTCTTCGGCGGCACCGCCCTCACCAAGAGCGGCCTCATCTCCCGCATCACCACCCTCACCAACAAACACCGCAGCATCTCCCTCACCGCCGCCTTCGTCGCCGCAGCCGCCTTCCCCTTCACCCAGTCCAACGACACCTACACCAACGTCGCCGCCAACATCCTCGTCTTCGCCACCGTCGCCCTCGGCCTCAACGTCGTCGTCGGCCTCGCAGGACTCCTCGACCTCGGCTACGTAGCCTTCCTCGGCGTCGGCGCCTACGCAGCCGCCCTCGTCTCCGGCTCCGCCGACTCCACCATCGGCGTCCACTTCCCCTTCTGGGCAGCCGTCCTCACCGGCGCAGGCGCCTCCCTCGTCTTCGGCATCCTCATCGGCGCCCCCACCCTGCGACTACGCGGCGACTACCTCGCCATCGTCACCCTCGGCTTCGGCGAGATCTTCCGCATCACCATGAACAACCTCGACGGCCAATCCGGCCCCGACGTCACCAACGGACCCAACGGCATCGCCAACATCCCCGACCTCAAAATCTTCGGATTCGACTTCGGCGAAACCCACACCGTCCTCGGCGTCGACCTCGGCCGATTCGCCAACTACTACCTACTGATGCTCTTCTTCACGATCATCGTCGTGACCGTCTTCCGCCGCGCAGGCTCCAGCCGCATCGGCCGCGCCTGGGTCGCCATCCGCGAAGACGAAACAGCCGCCCGCGCCATGGGCATCAACGCCTTCCGCCTCAAACTCCTCGCCTTCGCCCTCGGCGCCTCCCTCGCCGGCATGGCCGGAGCCGTCCAAGGCCACATCCAGTACTCCGTCACCCCCGACCAATACGTCTTCGTCGAAAACGCACCACCCAACTCCGCATTCCTCCTCGCCGCCGTCATCCTCGGCGGCATGGGAACCGTCAGCGGCCCCCTCATCGGCGCAGCACTGCTCTACCTCATCCCCGCCAAACTCCAGTTCATCGGCGACTACCAACTCCTCCTCTTCGGCCTCGCCCTCGTCCTCCTCATGCGCTTCCGCCCCGAAGGCCTCATCGCCGACCGGCGCAAAAAACTCGAATTCCACGACACCGGCCAACTCGACGTCCCCGACCAAACGAGCCTGCCCGGCACCGCCACCACGGCAACGACCAAGGCAGGAGCGTGACCCCGATGACCACGGCGACAACAAACACAGTGCTCCAGGCAAACGGCGTCACCATGCGCTTCGGCGGCCTCACCGCCGTACGAAACGTCGACCTCCACGTCGACCAAGGCGAAATCGTCGGCCTCATCGGCCCCAACGGCGCCGGCAAAACAACCTTCTTCAACTGCCTCACCGGCCTCTACACCCCCACCGAAGGCAGCGTCTCCTACCGGGGCACCGTCCTCCCACCCCAATCCCACCTCGTCACCCAAGCAGGCGTCGCCCGCACCTTCCAGAACATCCGCCTCTTCGCCAACATGACAGTGCTGGAAAACGTGTTGGTGGGCCGCCACACCAGGACCAAGGAAGGCCTGTGGTCGGCCCTCCTGCGCGGCCCCGGCTTCCGCAAGGCCGAACGCGGCAGCGAAGAACGCGCCATGGAACTCCTCGAATTCATCGGCCTCGCCCACAAACGCGACCACCTCGCGCGGAATCTCCCGTACGGAGAACAACGCAAGCTGGAAATCGCGAGGGCGCTGGCAAGTGAACCGGGCCTGCTCCTGCTCGACGAGCCGACAGCGGGAATGAACCCCCAAGAAACCCGCGCCACCGAAGAGTTGGTCGTCGCCATCCGCGACAAGGGCGTCGCCGTCCTCGTCATCGAGCACGACATGCGCTTCATCTTCAACCTCTGCGACCGCGTCGCCGTCCTGGTCCAAGGAGAAAAGCTGGTGGAGGGCACCAGCGACGTCGTCCAAGGCGACGAACGCGTCATCGCCGCCTACCTCGGCACCCCCTTCGAAGGCGCACCCGAAGACACCGCCATCGAAGAAGTCCAGGCCGCGGAGGCCCAGGCCGGCGGGGAAGGAAACGACCAGTGACCGCACTGCTCGAGGTCGAAGACCTCAAGGTCGCCTACGGCAAGATCGAAGCCGTCAAAGGCATCTCCTTCAGCGTGGAGGAAGGCCAGGTCGTCACCCTCATCGGCACCAACGGCGCCGGCAAGACGACCACACTGCGCACGCTGTCGGGGCTGCTGAAACCGTCCGCCGGCAAGATCACCTTCGCGGGACAACCACTCGCCACCGTCCCCGCTCACAAGATCGTCGCCATGGGGCTGGCCCACTCCCCCGAAGGCCGCCGCATCTTCCCGCGCCTCACCATCGCGGAAAACCTCCAACTCGGCGCATTCCTCCGCCGCGACCAGGCAGCCGTCGAAAAGGACATGCAGCGGGCGTACGAGCTGTTCCCGATCCTGGGGGAGCGCAGAAAGCAGGCGGCGGGAACGCT
This sequence comes from Streptomyces sp. NPDC002754, assembly GCF_053592315.1. Classification (NCBI taxonomy): domain Bacteria; kingdom Bacillati; phylum Actinomycetota; class Actinomycetes; order Kitasatosporales; family Streptomycetaceae; genus Streptomyces; species Streptomyces sp. NPDC002754. The sequence continues at coordinate 243,849 of NZ_JBSFVM010000004.1, forward strand.
GTCCGGCGGCGAGCAGCAAATGCTGGCCATGGGGCGGGCGTTGATGTCCCAGCCGAAGCTCTTGATGCTGGACGAGCCCTCCATGGGCCTCTCCCCGATCATGATGCAGAAGATCATGTCGACCATCAACGAACTCAAGGCCCAAGGCACGACGATCCTGCTGGTCGAACAGAACGCGCAGGCGGCACTCTCGCTGGCGGACCAGGGACATGTGATGGAGGTCGGCTCGATCGTCCTGTCCGGCAGCGGCGAGGACCTCCTCCACGACGAATCCGTACGCAAGGCGTACCTCGGCGAGGACTGATGGCCTTACGTGAATGTGGCCCGTGCCCCTCGAAAGGGACACGGGCCACATTGCTTGGCTGAGCCTGGCTTCAGCCCTTCGACGCCTTCTTCTCCTCGGCGTCCTGAATGACCGCCTCAGCCACCTGCTGCATCGACAGCCGGCGATCCATCGACGTCTTCTGAATCCACCGGAACGCCGCCGGCTCCGTCAGGCCGTACTCCGTCTGCAGAACCGACTTCGCCCGGTCCACCAGCTTCCGCGTCTCAAGCCGCTGCGTAAGGTCCGCGACCTCGTTCTCCAGCGTCTTCAGCTCCGTGAAGCGGGACACGGCCATCTCGATCGCCGGCACGACGTCGCTCTTACTGAACGGCTTCACCAGGTACGCCATCGCACCGGCGTCACGCGCACGCTCCACCAGGTCGCGCTGCGAGAACGCGGTCAGCATCAGAACCGGGGCGATCGACTCACCGGCGATCTTCTCCGCCGCGCTGATGCCATCCATCTTCGGCATCTTCACGTCGAGGATCACGAGGTCGGGCTTGTGCTCACGGGCCAGCTCAACGGCCTGCTCACCGTCGCCGGCCTCGCCCACGACGGAGTAGCCCTCTTCCTCGAGCATCTCTTTGAGGTCGAGGCGGATGAGGGCCTCGTCCTCGGCGATGACGACGCGGGTCGTCAGCGGCGGGACGTGCGACTTGTCGTCGTCGACGGCGTCTACGGGCTCGGGCGTCTCGGGGGCGGTCACGGGGGCGCTCCTTGTTCGGGCAGGCTGGGGGCTGCAGCTAGAGCCTACCTAGCTGCGGCGCCCCACGGAGACCGGGTATGCTTTCCCGCAGCTCACCCCACCTTGCCCGGTTGGCGGAATGGCATACGCTGATGTCTCAAACACATCTGTTCGAAAGAACATGTGGGTTCGAATCCCACACCGGGCACTTCCTCGAAGCGGATGTTCACGTTCTCGTGAACATCCGCTTTTTTGCGTCGCATCGCCGCATAGCAATGCACGATCAACGCATGAACATGCATCCGCTGGAAACCCGGCAGCGCGCCATCACACTCCTCCACGGCGGAGCCAAGAACGCGGACGTCGCACGCAGCCTCGACGTCCCCCTGGGCACAGTCTCGTACTGGCTCCACATGGACCGAGCGAAACGGGGCGAGTGCCCCGGCTCGCACGATCCGACCTGCCCCCGCTGCGATGGCCGCCCGCTGGATAAGGCCGCGTACTCGTACCTGCTCGGCCAGTACCTGGGCGATGGCCACATCAGTCATTACTCGGGGCACCGCGTCCCGAACCTGATGGTGACGTGCGCCGACGCTTGGCCCGGCATCGCCAACGAGACGGAAGCCGCGATGCGGTCAGTGTTTCCGGACAACAGCGTGTGCCGGGTCCGACGAACCGGATGCCATAACGTGAAGGTCTACTCGAAGCACCTCCCCTGCCTCTTCCCCCAGCACGGTCCCGGCAAGAAGCACGATCGCAAGATCATGCTCGCCGCCTGGCAACAGGAGATCGTCGACGCCCACCCGTGGGAGTTCGTCCGGGGGCTCATCCACTCCGACGGATGCCGCATCACGAATTGGACGACCCGGCTCGTCGGCGGTGAGCGGAAGCGCTACGAGTACCCGCGGTACTTCTTCGCCAACAAGTCCGACTGCATCCGGCAGCTGTACACGGACACCCTGGACAAGCTCAACGTCACATGGACCCACTGCACACGCCACGGCAACCCATTCAACATCTCAGTCGCCCGCAAAACAGACGTCGCCTTGCTCGACACCCACATCGGCCCCAAGTACTGACCCGCCCACCCCTACTTGGGGCTGTCGTCCTCGCCGATGTGGTGGATGCGGACCAGGTTCGTGGAGCCGGCGACGCCTGGAGGGGAGCCGGCCGTGATGACGACCACGTCGCCCTTCTTGCAGCGGCCGATCTTCAACAACTGTTCGTCGACCTGCGCGACCATCGCGTCGGTCGAGTCGACGTGCGGCCCCAGGAACGTCTCCACGCCCCACGTGAGGTTGAGCTGGGAGCGCGTCGCCGAGTCCGGGGTGAAGGCGAGGAGGGGGATCGGGGAGCGGTACCTGGACAGGCGGCGGACGGTGTCGCCGGACTGTGTGAAGGCCACCAGGAATTTCGCTCCGAGGAAGTCGCCCATTTCCGCCGCCGCGCGGGCAACCGCGCCGCCTTGCGTGCGGGGCTTGTTGCGTTCGGTCAGGGGCGGGAGGCCCTTGGCTAGGATGTCCTCTTCTGCCGCTTCGACGATGCGGCCCATGACCTTGACCGTTTCGATGGCGTATTTGCCGACGCTGGTTTCGCCGGAGAGCATGACGGCGTCGGTGCCGTCGATGACGGCGTTCGCGACGTCGCTGGCCTCAGCCCTCGTGGGGCGGGAGTTGTCGATCATCGAGTCGAGCATTTGGGTCGCGACGATGACCGGTTTCGCGTTGCGCTTCGCCAGTTTGATGGCGCGCTTTTGGACGATCGGGACTTGTTCGAGTGGCATTTCGACGCCGAGGTCGCCGCGGGCGACCATGATGCCGTCGAATGCGGCGACGATGTCGTCGATGTTGTCGACGGCTTGGGGCTTTTCCACCTTGGCGATGACGGGGAGGTGGCGGCCCTCTTCGTTCATGATGCGGTGGACGTCTTCGATGTCGCGGCCGCTGCGGACGAAGGAGAGTGCGATGACGTCGGCGCCGGTGCGCAGGGCCCAGCGGAGGTCGGCTTCGTCCTTGTCGGAGAGGGCGGGGACGGAGACGGCGACGCCTGGGAGGTTGAGGCCCTTGTGGTCGGAGACCATGCCGCCTTCGATGACGCGGGTGCGGACGCGGGGTCCGTCGACTCCGGTGACTTCGAGGGTGACTTTGCCGTCGTCGACGAGGATGCGTTCGCCGGTGGTGACGTCTTGGGCGAGGCCGTCGTAGGTGGTGCCGCAGGTGTGGCGGTCGCCTTGGATGCCGCTTTCGACGGTGATGGTGAACTCGTCGCCGCGTTCGAGTAGTACGGGTCCTTCGCTGAATCGGCCGAGTCGGATCTTCGGGCCTTGAAGGTCGGCGAGGATTCCGACGCTGCGGCCGGTTTCGTCGGAGGCCTTTCGCACGCGCTGGTAGCGCTCCTCGTGTTCGGCGTAGGTGCCGTGGCTGAGGTTGAAGCGGGCTACGTCCATTCCGGCTTCGACGAGTGCTTTGATCTGCTCGTACGAGTCGGTGGCGGGGCCCAGGGTGCAGACGATCTTTGCTCGGCGCATGTTTCGAGCCTAGACCTTACCGGCGGGTAGGGAATTGGTCGGTCATGACTACTCAACAACCTTTGCGTGAAGGGCTATTGACAAGGGTTGAATGTGGGCGGCCAGGTGCTCGGATGAGCGAATGTGGCGCGGGTTCGGTCTCGTTCAGAGTGTCGGTGGGTGCATCGTAAAGCGGGCGTTGACTTCGGCTCGTACGCGTTGTCGTTGGGGTTCGAGGTCGAGTGCGGGGGCGGGTTCTGCGGCTTCTCCTCCGTAGGCGGCGGAGCGCATCATGGCGCGGGGTGCGCCGGGTTGGAAGGTTTCGCCGGCGCCGATGTCGGCGATTTCGATGAGTGCGGCGAGGGTGGTGCCGAGGGCTTCGGCGTATTCGCGGGCGCGTTGGACGGCTTCGCGGACGGCTTGTTGGCGTGCTTGGGCGTGTACGGGCGAGGTGGGGCGCAGGGACCAGTAGGGGCCGTCGACGCTGGTGAGGTCGAGGTCTGCGAGGCGGGTGGTGAGTTCGCCGAGTGCGGTGAAGTCGGTGAGGTCGGCGGTGATGTGGACGCGGCCGTGGTAGGTGCGGATGCGTTCGCCGCGGCCGCGTTTGGTGAGTTCGGGGGTGATGGAGAGGGTGCCGGTGGCGGTTTTGTCGAGGGCGTCTCCGTAGCTTTTGATGAGGTCGAGTACGTGGGTGTTGCGGCGGGTGAGGTCTTCGAGGGCGGTGCGGCGGTCGGTGCCGCGGGCGGTGACGGTGATGCCGATGCGGGCGATTTCGGGTTCGGCTTCGATGTGGGCTTCGCCGCGGACCGCGATGCGTGGGGCTTCGGGGGTGGCGTTCTGGTGGTCGTTGGTCATGGGTCCACCTTGGCATTGGCCGGGGTCGGCGGTTGGTCATCGAAACGAAACCTGTTGGGACTGTTGCGCGTTGGGGGTTCTGCGCCAGAATCTACGCGCGTTGCAACTGTTCGTTCGGGTACGCACGTTCCGTGACTGAGGAGAGCTTCGATGGCGTTGAACCGCAGGTCCTTTCTGGAGAGATCGGCCGCGACCGGTGCCGGGGTGGCGCTGACTGGTGCCGTGGCGTCGCCGGCGGTCGCGGCACGGCAGAAGAAGCGGAAGCGGTACGCGTTCACCGTGATGGGGACGACGGATCTGCACGGTCATGTCTTCAACTGGGACTACTTCAAGAATGCCGATTACGCGGATGCGGACGGCAATGCGCAGGGGCTGGCGCGGATCTCGACGCTGGTGGATCAGGTGCGGGAGGAGAGGGGGCGGAGGAACACTCTTCTCATCGACGCCGGGGACACGATTCAGGGCACTCCGCTGACGTATTACTACGCGAAGGTGGATCCGATCACGGCGGATGGTGGTCCGGTGCATCCGATGGCGCGGGCGATGAACGCGATCGGGTATGACGCGGTGGCGCTGGGTAACCACGAGTTCAACTACGGCATTGACACGCTCAGGAAGTTCGAGTCGCAGTGCGAGTTTCCGTTGTTGGGTGCGAATGCGGTGGATGCGAAGACGGAGCGGCCGGCTTTTGCGCCGTACTTCATGACGCGGTTGCGTACTCCGCACGGCAAGGATGTGAAGGTGGCGGTCCTCGGATTGACCAATCCGGGGATCGCGATTTGGGACAAGGCGTATGTGCAGGGTGTGTTGAAGTTCCCGGGGCTTGAGGAGCAGGCGGCGAAGTGGGTGCCGAGGCTGCGGTCGATGGGTGCGGATGTGGTGATCGTGTCGGCGCATTCGGGGGCTTCGGGGCAGTCGTCGTACGGGGATCAGGTGCCGTATGTGGAGAATGCGGCGGCGAATGTCGCGAAGCAGGTGCCGGGGGTCGACGCGATTCTGGTGGGGCACGCGCATGTCGAGATCGAGCAGCAGTTGGTGACGAATGAGGAAACGGGGAAGACGGTCGTTCTGTCCGAACCGCTGTGTTTCGCCGAGCGGTTGGCGTTGTTCGACTTCGATCTGGTCTGGGAGAAGGGGCGTTGGACGGTCGAGTCGGTGAAGGCGTCGTTGCGGAACACGAATGCTGTGGCGGATGACCCGGAGATCTCGAAGTTGCTGCGGGAGCAGCACGAGGTGGTGGTGGAGTACGTCAATCAGGTCGTGGGCACGGCGAAGGTGGCGCTGACGACGACGGATGCCCGCTACAAGGATGCGCCGATCATCGATCTGATCAACAAGGTGCAGGCGGATGTGGTGACGAAGGCGCTGGCGTCGACGGAGTACGCGTCGCTGCCGGTCCTTTCGCAGGCTTCGCCGTTCTCGCGTACGTCGGAGATCCCGGCGGGGGATGTCACCATCCGGGATCTGTCGAGTCTGTATGTGTACGACAACACGTTGGTGGCGAAGTTGTTGACAGGTGCGCAGGTGCGGGCGTATCTGGAGTATTCGGCGGAGTATTTCGTGCAGACGGCGGCGGGTGCGGATGTCGACGTCGACAAGCTGACGAATGCGGGGAATCGGCCGGACTACAACTACGACTATGTGTCGGGGTTGACGTACGACATCGATATCGCGCAGGCGGCGGGTGCGCGGATCAAGAACGTGAAGTTCGACGGCAAGGATTTGGATGACGCGGCGGAGTTCGTGTTCGCGGTGAACAATTATCGGGCGAACGGTGGTGGCGCGTTCCCGCATGTGGCGTCGGCGAAGGAGTTGTGGTCGGAGTCGACGGAGATCCGGACGCGGATCGCGGAGTGGGTGACGGCGAAGGGTGTGCTGGATCCGGCCGATTTCGCTTCGGTGGACTGGAAGTTGACGCGGGACGGGGCGCCGGTTTTCCCGTAGTGGGTCGACCGGTCAGTCCTGGAGTTTGACCATGGTGCCGCGCTCTCCTGTCTGTTGTCCTGGCAGGGGGGCGCGGTGGTCGTGTCCGGTGAGGCCGAAGGTGGTGAAGGCGGTGCGGCGGGGCTGGGGGTAGGGGTCTTTGCCGGTGAGGGAGTTGAGGATGGTGGCGCTGCGCCAGGCGGCGAGTCCGAGGTCGGGGGCGCCGACGCCGTGGGTGTGGCGTTCGGCGTTCTGAACGTAGACGGAGCCTTGGACGCGGTCGTCGAGGACGAGGCGGAAGTGGTCGTCGATGCGGGGGCGTTCGGAGTGGTCGCGGCGCAGGTAGGGGTCGAGGCCGGTGAGCATGCCGCTGAGGGGGCGTTCTTTGTAGCCGGTGGCGAGGACGACGGCGTCGGTGGTGAGGCGGGAGCGGGTGCCTTGTTGGCGGTGTTCGAGGTGGAGTTCGATCTTGGTGGTGGCGACGCGTCCGGCGGTGCGGATGCTGACGCCGGGGGTGAGGGTGGCGTCGGGCCAGCCGCCGTCGAGGGTGCGTTGGTAGAGCTCTTCGTGGATGGCGGCGATGGTGTCGGCGTCGATGCCTTTGTGGAGTTGCCACTGTGCGGGGACGAGGCGGTCGCGTTCGGCTTCGGGGAGGTGGTGGAAGTAGTGGCTGTAGTCGGGGGTGAAGTGTTCGAGGCCGAGTTTGCTGTATTCCATGGGTGCGAAGGCTTCGCTGCGGGCGAGCCAGGTGATTTTTTCGCGGCCTGCGGGGCGGGACCTGAGGAGGTCGAGGAAGATTTCGGCGCCGGATTGGCCGCTGCCGATGACGGTGATGTGTTCGGCGGCGAGCAGGCGTTCGCGGTGGGTGAGGTAGTCGGCTGAGTGGAGGACGGGGACGGTGGGGGCGTCGGCGAGCGGTTTGAGGGGTTCGGGGATGTAGGGGGCGGTGCCGACGCCGATGGCGACGTTTTTCGTGTATGTGCGGCCGAGGGCTTCTGCTTCGCCTTCGGCGTCGAGTTGGGTGAAGTCGACTTCGAAGAGGGCGCGTTCGGTGTTCCAGCGGACGGCGTCGACCTGGTGGGAGAAGTGGAGTCCGGGGAGGTTTTCGCTGACCCAGCGGCAGTAGGCGTCGTATTCGGCGCGCTGGATGTGGAAGCGCTCGGCGAAGTAGAAGGGGAAGAGGCGTTCGCGGGTTTTGAGGTAGTTGAGGAAGCTCCAGTGGCTGGTGGGGTCGGCGAGGGTCACCAGGTCGGCGAGGAACGGGACTTGGAGCGTGGCGCCTTCGATGAGCAGACCGGGGTGCCAGTGGAAGGCGGGGCGCTGTTCGTAGAAAGCGGTGTCGAGTTCGGTGAGGGGGTGGGCGAGGGCGGCGAGGGAGAGGTTGAAGGGGCCGATGCCGATGCCGACGAGGTCGCGGGGTGCTTCGGTGGGGGGTGTGGCGCGGTTGGGGGTGGGCGCGGCTGTCATCGGGGCGTGTGTCCTTCCACCAGGTCCAGGAGGGCGGTGAGGTCTTCGGGGGTGGCGTGCGGGTTGAGCAGGGTGGCTTTGAGGTGGAGCTTTCCGTCCATGCGGGCGCGGCCGAGGACGGCGCGGCCTTCGGTGAGGAGGGTGCGGCGGATGGTGGCGAGGCGCTCGTCGGTGGCGCCGGTGGGGCGGAAGAGGACGGTGGTGAGGGTGGGGGTGTCGTACAGCTCGAAGTGGGGGTGAGCGTCGATGAGTTGTGCAAGGTGGTGGGCGAGCGCGGTGACGTCGTCGACGAGGGCGGCGAGTCCGGCGCGGCCGAGGGCCTTGAAGGTGACGGCCGTTTTGAGGATGTCGGGGCGGCGGGTGGTGCGCAGGGAGCGGCCGAGGAGGTCGGGGAGGCCTGCTTCGGTGTCGTCGTCGGCGTTGAGGTAGTCGGCCTGGTGGCCGAGGGCGCCGGTTTCGGTGGTGTCGCGTACGGCGAGGATGCCGGCGGCGACGGGTTGCCAGCCGAGTTTGTGCAGGTCGAGGGCGACGGTGTGGGCGCGGGCGAGGCCGTTCAGCTTGGGGGCTTCGCGGGGGCTGAAGAGGGCGCCTGCGCCGTAGGCGGCGTCGATGTGGAGGCGGGCGCCGTGCCGCTCGCAGATGTCGGCGATTTCGGGGAGCGGGTCGATGAGTCCGGCGTCGGTGGTGCCTGCGGTGGCGGCGACGAGTTTGGGGCCCGGGAGTGCGGTGAGTGCTTCGTCGAGGGCGGCCGGGTCGAGGGTGCCGGCGGGGGCGGGCACGGTGACGGGGTCGGGCAGGCCGAGGAGCCAGGCGGCGCGGGCGAGGCTGTGGTGGGCGTTGGCGCCTACGAAGAGGTGGACCGGTTCGCCGGGGGCGGCGGCTTCGCGGGCGAGGAGGACGGCGAGCTGGTTGGCTTCGGTGCCGCCGGTGGTGACGAGGGCGTCGGGGGTGGGGCCTTCGTCCTGGGGGCCGTAGACCTCGTGGGCGAGGGTGGTGGTGACGAGGGCTTCGAGGGCGGAGGCTGCGGGGGCCTGGTCCCAGGAGTCCATGGAGGGGTTGAGCGCGCTCGCGGCGAGGTCGGCGGCGGTGGCGACGGCGAGCGGTGGGCAGTGCAGGTGTGCGGCGCACAGGGGGTCGGCGGGGTCGGCGGCGCCTTCGGTGAGGGCGGTGACGAGGGTGCGCAGCGCTTCCTCGGGGCCTGTGCCGTGGGTGGGCAGCAACTCGCCCACGTCGTGGTGGAGTTGTGCCGTGACGGCTTCGGGGCCGCCGGCCGGGAGGGGGCCGCCGCGGTGGGCGGCCCCCTTGTGCAGGGCGTCGAGGACAGTGGCGAGCAACGGCCGCAGGGCGTCGGGGCCTTGGGTACCTCCGGCGAGGGGCGGCGTGTTGCGCATTCGGGTCCTTTGCGTGGTTGGCGTATGTGATGCATCAGCTTGCCGTTTGCGTGCTGATGCGTCCGCCGGACCGGTGAAGGTGACCCGAAAGTGGTAGGGGTGGGGTTGTGTAGTGGGGTGGGTGTGCTAAGTGGGTGGTCGGGCGTACCTACGTCGCGGGCTCCGCCCCGGACCCCGCTGCTCAATCGCCGCAGGGGCTGAAAAGATCGGGGCTCTGCCCCGGACCCCGCGCCTCAATCGCCGGCGGGGCTTGAATTGCGGACGCGCAACGCCCGGCGGAGGTCGTCGAGTTGGTCGGTGAGTTTGCGGTGCAGGGCCGGGATGGCGTCCGGTGTGTGCTGGGTGCCGACGCTGAGCGTGTCCGGGTCGATGGCGTAGACGGGGAACGCGTGGCGGCCCGCTGCCTCGGCGATCGCGGGGCCGCGGCGTGCGGCGAGCGTGGTGGCGTCGGTGAAGTAGCGGGGGACGTAGTGGCGCAGGAGGTCGGTCTGTTCGGGTTGCCAGAAGCCCTGGGCCGTGGCGGTGAAGAGGTAGTTGGAGAGGTCGTGGGCGGGGTCCGTGGGGAACATGGCGGCCCAGGCCTCGGCCTTGGTCTGGGGGTCGGGCAGGGCGGCGTGGCAGCGGGCGGCGCCTTCTTGGCCGGTGGCGCTGGGGTCGTGGGCGAGTTCGGCCTCGATGACGGCTTCGTCGACGGCGCCGAGGACGCTGAGCCGGCCGAGGATGCGCCAGCGCAGTTCGGGGTCGAGTTCGGGTCCGCCGGGGACGGCTCCGGAGTCGTACCAGTCGCGGATGACGTCGGCGTGTTGTGCGGCGTCGATGAGGTGGCGTACGGCGGTGAGGCGGAGCCCTGGGCGGCTGCCGTCCTCGGTGCGGCGGACGAGGTCTTCGCACAGGGTGTTGATGACGTCGAGGGCTTCGGGCCGCTCGGCGGGGTGGGTGTACCGGTCTGCGACCTGGGTGTGGGCGAAGGTGAGGACGCCCTGGACGAGGGCGAGGTCGCTCTCCTCGGGGAGGTGGGTGGCGACGGTCTCCAGGTAGGTGGCGGGCTGGAGTTCGCCGTCGCGGACCATGTCGCGCAGTGTGTTCCACACGACGGTGCGGGTGAGGGCGTCGGGGATGCCGGACAGGCCGCGCTGGGCGGCTTCCGCGGATGCGGTGTCGAGGCGGATCTTGGCGTAGGTGAGGTCCTGGTCGTTGGGGACGATCAGGGCGGGGCGTCGGCTACCGCGGAAGGTCAACTCGCGTTCGCTGGAAGGGACTTCTACATCGATGCGTTCCCGTAGGACGAAGCCGTGTGCGCCGGCGGGGGCGTGGTCGTAGAGGCCGATCGCGATGCGGTGGGGGCGGTTGCCCTCGCGGTCGACGGTGAGTGTCCACGTGTCGTCGCCCTCGGAGACGGATGTGGTGAGGGTGTCGACGCCGGTGGTGCGCAGCCAGGTGTCGGCCCAGGCGTGTACGTCGCGTTCGGTGCCGGAGGCGAGGGATTCGATGAAGTCGGCGAGGGTGGCGTTGCCGAATTTGTGGCGCTTGAAGTGGGTGTTGATGCCGGCGAGGAAGTCCTTCTCGCCGAGCCAGGTGACCAGTTGGCGCAGTGCGGAGGCGCCCTTGGCGTAGGAGATCCCGTCGAAGTTGAGGAGGGCGGAGGCCGTGTCGGGCACGGATTCGGGGGCGACGGGGTGGGTGGAGGGGCGCTGGTCGGCGTCGTATCCCCAGGTTTTGCGGGCGACACCGAAGTCGATCCAGGTGTCCGTGAAGCGGGTGGCTTCGGTGAGGGTCTGGTAGCCCATGTACTCGGCGAACGACTCGTTGAGCCAGATGTCGTCCCACCACTTGAGGGTGACGAGGTCGCCGAACCACATGTGGGCCATTTCGTGGGCGATGACCATGGCGCGGGTCTGTCGTTCGGTGTCGGTGACGGCGGAGCGGTAGACGAACTCGTCGCGGAAGGTGACGAGGCCGGGGTTCTCCATGGCTCCGGCGTTGAACTCGGGGACGAAGGCCTGGTCGTAGGAGTCGAAGGGGTAGGGCTCCTCGAACTTCTCGTGGTAGCGGTCGAAGCACGCGCGCGTGGCGTCGAGGATTTCTTCGGCGTCGGCGTCGAGGTGGGGAGCGAGGGAGCGGCGGCAGTGCAGGCCGAAGGGGAGGCCGCGGTGTTCGGTGCGCACGGAGTGCCAGGGGCCTGCGGCGACGGCGATCAGGTACGTGGAGAGCAGCGGGGTCGTGGCGGCCTGCCAGCGGCCCTCCCCCAGGTGTTCGGTGACGCCGTTGGAGAGGACGGTCCAGCCTTCGGGGGCGGTGACGGTGAGGTCGAAGGTCGCCTTGAGGTCGGGCTGGTCGAAGGCGGCGAAGACGCGCTGGACGTCTTCCATGAACAGCTGCGTGTACGTGTATGTCTCGCCGTCGGTGGGGTCGGTGAAGCGGTGCATGCCCTCGCCGGTGTGCGAGTAGCGCATGGAGGCGTCGATGCGCAGCTCGTGGGTGCCTGGGGTGAGGCCGGTGAGGGGGAGCCGGTTGTCGGCGAGGGTCGTGGGGTCGAGGGGCTGCCCGTCGAGGGTGACGGTGCGCAGTTCGGCGGGCTTGAGCTCGGCGAAGGTGTCGCCCGCGGTGTGTGCGGTGAACCGGATCACGGTGCGGGAGTCGAAGGTGGTGTCTCCGACGGTGAGGTCGAGGGCGACGGTGTAGCGCTCGACGTCGATGAGCTGGGCTCGGGTTTGTGCTTCGCTGCGTGTCAGTACGGGCATGCGGTAATGCTGCCGTACGCCTCCGGCGGGGGCCAGGGTGATTGTTTCGCCCGACCGGGGTTGAGCTCGCGGGGCTCTGCCCCGGACCCCGCTCCTCAATCGCCGGAGGGGCTTTATAGGTCGCCGGCGGGGCTTGATTGGGCTGCGATTTGTTCGTGGTGGCGGATTACCTCGCTGATGATGAAGTTGAGGAATTTTTCGGCGAAGGCCGGGTCGAGTTTGGCGTTCTCCGCGAGTTGGCGGAGGCGTTCGATCTGGCGGGATTCGCGGGCCGGGTCCGCCGGGGGGAGGTCGTGTTCGGCCTTGAGGTGGCCGACCTGTTGGGTGCATTTGAAGCGCTCGGCGAGCATGTGGACGACGGCGGCGTCGATGTTGTCGATGCTGTCGCGCAGGCGGGCGAGCTCGGCGCGGACGGCCGGGTCGGCTGCCGGCTTGTCGTTCGGCTTGCTGGTGGTCATGACGGATCACCCTACGTGGAGCATGGGTGGGTCGTCGGGGTCGGGGATCTTGTCGGACCAGCCGCCGGGCACGGCGCGGCCCTGTTGTTCGCGGAAGCGGACGGGTGCGGTGCCGACGCGGCGGGTGAACAGGCGGGAGAAGTAGGCGGGGTCGTCGTAGCCGACGCGGCGGGCGACGGCGGCGACGGGGAGTTCTGTCGCGGCGAGGAGTTCTTTGGCGCGGCCGAGGCGGATGCCGAGGAGGTAGTCCTTGGGGCTCATGCCCGCGCCGCGGCGGACGGCGGTGCGCAGTTCGGCGGGGGTCATGCCGTGCCGGGCGGCGTGTGCGGCGACGGACAGCGGCTGGAAGGCGTCGCGGGCGAGTGCCTGGAGGACGGGGTCTCCGTCGGGGGCGAGGTCGGCGCGGGCGCGGCGCAGGGCGACGAGGAGTTCGTGGACGGCGGCGCCGGTCTCCACTTCGAGGAGCGGGTTGCCGCGGCGGGCGGCGCGGGCGATGCGGGCGACGGCGGCGCGGGGCTGGGCGGCGTCGGCGAGGGGGACGACGGGGCGGTCGGGTTCGATGTAGCCGAGTTCGGTGTACGTGGTGGTGGCGGGCCCGGTGAAGTCGACGAAGCACTCGTCCCAGCCGGTGTCGGGGTCGGCGCCGTAGTGGTGGGGGCGGCCGGGGGTGAGCCAGATCAGGGCGGGGGCCGTGAGGGTGGTTCGGCGGCCTTCGGCGTCCTGGTACCAGCCGTTGCCCGCGGTGATGACGACGGCGACGTGGTGGTCGAGGGTGCGGGGTCCGACGGTGGGCAGTGGCCCGTGCTGGAGTCCGACGCCGAGGCAGACGAGGCCGAGGCGGTGGTGGGCCGGGCTGGGTGTGAAGTACCGCATCCAGGTGTGATACGTGGCCATTTGTCCCCTCCCGTGGTGGTGCGTGCGGGCGTCCCCGTCCAACACCGGCCGATCTTTGTCCATGGACCCCGTCGGCCGCCAGAGGTGAGGGTGGCGGCCGGTGGGTGCCGCGCCCATCGGGCGATGAGGAGCACGTGATGACGGATTTCCGGGTGGGCGGGGACGACTTCGAGGTGGACGGGCGGCCGGTGCGGCTGTTGTCGGGGGCCCTGCACTACTTCCGGGTGCACGAGGAGCAGTGGGCGCACCGGCTGCGGATGCTGCGGGCGATGGGCCTGAACTGTGTGGAGACGTACGTGCCGTGGAATCTGCACGAGCCGCGCCCCGGTGAGGTGTGCGATGTGGCGGCGGTGGGGCGTTTCCTGGACGCGGCGCGGCGGGAGGGGCTGTGGGTGATCGTGCGGCCGGGGCCCTACATCTGTGCGGAGTGGGAGAACGGGGGGCTTCCGCACTGGGTGACGGGGCCGTTGGGGGCGCGGGCGCGGACCCGGGACGCGGAGTTCTTGGCGGCGGTGGAGCGCTGGTTCGGGGTGTTGTTGCCGCACATCGTTGAGCGGCAGGTCGACCGGGGTGGTCCGGTGCTGATGGTGCAGGTGGAGAACGAGTACGGCAGTTACGGCTCGGACCAGCATTACTTGCGGGCTGTTGCCGACCTTCTTGTGGGGCTCGGGGTGACGGTGCCGCTGTTCACGTCGGACGGGCCCGAGGGTCACATGCTGAGCGGGGGTTCGGTTCCGGGGGTTCTTGCGACGGTGAACTTCGGCTCACGCGCGCGTGGGGCCTTCGCGGCGCTACGTAGGCACCGTTCCGGGGGGCCTTTGATGTGCATGGAGTTCTGGTGCGGCTGGTTCGACCACTGGGGTGCGGAGCACGTCGTGCGGGATCCGCGGGAGGCGGCGCAGGCCCTGCGGGAGATCCTGGAGTGCGGGGCGTCCGTGAACCTGTACATGGCGCACGGCGGGACGAGTTTCGGGGGCTGGGCGGGCGCGAACCGGGGTGGTGGCGCGCTGCACGAGGGCCCGCTGGAGCCGGATGTCACGTCGTACGACTACGACGCCCCGATCGACGAGTTCGGCCGCCCCACGGAGAAGTTCTGGCTGTTCCGGGAGGTCCTCGCCGCGTACGCGGAGGGTCCGCTGCCGGAGGTGCCGGGGCAGCCGGCAGCGCTCGCGGGCCCGGTCACGGCCGGGCTGACGGCGTTCACGGCCCTGGACGGGGTCCTTGAGGCGCTGGGCGGCCCTGAGGCCGAGTACGCGGTGCCGCCGTCGTTCGAGGAGCTTGACGTGGACCGTGGCCTGGTGCGGTACGCGGTGACCGTGCCGGGGCCCCGGCAGCCGTATCCGCTGCGGGCGCGCGGGCTGCGGGACCTGGCCGTCGTGTACGTGGACGGGGAGCGGGCCGGGGTGCTCACGGAGGAGGAATCTCGGCTCACGGAGGACGTTGCGGGGCACGCGCGCGTAGAGCTGTGGGTGGAGTCCCTGGGGCGGGTCAACTACGGGCCGCGCACGGGTGAGCCGAAGGGGATCACGGGCGGGCTGCTGCACGAGCGGCAGTTCCTGCACGGGGTGCGGGCGCGGGGGCTGCGCCTGGACGCGTTCACGGCTTCCGGGGTGGCCTCTCTGCCGTCCGCGTCGGCGGCGGCCGGGGGCGAGGGGCGGGGCCTGTACCGAGGGTCCTTCGAGGTGTCAGGGGCCGGGGACGCGGCGCTCGAACTGCCGGGCTGGGGGCGGGGCTTCGTGTGGGTGAACGGATTCTGCCTGGGCCGCTACTGGTCGACGGGCCCGCAGCACACCTTGTACGTGCCGGGCCCAGTGCTGCGCGAGGGGGCGAACGAGGTGTGGGTCCTGGAGCTCGACCGGGCCGGGGAGCCGCGGGTCGTGCTGCGTTGAGGCGGGCGGGCCGCAGGGAATCATTCCGGCGGCCCGCCCGCATCAGCTCAGGCGATTTCGGTCACCTCGAACGTGTCCAGGACGAATTCGGCGGTGCCGTCGTCGCCCGTCTTGCGCAGGCCGACCCAGGCCTCCCCCTTGTCCGGCGCCGTGAACTCATAGGTCAGCGTGGTGGGTTCCGTGGCCACGGGCAGGTCCTTACGGGACAGCTCCTTGGCCTCCGGGTCGTCGGTGGCGGTGATCCAGGCGTACTGGCCGGCCTTCTCGTTCTCGTAGCGGAAGGAGACCCGGTACCGCTTGCCGGGCTTGAATCGGGCCGTGTGCGGGACGGTGCGGTAGACGAGGCCGGTGTTCTCGCCGCGCGACTTGAGGGACTGGGTGCCGTCGACGACGTCGTCGATCGCCTTGCCGTTCCAGCCGCGCTGGGTGTACGGCGCGTGGCGCTGGGCGATGTGGGTGCGCGGGTCGGTGGAGCCTCCCGCGTCGCCCTTCACGAAGGGGCCCCAGCCTTGCGGGACGTGTTCGAAGTCCTCGTGGACCAGCGTGTGTTGAGGGAGTTCGGGTGCGGGTGCCTTCACGATGCGTACGTCGTCGAAGCGGACCCGCGCCGATCCGGCCGCGGCACGCAGGGCGAGGGTGACGGGACCGCCGCCGGCCGGGACGGTGAAGTACGTTGTCATCCGCTGGAAGCGGGTGTCGTGCTTGCGGTCGGCGGCGACGTGGTTGCCGGCGGTGGAGGTGTCGGTCCGGTTCGCGGCGGTCACTCCGTCGACGGTGCGCACCTCCAGGGTGGCCGTGCGCCGCTCCCCCGCCTTGGCACCGACCTCCACCTGTACGGACGCGGCGTAGCCGCCGGGGGCGAGCCGGGTCAGGCGCTGGGAGACGGTGGCGGCGGCGCCGGGACCGATGACGAGTTCGTGGTCGCCGAGGTCGCTGCGCTCGACGGACGCGGGCCCGGTGACCGTCCAGCCCTTCAGGGAACCGGAGTTGAAGGCGGGGTCGTGCAGTGGGGTGCCCTGGCCCCAGGCGGGTTCGCGGTCGAGGTCGTCGCGGGCCCGGTAGAGGACGTAGGGCTGGTCGGCGTCGGCCTTCAGCGTCACCTTGCCGCCGGACACGGTGACGTAGGAGACGAAGGCGCGGCCCTGGTCGGTGAGGCGGTACAGGGCCACCCGGTTTCTGCTCTCCCACGCGCGCGGGGGGCGCCAACTGGTGGTGCCGCCCTTGGGGTTGTAGTGGTACAGCTTCGCCGGGTCGGTGGCCTTGCGTGGTTCCCACGGCAGCAGGTAGGTGCCGGCGTCGTAGACGAGGCGGTCGTCGGTGGTGATGCGGCGGGCGCCGGAGGCGTCGGTGACGCTCGTTCTCGTGGCGCCGGAGAACGTGATCTCGTGCTCGCCCCACGTTTTGATGGGTTGTGCCTGGAGGTACTTGGCGGGCAGCGAGTGGGTCCAGATGAGGCGGTAGAAGGAGTTCCAGTCGGTTTTGCCGACCCAGCCCTCGAAGTTGCCCATGCGGGCGACACCGAGGAGGGTGGGCCACTTGTCGGCGAAGACGTCCTTCTGGTGGTGGCGGATGAAGCGGATCAGGCGGGAGTTGATGCCGCGTGAGGTGTCGGGGCCGTAGTCGGTCTCGGTCGCCCAGTGCGACCACAGCGATGACCTTTCGAAACCGTGGCCCCATTCGGACGTGACGTTCCAGCCCTGTTCACGGAAGGCGCGCTGGAGGCGGTCGGAGGTCCAGCCGGACTCGCGGAACACGTCGATGTAGAGGGTGTTGAGGCCGTCGTCGGTGTCGCGGCGCAGGTCGGCGAAGCGCTTGACGATGTCGCCGGAGACGAGGTCGCGGCGCTGGTCGATGCGGTAGCTCTGGTCGAGCCAGTCCCACTGCTTGTCGGACTTGTCGACGAGCTTCTCCGAGAAGGCGTTCGCGACGGGGTAGGACTCGGTGGCGTTCACGTGGACGGCGAAGTCGCTGTTCCACTTCTTGCCTTCATGGAGAAGGGTGTTGAGGTCGTCGAGGCCGCCCGCGCGCGTGTTGTAGTTCCCGGCGTAGTCGGGGTGCGCGGAGTCGTGGCCCTCGGACTGGTAGCCCTTGAGGAGGGTGTACTGGCGCAGCCCGTCGGTGGCCAGGTGGATCCGTTTGACGTTGTCGAGGGTCGCGAGGAACGGATTCGTGGCCTGTGACGCGAAGTTGAACGGGATGTGCGGGACGACGCGCAGGTGTTGTTCGTCGGCGCCGCGCGGGGTGTGGGCGATGTCGCGGAAGGCGATGGCGGCGTCCTGCCAGTCGACCTTTCCGTCGCCGTTCCTGTCGCCCGTGACGACGACGGTCGCGTACGGGAGGGGTTCGGTGGCGTCGACCGGGGCGGTGGCGGCGCGGTGTGTCCACTGGCCGGGGGCGAGGAGCGCCGCGGTGTGTCCTTCGCGGCGCACGGTCTCGCGCCACAGGCGGCCGTTCTCCCAGGTGGTTCCGGCGGCCCCGTCGGGCCTGTCGTAGCTGGTGTTGGTCTCGATCGCGCCGCCGAGCCGGTCGTGGGCGACGACGGCGTAGGCGCATCCGGTGGGCGCCTGGGCGGGGCTGTCGGTGGTCGGGGTGACGAGGGTGTCGCCGCTCTTGGCCTTGTCGAGCTGCACGGTGGCGGCGAGGAGGGCGGCGCCGGGCTGGTCGCTGCGGACGGACAGCAGGGCGAGGCCGGGGAACTGGAGGGTGCCGACGCGCAGTTGTGCCGTGTCGCTGATCTTCGTGATGCGCCAGTCGACCTGGCCTCCTTCGACTCTGATCCGGATGTCGATGGTGGTGCCGCCGGTCAGGGTGAGGCGGTAGTCGGCGCGGTCGGCGGCGGGCGTGCACGTCACCTTCGGGGTGTGTTCGGCGCCGTCGATGAGGAGTGACGCGTGCGGGTCAGGTTGTGCGTGCAGGACGGCGCCGGTGGCGCGCTCGGTGTAGGAGACGACGACGGGGAAGCCGGTGCTGACGCGGACGTCGAGGTCCTTGGAGCGGATGACGGCGGCGCCGTCAGCGGTGGGCGTGGTGGTCGCGGCGCGGGCGGTGCCGGTCAGGCCGAGACCGAGCGCGGCGCCCGCTCCGCCGACCGCTCCGGCGGCGACGAGTGCCCGGCGGCTGGGGCCCGATGTCGCGTGCTGTCGGCTGCCCGGCATCTCCTCGTACCTCGCGTTCTGCGAGCTCTCCGAGTTCTCCGACGGCTGGCCTTGGGGCTGCTCGGGCACGGCGCACTCCTTCTCACGGCGGCTTGGCGTGTCGATCACGATGCGCCGGGCGGGGCGGAGGTGCCCATGGACAAAGGGGCGGCAGGTCTTGGATTAATGGCCGTACTCTGGGATCGCCGGGTACCGGCCCGGCGGACCCAGGGGGTGCGCGCGTGGCGGACGGCGGACCGGTGGTGCACGGCTATCCGCATGTGGAGACGGTGCGGTCGGCGATCACCGCGCTCTACAGGCGGCTCTCCTACGACACGGTGCGGACGTTCTCGTCGAGTGTCGCCCCGGTCGACGTGGCGTTCAGTGACGTCGACGATCTGTATCTGGGTGTGCAGCGGGTGGCGCGTGAGCTGGTGCTGCACTATCGGCTCCCGGACGCGCGGATGATCGTGAGTTTCCGGGAGATGCGGCATGCGGCGAGCGTGGAACTGGCGGCGGGTCCCGAGTACTTCATCGAGTTGAACGACCGGTTCCGTACGCATCGCCGGGACATCGGCGCGGCGCTCGCCCACGAGATCATGCACGTGTATCTGCATCGCCTCGATCTGTCGCTGCCGGGGACGCGGGACAACGAGATCCTGACCGATACGGCCGCTACGTACCTGGGTGCGGGCTGGCTGTTGCTCGACGCCTATCGGGAGGATGCGGCGTCGTCGCAGAAGCTGGGCTATCTGACGCCGGAGGAGTTCGGTTACGTGCTGGCGAAGCGGGCCCTCGTCTTCGGTGAGGGTCCGGAGACGTGGTTCACGAGCCCGCAGGCGTACTCGGCGTACGAGCGGGGGCTTGAGCAGGCGCGGCGTGACGAGCGGCAGCCGCCGTTGACCGCGGCGGGCTGGGCGGGGCGGCGGCGCTATGCGAAGGACCGCCGGTACGCGCAGGATCACGGGCCGCGCGGGCTGGACCCGGCGGGCCCGTACGCGTTCTCGACCGCGGTGGACGGGGCGTCGGGGCGCGGTGGTGGGCTGCGGGTGGCGTTCGCGTGCCCGACGTGTCATCAGCGGATCCGGGTGCCGGTGCGGGGCCGGGTGCGGGCTCGGTGCGGGCTGTGCCGGTCGGTGTGGGAGTGCGACACGTAGCCCCTTCGGCGGGGCCGCGGCGGGGCGGGGTCCGGGGCGCTGCCCCGGGCCCCGCGGGCTCTCGTCACAAGAGCGGGGCTTGATGTGGTCGATCAGCGGCGGGACTTGATGAGGTCAACCGGTGGCGGGGCGCCGCGTGGGTGTTACGACGCCCCGTAGACACCTCCCGGTACGGCCGCGCGGGCCAGCAGTTCGCGGGCCGTGTCGCCCGCGCCCGCCGGTGTCCACCGCTCTTCCTTGTCGACGGTCGGGCCGGGCTGCCAGCCCTCCATCACGGTGATGCGGCCCGCCTCCACCTCGAAGACCCGGCCGGTCACCCCGTCCGCCGCGGCTCCCGAGCCGAGCCATACGACCAGCGGTGACACGTTCTCCGGCGCCATCGCGTCGAAGGTTCCGGCTCCGGGTGCCGTCATGGTCTCGGCGAACGTCGCCTCGGTCATCCGGGTGCGGGCGGCCGGCGCTATCGCGTTGACCTGCACGCCGTAGCGTCCCATCTCGGCGGCCGCGACCAGGGTCAGGCCGAGGATCCCGGCCTTCGCCGCGCTGTAGTTGCCCTGCCCGACGGACCCCAACAGGCCAGCCCCGGAAGAGGTGTTGACGACGCGGGCCACCGGCGTGCGCCCCGCCTTCGACTCCGCCCGCCAGTACGCGGCGGCGTGCTTGAGCGGCAGGAAGTGGCCCTTGAGGTGGACCCGCATCACGGCGTCCCAGTCGTCCTCGTCGAGGTTGACCAGCATCCGGTCGCGCAGGAACCCTGCGTTGTTCACCAGTGTGTCGAGGCGCCCGAAGGTGTCGACTGCCGCAGCGACGAGCGAGGCGGCACCTTCGGAGCTCGCGATGTCCGCGCCGTGCGCCACCGCCTCGCCGCCCGTCGCGCGTATCTCCTCGACGACCTGGGCCGCCGGGCTGTCGGGGGCGGGGGCGCCGTCCAGGCCCACCCCCAGGTCGTTCACGACGACCTTCGCGCCCTCGGCCGCGTACGCGAGTGCGTGCGCGCGTCCGAGTCCGCGTCCCGCTCCCGTGACGGCGACCACCCGCCCCGCGCACAGGGCTCCGCTGTTGCTGTCGGTCGACTTCGTGTCCGTCATCTCACGCCTCCTTGTTGGCAGTTGCCGCGTCCAGGAACGCGGGGAGCTCGCCGCCGCCGTGCATCAGCAGGCTCGCCCCGGTGATGTACGAGGCGGCGTCGGACGCCAGGAACACCGCGGCGTCACCGACCTCGCGCGGCTCGGCCAGGCGCCCCATGGGCACGGTCGCGCCCACCGCGGCGACGCCCGCCTCGTCCCCGTAGTGCAGTTCGCTCAGTTCGGTACGGACCATGCCGAGCACCAGTGTGTTCACCCGGATTCGGGGTGCCCACTCCACGGCCATGGACCGCGCGAGGTGCTCCAGGCCCGCCTTCGCCGCCCCGTACACCGCGCTGCCGGGCGAGGGGCGACTGCCGCTGACGCTGCCGATCATGACGATCGAGCCGTGCGCGGCGGCGAGCTTCTCGCGGGCGGCCAGGGACGCGGTCAGCGCCGCCGTAAGATTCAGCTCGAGCACGCGCGCGTGCCGGACCGCGTCCGCCTCCGCGAGCGGGCGGTACGGCGTGCCCCCCGCGTTGTTCACGAGTACGTCCACCCGGTCGAGGCCCGCGAACAGCTCCTCCACGGCCGCCGCGTCCCGCAGGTCGACCGGTATGAACTCGCAGCCGTCCACGGGGGTTTCGGGTGGTCTGCGGGCGCAGGTGATCACCCGCGCCCCGGCTCGCGCGAAGGTGCCCGCGATCCCGGCGCCCACTCCCCTCGTCCCGCCCGTGACGACGACGACCCGACCGCTCAGATCCATCCCGCTCCCATTCCCGACCCTTTCGGGTCCCTCTCGCGCCGACCCATTCCGTCGGCCCTCGCCGCCTGCTACCGTCATCGACGTACCAAACAAACGTTAGGTGGAAAGGTAGCTGAACGCCATGGGTGTCTCCACCTCCTCACTCGAAAAGGGCATCGCCGTCGTCACGGTCGACTTCCCACCCGTCAACGCGCTGCCGGTGCGGGGCTGGTACGACCTGGCGGACGCCGTGCGCGCCGCGGGCCGCGATCCCGATGTGCGCTGCGTCGTGCTGACCGCGGCCGAGACCTCCCGTGGGTTCAACGCCGGGGTGGACATCAAGGAGATGCAGCGCGAGACGGCCGCGGCGGGCGGCGGGCACAGCGCCCTGCTCGGCGCCAATCGCGGCTGCTACGAAGCGTTCTCGGCGGTGTACCAGTGCGAGGTCCCGGTGATCGCGGCGGTCGCCGGGTTCTGCCTGGGCGGCGGCATCGGACTCGTGGGGAACGCGGACGCGATCGTCGCGAGCGACGACGCGACGTTCGGCCTGCCCGAGCTGGACCGGGGCGCGCTCGGCGCGGCCACGCACCTGGCCCGCCTCGTCCCGCAGCACCTGATGCGCGCGCTGTTCTACACGTCCCGCACGGCGACGGCCGCCGAACTGCAGGCGCACGGCTCGGTGTGGCAGGTCGTGCCGAGGGAGCGGCTGCGCGAGGCGGCCCTGGAGCTGGCCCGCGACATCGCCCGCAAGGACGGCTACCTGCTCCGCCTCGCCAAATCCGCGCTGAACGGGATCGACCCGGTCGACGTGCACCGCAGCTACCGCTTCGAGCAGGGCTTCACCTTCGAGGCGAACCTGAGCGGTGTCGCCGACCGGGTCCGCGACACCTTCGGACAGGAGACCGAGCGATGACCACACCGGACAAGATCATGACGCCCGACGAGGTGGTCGGGCGGCTGCGCAGCGGCATGACCATCGGCATCGGCGGCTGGGGTTCGCGCCGCAAGCCCATGGCGCTGGTAAGGGCGCTGCTGCGCAGCGACGTCACGGACCTGACCGTCGTCTCGTACGGGGGTCCGGACGTCGGGCTGCTCGCGGCGGCCGGGAAGATCCGCAAACTGGTCGCGGCGTTCGCGACGCTCGACTCCATCCCGCTCGAACCGAACTTCAGGGCGGCGCGCCAGCAGGGCGCGTTCGAGCTGATGGAGGTCGACGAGGCGATGTTCATGTGGGGCCTGCACGCGGCGGCGAACCGGCTGCCGTTCCTGCCCGTGCGGGCGGGGATCGGCTCGGACGTCATGCGCGTCAACCCGGGGCTGCGGACGGTGACGTCGCCGTACGAGGACGGGGAGACGTTCGTCGCGATGCCGGCGCTGCGCCTCGACGCGGCCCTGGTGCACGTGAACCGGGCGGACCGCGCGGGCAACGGCCAGTACCTGGGCCCGGACCCGTACTTCGACGACCTGTTCTGCGAGGCGGCGGACAGCGCGTACGTGTCGTGCGAGCAGTTGGTCGACGGCTTCGGGGCGGACACCGTGCCGCAGACGCTGCTGGTGAAGCGGCATTGCGTGACGGGCGTCGTGGAGACGCCGGGCGGGGCGCACTTCACGTCCTGTGTGCCCGATTACGACCGCGACGAGCCGTTCCAGAAGCTGTACGCGAGCACGCCCTGGCCCGAGTTCGCCGAGCGGTTCCTGCCGCCCGGCGGTGACGAGAAGCAGTACCAGTCCGCCGTCCAGGCCTGGCACGAGGAGCAGAAGTGAGCGTCACCACGACAGATGTGTCCCGTGCCGAGTACTGCGCGATCGCGTGCGCCGAGGCCTGGCGGGACAACGGGGAGGTGCTGGCCAGCCCGATGGGCCTGATCCCGTCCGTGGGGGCGCGGCTGGCCAAGCGCACCTTCTCCCCCGGCCTGCTGCTGACCGACGGCGAGGCGATGGTCGTCGGGCTCGACGGTTCGGCGGAGGGCTGGCTCCCGTACCGGCAGCATCTGACGATGGTCACGGGCGGGAAGCGGCACGTGATGATGGGGGCGAGCCAGATCGACCGGTTCGGCAACCAGAACATCTCGTGCATCGGCGACTGGGAGCGGCCCGACCGGCAGCTCCTCGGGGTGCGTGGCGCTCCGGTCAACACGCTGAACAATCCGGTGAGTTACTGGGTTCCCAAGCACAGCCGCCGGGTCTTCGTCGAGAAGGTCGACATGATCAGCGGGGTGGGCTACGACAGCGCGGCCGCGGCGGGCCCGTCGGCGACGCGGTTCCATCGCATCCCGCGCGTGGTGACGAATCTGGCCGTCCTGGACTTCGACACCGCAGACCACGCGATGCGGCTGCTGTCCGTGCATCCGGGTGTCACGGTGGAGGAGGTCCAGGAGGCGACGGGGTTCGCGCTGGTACTCCCGGAGGGCGGCGAGGTGCCGTCCACGCGGGAGCCCACGGCGGAGGAGCTGCGGCTGATCCGAGAGGTCATCGACCCGAAGGCGACGCGGGACCGGGAGGTCAAGCCGGTATGACGCCACCTGAGCCGTCTTCCGAACCGGCCCGGGACTCCGCCGCGTTCACGATCCCGACGCCCCTGACCCGGCTTACCGGAGTGCGCCACCCCATCGTGCAGACCGGCATGGGATGGGTCGCGGGGCCGCGCCTGGTGTCGGCGGCGGCGAACGCGGGGGCGCTCGGCATCCTCGCGTCCGCCACCATGACGCTCGACCAACTGCGCGCCGCTGTACGCGAGGTGAAGTCGCGCACGGACCAGCCCTTCGGGGTGAACCTGCGGGCCGACGCGGGGGACGCCCGCGAGCGGGTCAAGGTGATCGTCGAGGAGGGCGTGAAGGTCGCGTCGTTCGCGCTGGCCCCCTCGCGCGAGCTGATCGCCGAACTGAAGGACGCGGGCGCCGTCGTGATCCCGTCGATCGGGGCGCGCCGGCACGCCGAGAAGGTCGCGGCGTGGGGCGCGGACGCGGTGATCGTGCAGGGCGGCGAGGGCGGCGGGCACACCGGGGAGGTGGCGACGTCGGTGCTGCTGCCGCAGGTGGTGGACGCCGTCGACATCCCGGTGGTCGGGGCGGGCGGTTTCCGTGACGGCCGGGGCCTGGTCGCCGCGCTGGCCTACGGGGCGGCCGGGGTTGCCATGGGGACCCGTTTCCTGCTGACGTCGGACTCGACGGTGCCGGACGCGGTGAAGGCGAAGTACCTGGCGGCGAGCGTCAAGGACGTCACGGTGACGACGGCGGTGGACGGTCTGCCGCACCGCATGCTCCGTTCCGAGCTGGTCGACTCGCTGGAGAACGCGGGGCGCACGCGCGCGTTGCTGCACGCCGTGCGTCGCGCCACGGGCTTCAAGAAGCTCTCTGGCCTGAGCTGGCCGCAGATGGTGCGGGACGGCCTCGCCATGAAGCACGGCAAGGACCTCACGTGGAGCCAGGTGCTGCTGGCCGCGAACACCCCGATGCTCCTGAGGGCGTCCATGGTCGAGGGCCGCACCGACCTGGGGGTCATGGCCTCCGGCCAGGTGGCGGGCCTCATAGAGGACCTGCCCAACTGCGCCGAGCTGGTCGACCGCGTGATGACCGAGGCACGTAAGACGCTGGAGGCACTTCCCACGCCACCCTGACCGGGCGCGTCAATCGCCCGCCACCGCAAGGGAGTTCATGTATGTCGCACACGTACAGAACAGGTCACCCGCACACGGCGGGGCGGGCGCTCTCGCGGCGCGGTGCGCTCGGCGCCGCGCTCGGCACGGTCGCGGCGTTCGCCGGGGCCCCCGTCGCCGCGGCGGCGCCGTCGCAGTCGCCGGGAAGGCCGGACACCGGGTCGGGCGCCGGTGGCATCCGGCAGATCCCGCTCGAAGGGGCGGTGAACGTCCGGGACATCGGTGGCCATCGCGCGCGGGGCCGCGGCCGGGTCCGGTACGGCCTCGTCTACCGGGCCGACGCGCTGAGCGAACTCACCGACGCGGACGTGGCGCGGGTCGCCGGTCTGCGCCTTGACCAAGTGGTCGACTTCCGGGTGCCGTTCGAGGTGCGTACGGACGGCGCGGACCGGCTGCCCGCGGGTCTGGCGGTGACCGCGCGGTCCGTCTCCGACGGTGGCCAGTACGAGCGGATGATGGCCGCGATCGGCTCCAAGGACCCGGCGGTGCAGCAGGAAGTGCTGGGGGGCGGCAAGGCGGCCGCCGCGATGCGTACCACGTACCGGATGTTCGTGACCGACGCGGCCAACCGCGCGCGGTTCGCGGCGACGCTCCGGGATGCGGCGAGCGGTGGGTCCGGCGCGCTGCTCTACCACTGCACGTCCGGGAAGGACCGCACGGGCTGGATGACGTACGTCCTGCTGAGCGTGCTCGGGGTGGGTCAACGGGCGGCGGAGGGCGACTACTTGGCGTCGAACGCGTTTCGCGCGGCACATGACGCGGAGGTCCGCGAGGGGCTTCGGCGGGCGGGGTTGATGCGGGATCCGGACCTGCTGATTCCTGTCCAGGAGGTGCGGATGGAGTACCTGGATGCGGCGCGTGAGGAGGTTCGGTGCGGCTACGGGAGTCTGCGCCGGTATGTGGCCGAGGGGCTCGGGGTGGATCGGGGGGTGGTGGGGGCGTTGCGGGCGCGGCTGGTGGGATGAGGTGTTGCGCCACCATGGAGGCTCCGCCCCGGGCCCCCGACGTGTTGCGCCCCCACGGGGCGGAGGCCACGGGGCTCTGCCCCGGACCCCGCGCCTCAATCGCCGGCGGGGCTTGAATTGCCCGGTGCCAGGAGGCGTTGCCGGCGGGGCTGGAGTTGGCCCCGCCGGGCTGTGCTTCGGGTTAAGCGGCCTGGCGGGGGCCGTGGCCGCGGCGGTTGTTGCCTGTGCCGGAGGCGGACTGGCCGGCGTTGGCCGAGCCGGAGCCGCGGCGGTTGTTGCCTGTGCCGGAGGCGGACTGGCTGCCGTTGGGCGAGGCGGAGCGGCGGCGGTTGTTGCCGCCCGAGCTCGTGCGCTGGCCTTCGGTGGCTGCGGCGCGGCCGTTGCCGTTGCCCGATCCGCCGCGGGAGCGGCGTGAGCGGCGGGGCTTGGTCGTGGCGGCCGGGGCGACCGGTTCCGGCACGGCGATGACCACGGCGACACCGGACGGCTCGCGCGCGCCGGTGATCTGCGTCAGCGCCTCGTCCGAGGAGCGGACCTGCGTCGTCCGCGGCTGGATCTTCGCGTCGCGCATCAGGCGCTGCATGTCGCGCTTCTGCTCGGGCAGGACCAGCGTGACGACGCTGCCGGACTCACCGGCGCGCGCGGTGCGGCCACCGCGGTGCAGGTAGTCCTTGTGCTCGGTGGGCGGGTCGACGTTGACGACGAGGTCGAGGTCGTCGACGTGGATGCCGCGCGCCGCGACGTTCGTGGCGACGAGCGCGGTGACCCGGCCGTCCTTGAACTGCTCCAGGGTGCGGTTGCGCTGCGGCTGGCTGCGGCCGCCGTGCAGCGGAGCCGCGTACACGCCGCTGGCGAGGAGCCGCTTGGCGAGCCGGTCGGCGGAGCGCTTGGTGTCGACGAAGAGGATGACGCGGCCTTCACGCGCGGCGATGCGCGCGGTGACGGCCTTCTTGTCGGTCTCGTCCTGGACGTGCAGGACGTGGTGTTCCATCGTCGTGACCGCGCCGGCCGACGGGTCGACGGAGTGGACCACCGGGTCGTTGAGGAACTGCTTGACCAGCCGGTCGACGTTCTTGTCGAGCGTCGCCGAGAAGAGCATGGTCTGGCCGCCCGACTCGACCTGCTTCAGGAGCGCGGTGACCTGCGGCATGAAGCCCATGTCAGCCATCTGGTCGGCCTCGTCGAGCACCGTCGTGCGCACCGAGCCGAGCATGCAGTCGCCGCGCTCGATGAGGTCCTTGAGGCGGCCCGGGGTGGCGACGACGACCTCGGCACCGCGGCGCAGCTGGCCCGCCTGCCGGGAGATCGACATGCCGCCGACGACGGTCGCGATGCGCAGCCGCAGCGCGGTGGCGTACGGGGTGAGGGCGTCGGTGACCTGCTGCGCGAGCTCACGCGTGGGGACGAGGACGAGCGCGAGAGGGGACTTCGGCTCGGCCTTGGCGCCGGTCGTGTGGGTGAGCAGCGGGAGGCCGAAGGCGAGGGTCTTGCCGGAGCCGGTGCGGCCGCGGCCGAGGAGGTCCCGTCCGGCGAGCGAGTTGGGGAGCGTCGCGGCCTGGATGGGGAAGGGGTCGGTGACGCCCTGCTCACCCAGCGTCTTCAGAAGGGCGGCCGGCATGTCGAGTTCGGCGAAGCTGTCCACGGCGGGAAGCGCGGGGGTGGTGTTCTCCGGCATGGTGAACTCGGCGGGCGGCGAGGGCTGTTGCCTGCGGCGCTGCTCGGGAGCACGGCGCTGCCCGGCTGCGGGACGCGGGCTGCGGCGGGACGGGCGGGCAGAACTGGCCATGCGGCGATGCCTTCCGGGACGGGACAGCAGGAACCGGGGCCCGCACCGTAGCGGTGCGGGCCCCGGCCCGGTGATGCTCGATCCGACGCCGCCGGGTCAGCCCGGCGGGGTCGAGTGATCTACGAGCGAGATCAGGCGGGGAGGATGTTCTCCGCCTGCGGGCCCTTCTGGCCCTGCGTGACGTCGAACGTCACCTTCTGGCCCTCCTGGAGCTCACGGAAGCCCGAGGTGGCGATGTTCGAGTAGTGGGCGAAGACGTCGGCGCCGCCGCCGTCCTGCTCGATGAAGCCGAAGCCCTTTTCCGAGTTGAACCACTTAACGATACCGGTGGCCATGTCGTTCTCCTTAAGAACAGGTAGCAGTCCCCATTCCACGAACGCCCACGTGAACGCCGGAAACCGGGAAATTTCCCGGTGGAAACAATAATGCGCCTGAGGAACATTCCCGTCAGGCGCGCATAAAGTCTATGGGTACCAAAACTGCAACGTCATGAATCTTAGCATGGGACTTCACCGCACCGCGATCCCGTCCAGAACCATCGACAGATACTGGCGCGCGATCTCCTCTGGGCTGTGCCGCCCGCCGGGCCGGTACCAGGATGCCGCGACCCAGACGGTGTCGCGCACGAACCGGTAGGTGAGGCGGATGTCGAGGTCGGCGCGGAAGACCTGGTCGGCGACGCCGCGCTCCAGGGTGGTCAGCCAGGTCTTCTCGAACCTGCGCTGCGACTCGGCGAGGAACGCGAAGCGGTCCTGCGCGACGAGCTGCTGGGACTCCCGCTGGTAGATCGCGACGGCGGCGCGGTGCCGGTCGATCTCCCGGAAGGACTCGGTGACCAGCGCCTCCAGGGTCTGCCGCGGGCCGAGCTCGTCGTCGAGCACGGTGTCGTAGCCGGACCACAGCTCGTCGAGGAAGGTCCGCAGGATCTCCTCCAGCATCGATTCCTTGGAGTCGAAGTGGTAGTAGAGGCTGCCGGCGAGCATGCCCGCGTGGTCGGCGATCTTGCGGACGGTCGTGGCGTTGTAGCCCTGCTCGGCGAAGACCTCGGCCGCGGTGTGCAGGAGCTCGCCGCGCCGCTCGGGCGCCGCGTTCGTCGACTGGGACTTCTTCTTCGTAGGCACGGGCCCATTGTCCCGGGTGCCGCGGCTGCGGGCGTCCCGGGTGTCACAGCAGGGTGCGGCGGCCGGGCGGGGTCACCGGCTGTCCCCCTGTCCGCCGCCGCGCTGCGCGGACACGGGCATCCGGCCGGCCGACGCGCCGCCGTCCGCGGTGACTTCGGCGCCGGTGAGGTAGGAGGCGTCGTCGGAGGCGAGGAACGCGACGAGCCGGGCCACCTCTTCGGGGCGGCCGATGCGGCCGAGCGCGGCGGCCGGGTGCTCGGTGGTGCCGAGATGGGCGGTCATCGCCGTGTCGATGGCGCCGGGGAAGACGGCGTTGACGCGGATGCCGTCGCCGCCGAGTTCGAGGGCGGCGGTCCGGCTCAGCCCGCGCAGCCCCCACTTCGCGGCGCCGTACGAACCATGCCCCCAGATGCCCTGAACCCCGGCCTGCGAGGAGATGTTGACGATCGCGCCGCCCCGCTCCCCCGCCCGTATGGCGGGGACGACGGCCTGGAGCCCCAGGAACGGGCCGACGAGATCGACCTTGAGGATCCGCTCCAGCTGGGCCGGATCCTCGTCGACGATGGGGGACGTCGTGTAGATGGCGGCGTTGTTGACGAGGATGTCGAGCCGTCCGTACGTGTCGGTGGCGACACGGACGGCATGGGCCCAGGAGTCGGCGCCGGTGACGTCCAGCCGGACGAACCGTGCGGCTTCCCCGAGTTCACCGGCGACCCGCTCCCCTTCGGACACGAGTACGTCGCCGAGCACGACCCGCGCCCCACGGGCTGCCATTTCCCTGGCAATGGCCTCGCCCATCCCGCGCGCCGCCCCGGTCACCAGGGCGACCTTTCCGTCCAGTTGTCCCTCACGCATCCGCGTATCCCTCCGGCTCCACGTTGTCTCCGAACAACCCAGGGGCGACTCGAGCCACCCACCCGTACGACCAGGGGTCACCCCTCCCCGGCCATCCGGCCCGCCGCCCGGTACCCGAACACCATCCCCGTGCCGATCGGCGCTCCCGGCCCCGGGTAGACGGAGCCCGTCACGTTCGCCGCCGTGTTCCCCACCGCGTAGAGGCCCTCGATCACGGACCCGTCCTCGCGCAGCACGCTCGCGTCCGTGTCCGTGCGGACGCCGCCCTTCGTGCCCAGGTCGCCGAGCACGATCCGCACCGCGTGGAACGAGCCGGACGACAGCGGCAGCAGGCACGGGTTGGGCGCGCCCTGCTCGCCCGCGCCCGCGAAGAACCGGTCGTAGGGGTCGTCGCCGCGGCCGAACTCCGGGTCGTGGCCGTTCCCCGCGTACTTGTTGAACGCCGCGACGGTCGCGGCGAGGCCTTCGGCCGGCACTCCGATCGCCTCGGCGAGCGCCTCCACCGAGTCCGCGCTGCGCCACACCCCGGCCGCCTCGAACGACTCCCGGTCGACCGGGACGAGGACGATGCCGGGCGGCTCCTCGCCGTGCCGCGCGTCCCACACCCACCACACGGGGCGCTCCGGCGCGTCCCCGGCCCGCGCCGCGATCATGGCCCGGCCCATCCGGTCGTAGGACAGGCACTCGTTGGCGAACCGGCGGCCCTCGGCGTCGACGAAGACGCCGCCGCGGAAGCCGAGGGCGAACGCCGCGCTGCCGTCGGGGAAGAGCACGGACGGGCACCACCAGCTCTCGTCGAGCAGCGACGTCGCCGCCCCGAGCCCTTGCGCGGCCCGCAGCGCGTCCCCGGTGCCGCCGCCCGCGGGCCCCATCGTCCAGTCGGCCCCCGGCCCGTTGTCGAAGGCGCGGCGCAGTTCGGCGTCCCGCTCGTAGCCGCCGGCACCGAGCAGCACACCGCGGCGGGCCCGGATCCGGGCCGTACTGCCCTGTGCGTCGCGGACCTCGGCGCCGACGACCCGCCCGTCCTCGCCCTGCACGAGCCCGGTGAACGCGGTGCGGGAGCGCGCCCGCCCGCCGGCCTGATCGAGGGCGAGCAGCAGTCGGCCGATCAGCGCGCGGCCGTCCGTGAGCGCCCCCTCGGGCGCCGGCGCTCCCAGCCGCTCGCAGCGCGCGGGCGGGCGGACGGCGTCGAGCAGCGGCTGCTCGCCCGCGGGCCGCTCCATGGGGACGGGGAAGACGCCGCGTCCCGCGTCGAAGCGGCCGGGGCCCGGGTAGTAGTCGGGGAACTTCCGGTGTTCGAACCGGAGCAGTTCGCTGCGCTCAAGGAACTCGACCGTGGGCCCGGCCCCGTCGAGGTACGCGTCCTGCATCTCGTGCGGCGTCGAGTCGCCGACGAGGGACCGGAAGTACGTGCGGGCCAGGTCGGCGCTGTCCTCGAGGCCCGCGCGGGCCTGCGCCTGGTTGCCGGGCAGCCACAGGCAGGCTCCGGCGTACGCGGTCGTTCCGCCGAAGTACTCGGTCTTCTCGACGACGAGGGTGTCGAGGCCGCGCGCGGCGGCGCTGTACGCGCCGGTCAGGGCGGCGCCGCCGGAGCCGACGACCAGCACGTCGACCGTCTCGTCCCACTCCACGTCAGGGTTGCCGCTCACAGCGTCTCGCTCCTCTCGCACCACTGGGGAAGTACGGCACGGACGGCGATCCGCCGGACGCGCGGGGCGTCGGCGGTGGGCTCGGAAGGTACAGGGGTACGGGTCATGCCCTCACCCTGTCCGCGCCTCCCCCGGCGCCCCACCGCCGATTCCCGCTCAGCGGGACGCGGATCCCGCAGCAGCAGTCACAGGGGCGGTCAGAGGCACGGTCACAGGCGCTCGATGATCGTGACGTTGGCCTGGCCGCCGCCCTCGCACATGGTCTGGAGGCCGAACCGGCCGCCGGTGCGCTCCAGTTCGTGCAGCAGGGTCGTCATCAGCTTGCTGCCGGTGGCGCCGAGAGGGTGGCCCAGCGCGATGGCTCCGCCGTTGACGTTGACCTTCTCGGGGTCGGTGCCGGTCTCCTTCAGCCAGGCGAGGACGACCGGC
Source organism: Streptomyces sp. NPDC002754 (assembly GCF_053592315.1). Classification (NCBI taxonomy): domain Bacteria; kingdom Bacillati; phylum Actinomycetota; class Actinomycetes; order Kitasatosporales; family Streptomycetaceae; genus Streptomyces; species Streptomyces sp. NPDC002754. Next base: position 275,543 of record NZ_JBSFVM010000004.1, read on the forward strand.
GCGAAGGCCTCGTTGATCTCGACGAGGTCGATGTCGTCCATCGTGAGGCCGGTCTTCTTCAGCGCGTACGCGGTCGCCGGGATGGGCGCGGACAGCATCCGGATGGGGTCCTCGCCGCGTACGGAGAGGTGGTGGATGCGGGCCCGGGGCGTCAACCCGTGCTCCCGCACGGCCTGTTCGGAGGCGATCAGCAGGGCCGCCGCGCCGTCCGAGACCTGCGAGGAGCAGGCGGCGGTGATGGTGCCGCCCTCGACGACCGGGTTCAGGCCCGCCATCTTCTCCAGGCTCGTGTCGCGGCGCGGGCCCTCGTCGGCGGTGACGTCCCCGTAGGCGACGGACTCCTTCGCGAACCGACCCTCGTCGATCGCGCGCAGGGCCCGCTGGTGGGAACGGAGCGCCCACTCCTCCTGGTCCTGCCGCGTGATGCCCCACTTCTCGGCGATGAGCTCCGCGCCGTGGAACTGGTTGACGGGCGCGTCGCCGTAGCGGGCGCGCCAGCCCTCACTGCCCAGGTAGGGGCCCTCGGTGAGGCCGAGCGGTTCGGCGGCCTGCCGGGAGGCGTAGGCGATCGGGATCATCGACATGTTCTGTGTGCCGCCCGCGACGACGAGGTCCTGCGTACCGGAGAGCACGCCCTGTGCCGCGAAGTGGATGGCCTGCTGGGACGAACCGCACTGCCGGTCGACGGTGACGCCCGGCACCTCCTCGGGAAGTCCCGCGGCGAGCCAGCAGGTGCGGGCGATGTCGCCTGCCTGCGGGCCGATGGTGTCGAGGCAGCCGAAGACGACGTCCTCGACGGCGGCCGGGTCGACCCCGGTGCGCGCGACGAGCTCCTTCAGGACGTGGGCGCCCAGGTCGGCGGGGTGGACGGCGCTGAGCCCGCCCTTGCGCCGCCCTACGGGCGTACGGACCGCATCGACGATGTAGGCCTCGGCCATGACGCATCAACTCCAGTCGTTTCTAAGGATGGTGGGGCTGGGCTATCCCGTCGAGCACCATCGCGAGGTACTCGCGGGCGATCTCCTCGGGGCTGTGTCTGCCGCCCGGCCGGTACCAGGACGCGGCGACCCACACGGTGTCGCGCACGAACCGGTAGGTGAGCCGGATGTCGAGGTCGGCGCGGAACGATCCGGCCGCGACCCCGTCCTTCAGGGTGGTCAGCCAGGTCTGCTCGAACTTGCGCTGCGACGCGGCGAGGAAGGCGAACCGCTCCCTCGCGGCGAGCGCCTTCGACTCCTTCTGGTAGATGGCGACGGCGGGTCCGTGCCGGTCGATCTCCCGGAAAGACTCGGTGACCAGGGCCCGCATCGTCTCGCGCGGCTCGTGGCCTGCGGCGAGGACGGTGTCGTAGCGGCCCCACAGCTCGTCGAGGAAGCCGCGCAGGATCTCCTCGACGATCGAGTCCTTGGAGTCGAAGTGGTAGTAGAGGCTGCCCGCGAGCATCCCCGCGGCGTCCGCGATCCGGCGCACGGTGGTGGCGTCGTAGCCCTGCGCCGCGAACACCTCGGCCGCCGTGGCGAGGAGTTCTCGACGCCGCTCGGGCGAGGGGCTCATGCGCGCTGGCTGCTGACGGAGACGGTTTCGCCGGTCATGTACGAGGAGTAGCCGGAGGCGAGGAAGACCATCACGTTGGCCACCTCCCAGGGCTCGGCGTACCGGCCGAAGGCCTCCTTCTCGGTCAGTTCGGCGAGCAGTTCCTCCGAGGTGACCTTCACCAGGTGCGGGTGCATGGCGAGGCTGGGCGCCACCGCGTTGACCCGTACTCCGTATTCGGCGGCCTCTATCGCGGCGGTCCTGGTCAGGGCCATCACGCCGGCCTTCGCGGCGGCGTAGTGCGCCTGTCCGGCCTGGGCGCGCCAGCCGATGACCGACGCGTTGTTGACGATCGCGCCGCCGCGCCCGGTTTCGCGGAAGGCGCGCAGGGCGGCCCGCACGCACCGGAAGGTCCCGTTCAAGGTGACGTCCAGGACCTTCGTCCACTGCTCGTCGCTCATGTCGACGAGCGGCGAAGTGCCGCCGAGGCCCGCGTTGTTGACGACTATGTCGAGCCCGCCGTGCCGCTCGGCGGTGTGCGCGAAGAGTGCCTGCACCTGCTCCTCGTCGGTGACATCGCAGGCGAGCGCGGAGACCCGCTCGGCGCCGAACTCGGCGGCGAGGGCCGCTTCGCTCTCCTTCAGGCGGCGCGCGTGCGCGTCACTGATGACGACGCGGGCGCCCTCCTCCAGGAAGCGGCGCGCGGTGGCGCCGCCGATCCCGGCGCCGGCGGCCGCGGTGATGACGGCACTGCGCCCGTCGAGCAGTTGGTGGCCCGAGACGTACGCGGGAGTGGTGGAGCGGGATCGGGAGTCCTCGACGCTGTCCATGCTCATAAGCTAACCTACCAAACACTTGTTAGGGAAGGATGTCTCCGATGCCCACAGAACAAACCGCGCCGCAGCCCGTCCTGTTCGAGGTCAGGGGCCGGGTCGCGCACGTGACGATGAACCGGCCGAAGTACCGCAACGCGCAGAACTCGGCGATGACGTATGCCCTGGACTCCGCCCTCTACCGGGCCGCCGAGGACGAGGCCGTCAAGGTCGTCGTCCTCTCGGGCGCGGGCGAGCACTTCTCGGCGGGGCACGACATCGGGACGCCGGAGCGGGACGCGCATCTGCCGTTCGAGCGGCGGGCCGGGCTGTGGTGGGACCACTCCGACAAGCGGGGCGCCGAGTCGCGGTTCGCCCGCGAGTCGGAGGTGTACCTGGGCATGTGCAGGCGCTGGCGCGAGCTGCCGAAGCCGGTGATCGCCTCGGTGCAAGGGGCGTGCGTGGCGGGCGGGTTGATGCTGGCCTGGGTGTGCGACCTGATCGTGGCGAGCGAGGACGCGTTCTTCGCGGATCCCGTCGTCCGGATGGGGATCCCGGGCGTCGAGTACTTCGCGCACCCGTGGGTGATGCCGCCGCGGATCGCCAAGGAGTTCCTGTTCACGGGCGAGCGGATGAGCGCACGCCGGGCGCACGAGGTGGGGATGATCAACCGGGTGGTGCCCCGGGACGAACTGGCGGCCGCCACGTGCGATCTGGCGGACCGGGTCGGCGAGATGCCGCGGCTCGGGCTCGCGCTGACCAAGCGCGCGGTGAACCAGGCGGAGGACCTCCAGGGCATGCACGCGGGCCTGGACTCCGTCTTCGGCCTGCACCACCTGGCGCACGCGCACAACGCGGAGACGGCGTCGGACTCGCTGGGCGGCATGGACGTCCACGCCATGAAGGAGGCGGGTGCCCGATGAACCTGGAGTTCACCCCGGATCAGGACGCGTTCCGCGAGGAGGCGCGGGCGTGGCTCGCGGAGCACGTACCGGCCGAGCCGCTGCCGTCCCTGGAGACCGAGGAGGGCTTCGCCGCGCACCGCGCGTGGGAGGCCGAGCTGTCCGCGGACCGCTGGTCGGTCGTCTCGTGGCCCGAGGAGTTCGGGGGCCGCGGCGTCGACATCTTCAAGTGGCTGATCTTCGAGGAGGAGTACTACGCGGCGGGGGCCCCTGGCCGCGTCTCACAGAACGGCATCAACCTTCTCGCCCCCACACTCTTCGACCACGCCACGGACGAGCAGCGGGCGCGCGTACTGCCGTCGATGGCGAGCGGCGAGGTGATCTGGGCGCAGGCCTGGTCGGAGCCGGAAGCGGGCTCCGACCTGGCGGCGCTGCGCTCGCGGGCGGTGCGCACGGACGGCGGGTGGCTGCTGAACGGGCAGAAGACGTGGTCGTCGCGGGCCGCGTTCGCCGACCGGGCGTTCGGCATCTTCCGTACGGACCCGGAGGCGGCCAAGCCCCATCACGGGCTCACGTACCTGATGTTCGACCTGCGCGCGCCGGGTGTCACGGTCCGGCCGATCGGCCGCATCGACGGCAAACCGGCCTTCGCCGAGCTGTTCCTTGACGACGTGTTCGTCCCGGACGAGGACGTGATCGGGGAGGTCGGCAACGGCTGGCGCATCGCGATGTCGACGACGGGGAACGAGCGGGGTCTCATGCTGCGCTCCCCCGGCCGCTTCCTGGCCGCGTCGGACCGGCTGCTCGGGCTGTGGCGGGAGAGCGGCGCGGATCCGGCGCTGCGGGACCGGGTGGCGGACGCGGTGGTGGGGGCGCGCGCGTACCAGCTGTTCACGTACGGCAACGCGTCGCGGTTCGCGGCGGGTGAGCAGATCGGGGCGGAGTCGAGCCTGAACAAGGTGTTCTGGTCGGAGTACGACATCGCGCTGCACGAGACGGCGCTGGAACTACTGGGCGCGGAGGGCGAATTGGCGGAGGGCGAGTGGGCCGAGGGTTATACCTTCTCGCTCGCCGGGCCGATCTACGCGGGGACGAACGAGATCCAGCGCGACATCATCGCCGAGCGTCTGCTCGGCCTGCCGAAGGGACGCCGCTGATGAGGTTCCTCCTGGACGCGGAGCAGGCCGAGTTCGGCCGCACGCTCGACCGGATGCTGACGGCGGCGGACACCCCATCGGCGGTCCGCGCGTGGGCGGGCGGTGACGCCGGGCCCGGACGGGCTCTGTGGGGGCGGCTCGCGGAGGCGGGAGTGTTCGCGCTGGCCGTCCCGGAGGCGTACGAAGGGGTGGGCCCGCTGCCCGTGGAACTGGCGTTGTCGTACGTGGAGTTGGGGCGCCACGCGATACCGGGGCCGGTCGTCGAGACGGCGGCGGTGGCGGTGCTGCTGAACGGTACGGAGGCCGCGAAGGAGTGGCTGCCTCGGATCGCGGCGGGGGACGTGGCGGTGACGTTGGCGTCGGGACCGTATGCGCTGGACGCGGATTCGGCGGACGCCGTGTTCCTCGTGGAGGGCGACACGGTGCGGCTCGCCGCCGGTCACGGTCCGCTGCGGGAGTCGGCGGACCCGGCGCGCCGGCTGTTCGCACCGGACGAGGGCGGCGAGGTCGTGGCGCGGGGCGCGAAGGTGCGGGAGGCGAGGGACATGGCGGCGTTCCTGACGGCGGCGCAGTCGCTCGGCGTGGGACTGGAGTTGCTCCGCCGTACGGTCGACTACGTCCGGCAGCGGGAGCAGTTCGGCGTGCCGGTCGGATCGTTCCAGGCGGTCAAGCATCGGCTCGCGGATGCGCTGGTGGGGCTGGAGTTCGCGCGTCCGTTGCTGTTCGGGGCGGCGCTCACGATGGCGTCGGCGGACATCGCGGCGGCGAAGCTTGCGGCGGGCGAGGCGTGCTATGTGGCGGCTCGCGCGGCCCTTCAACTCCACGGGGCGGTGGGGTACACGGAGGAGTTGGACCTGTCCCTGTGGCTCCGCAAGGCGCGCCCGCTGCGCGACGCGTGGGGGTCGCCGGCGGCGTGCCGGGCGCGAGTGGTGGGGTAGGCCGGGGCCGCTTGTCTCCCCCACCCCGCCCCTTCCCGAAAGTCCTGCCGGACGGGCCTGCTCAAACGCCGCAGGGGCTAGGAGCAGCCCTGCCGGGCGGGCCTGCTCACACGCCGCAGGGGCTTGATAGATCGAGCCCCTGCGGCAAAATCAAGCCCCGCCGGCGGTTGAGGCGCGGGGGCCGGGGCGGAGCCCCGAGGGCGTAACGACGGTGCCGGGCGCATAATCTGTGCCGCATGAAACGCGCGGGCTGCATAACCCTCTCCCTCCTGGCCGTGGCCCCCCTCGCCACAGCCGCCGTATACCTCCTGTCGCCCACCGACGCCCCCGCCCCGCACGCGCGGCCCCCCGCCTCCGCCCACCAGCCCGAAGCGGAGCGCAAAGCCGATGACAAGGCGATCGCGAGCCTGCCGCCCGGCCTCGCCGCCCCGCAGAAGAAGGACCTGGCGCAGCAGATCGTCGCCAGCGCCGAGAACTCCACGCTGGACTGGCGCAGCGCGTACGGCTACATCGAGGACATCGACGACGGCCAGGGCTACACGGCCGGCATCATCGGCTTCTGCACCGGCACCCACGACCTGCTTACCCTGGTCGAGCGCTACACGAAGGCCCACCCGGACAACGGCCTGGCCCGCTTCCTCCCGGCCCTGCGCAAGGTCGACGGCACCGACTCCCACAAGGGCCTCGACCCCGGCTTCACCGCCGCGTGGAAGCAGGAGGCCACACACAAGGCCTTCCGGGACGTCCAGGAGAAGGAGCGCGACCGGGGCTACTTCGACCCGGCGGTCCGCCTCGCCAAGCTCGACGGCCTGGGCACGCTCGGCCAGTTCATCTACTACGACGCGATGGTCCTGCACGGCCCCGGCACGGGCCCGCACGGCTTCTACGGCCTGCGCGAGGCGGCGCTCAAGGAGGCCGACACCCCGTCCCAGGGCGGAAAGGAGAAGGCCTACCTCGACATCTTCCTCGACCTGCGCCGCAAGGCCATGAAGGCGAAGAACCCCGACCGCGACACGACCCGCATCGACACGGCGCAGCGCCAGTTCCTCTACGACGGCAACCTGTCCCTGAAGACGCCCCTGACATGGAAGGTCTACGGCGAGACCTTCCACATCCCTGGCTGAACCGGGCCGAACCGGGCCGAACCGGGCCGAACGCACCGCGACGCCCGCCCAGCGTCCGGTCGGGGACTTTAGGGCGAGCGTCGCGCTCAGTTCCGTACGCCGTTGTACGGGACGTTCATTGACGGGCCGTCAGGCCCGCACGGATCACACGGTCAGCGAGCGGTCCGTCGGCCGGATCGGAGCGTGCAGCTCCGACACCCCCGTCAGGAAGCGGTCCACGCCGCGGGCGGCCGAGCGGCCCTCCGCGATGGCCCACACGATGAGGGACTGGCCGCGGCCCGCGTCACCGGCGACGAAGACGCCGGGGACGTTGGTCTGGAACTCGTCGTCGCGGGCGACGTTGCCACGCGCGTCGAGGTCGAGGCCGAACTGCGAGACCAGACCGTTCTCCTGGTCCGTGCCCGTGAAGCCCATCGCGAGGGTGACCAGCTGCGCCGGGATCTTGCGCTCGCTGCCGGGCTTCGGCGTGAGCTTGCCGTCGATGAACTCGACCTCGTTGAGGTGCAGCCACTGGACGTTGCCGTCCTCGTCGCCCTCGAAGTGGGTGGTGCCCGCCGAGTAAATGCGCTCGCCGCCCTCCTCGTGGGCCGAGGTGACCTTGTAGAGCATCGGGAACGTCGGCCACGGCTGCGTGGTCGTGTTCCGGTCCTCGCTCGGGCGCGGCATGATCTCCAGCTGCGTCACCGAGGCGGCGCCCTGACGGTGGGCGGTGCCCACGCAGTCGGCGCCGGTGTCGCCGCCGCCGATCACGACGACGTGCTTGCCCTCGGCGGTGATGGGCGGCTGGACGAAGTCGCCCTCCTGCACCTTGTTGGAGAGCGGCAGGTACTCCATCGCGTAGTGGATGCCGTTCAACTCACGGCCGGGGACCGGGAGATCACGCGACACGGTCGCACCCGCGGCGACGACGACGGCGTCGTAGCGCTTGCGCAGCTTCGCCGCGTCGATGTCCTGGCCGATCTCCACACCCGTACGGAACTTGGTGCCCTCCGCGCGCATCTGCTCGATGCGGCGGTTGATGTGGCGCTTCTCCATCTTGAACTCGGGGATGCCGTAGCGGAGCAGGCCGCCGATGCGGTCGGCGCGCTCGTAGACGGCGACCGTGTGTCCGGCCCGCGTCAGCTGCTGGGCGGCGGCCAGACCGGCCGGGCCCGAGCCGATGACGGCGACGGTCTTGCCCGACAGGCGCTCCGGGATCTGCGGGGCGACATCGCCCCGGTCCCACGCCTGGTCGATGATCGAGACCTCGACGTTCTTGATGGTGACGGCCGGCTGGTTGATGCCGAGCACGCACGCCGACTCACAGGGGGCCGGGCAGAGCCGGCCGGTGAACTCCGGGAAGTTGTTGGTCGCGTGCAGGCGCTCCTGCGCGGCCGACCAGTCCTCACGGTACGCGTAGTCGTTCCACTCGGGGATCAGGTTCCCCAGCGGGCAGCCGTTGTGACAGAACGGGATGCCGCAGTCCATGCAGCGGGACGCCTGCTTGCTGATGATGGGCAGCAGGGAACCGGGAACGTAGACCTCGTTCCAGTCCTTGACGCGCTCGTCGACCGGGCGGGTCTCGGCGACCTCGCGGCCATGGTTGAGAAAGCCCTTGGGATCAGCCATTGGTCGCCGCCTCCATCATCTTCTCGGTGGTCTCGGTCTCGGAGAGACCGGCTCGCTCGGCGGCGTCCTTGGCGGCGAGCACTGCCTGGTACGTGCTGGGGATGATCTTGCCGAACCGGGCCACCGAGGCATCCCAGTCGGCGAGGAGCTTCTCGGCCACCGTCGAGCCGGTCTCCTCGGCGTGCCGGCGCACGACGTCGTGCAGCCACTGCTTGTCGGTGTCGTCGAGGACGCCGACCGCCGGCTGGAGCGCGGCGTTCACGTTGTCGACGTCGAGGTCGATGACGTACGCGATGCCGCCCGACATGCCGGCCGCGAAGTTGCGGCCCGTCTCGCCGAGGATCACCGCGTGGCCGCCGGTCATGTACTCGCAGCCGTGGTCGCCCACGCCCTCCGAGACGACCGTGGCACCGGAGTTGCGGACGCAGAAGCGCTCGCCGGTGCGGCCGCGCAGGAACAGCTCGCCGCCCGTCGCGCCGTACGCGATGGTGTTGCCGGCGATCGTCGAGTACTCGGCGAGGTGGTCGGCGCCGCGGTCCGGGCGGACGATGATGCGGCCGCCGGAGAGGCCCTTGCCGACGTAGTCGTTGGCGTCGCCCTCCAGGCGCAGCGTCACGCCGCGCGGCACGAAGGCGCCGAAGGACTGGCCCGCGGAGCCCGTGAAGGTGATGTCGATGGTGTCGTCGGGCAGGCCCGCGCCACCGAACTTCTTCGTCACCTCGTGGCCGAGCATGGTGCCGACCGTGCGGTTGATGTTGCGGATGGCGACCTGGGCGCGCACCGGCTGGGCGTCCGTCTGGCCGTTCGTGACGAGGGCGTCGGCGGAGAGCTTGATCAGCTCGTTGTCGAGCGCCTTCTCCAGGCCGTGGTCCTGCTCGATGATCCGGTGCCGGACGGCGCCCGCGGGCAGGTCCGGCACGTGGAACAGCGGCTCCAGGTCGAGGCCCTGCGCCTTCCAGTGGTTCACGGCCCGCTCGGTGTCGAGGAGTTCGGCGTGGCCGACGGCCTCCTCGATGGAGCGGAAGCCCATCTCGGCGAGCAGCTCGCGGACCTCTTCGGCGATGAACCGGAAGAAGTTGACGATGTACTCGGCCTTGCCGGAGAACCGCTCGCGCAGCGTCGGGTTCTGCGTGGCGATGCCGACCGGGCAGGTGTCCAGGTGGCAGACGCGCATCATGACGCAGCCGGAGACGACGAGCGGCGCGGTCGCGAAACCGAACTCCTCGGCGCCGAGCAGCGCGGCGATGAGCACGTCGCGGCCGGTCTTGAGCTGTCCGTCGGTCTGCACGACGATGCGGTCGCGCAGGCCGTTGAGCAGCAGCGTCTGCTGGGTCTCGGCGAGGCCGAGCTCCCAGGGACCACCCGCGTGCTTGAGCGAGGTGAGCGGTGAGGCACCCGTGCCGCCGTCGTGACCCGAGATCAGGACGACGTCCGCGTGCGCCTTGGACACACCGGCCGCGACCGTACCCACGCCGACCTCGGAGACCAGCTTCACGTGGATGCGGGCCTGCGGGTTGGCGTTCTTGAGGTCGTGGATCAGCTGAGCCAGGTCCTCGATGGAGTAGATGTCGTGGTGCGGCGGCGGGGAGATCAGGCCCACGCCCGGCGTCGAGTGACGCGTCTTGGCGACCCACGGGTACACCTTGTGGCCTGGCAGCTGGCCGCCCTCGCCGGGCTTGGCGCCCTGGGCCATCTTGATCTGGATGTCGTCGGAGTTGACGAGGTATTCACTCGTCACGCCGAAGCGGCCGGACGCGACCTGCTTGATGCTGGACCGGCGCGCCGGGTCGTACAGGCGCTCCGGGTCCTCGCCGCCCTCACCGGTGTTGGACTTGCCGCCCAACTGGTTCATGGCGATGGCCATCGTCTCGTGCGCCTCTTGGGAGATCGAGCCGTACGACATGGCGCCGGTCGAGAACCGCTTGACGATCTCGGAGGCGGGCTCGACCTCGTCGATGGAGATCGGCTCGCGGCCCTCGGCCTTGAAGTTGAACAGGCCGCGCAGCGTCATGAGCCGCTCGGACTGCTCGTTCACGCGGTCCGTGTACTTCTTGAAGATGTCGTAGCTGCCCGAGCGCGTGGCGTGCTGGAGGCGGAAGACGGTCTCCGGGTCGAACAGGTGCGGCTCGCCCTCGCGGCGCCACTGGTACTCGCCGCCGATGTCGAGCGCGCGGTGCGCGGGCGCGATGCCGGAGGCGGGGTACGCCTTGGCGTGCCGGGCGGCGACCTCCTCGGCGATGACGCGCAGGTCGGCGCCGCCGATCTTGGTGGTGGTGCCGTTGAAGTACTTCTCGACGAAGGCCTCGTCGAGGCCGACGGCCTCGAAGACCTGGGCGCCGCGGTAGGAGGCGACGGTCGAGATGCCCATCTTGGACATGACCTTGAGGACGCCCTTGCCGAGCGCGTAGATCAGGTTCCGGATCGCGTCCTCGGCCGATCCCACCTCGTCGGCCTTGAGGAAGGTACCGGCGCGGACCAGGTCCTCGACGGACTCCATGGCGAGGTACGGGTTGACGGCCGCGGCACCGAAACCGATGAGCAGCGCGACGTGGTGGACCTCGCGCACGTCACCGGCCTCGACGAGGAGGCCCACCTGGGTGCGCTTCTTCGTACGGATGAGGTGGTGGTGTACGGCCGCGGTGAGCAGCAGCGAGGGGATCGGCGCGTGCTCGGCGTCCGAGTGCCGGTCGGAGAGCACGATGAGGCGGGCGCCGGCCTCGAGGGCGGCGTCGGCCTCTGCGCAGATCTCGTCGATCCGGGCGGCGAGCGAGTCGCCCGCGCCGTGCACCCGGTACAGGCCGGACAGGGTCACGGCCTTCATGCCGGGCATGTCGCCGTCGGCGTTGATGTGGATGAGCTTGGCGAGCTCGTCGTTGTCGATCACCGGGAAGGGCAACGTGACCGCGCGGCACGTGGCGGCCGTGGGCTCCAGGAGATTGTTGCCGGGGCCCAGCGGGGAGCGCAGCGAGGTGACGAGCTCCTCGCGGATGGCGTCCAGCGGCGGGTTGGTGACCTGCGCGAACAGCTGCGTGAAGTAGTCGAAGAGCAGCCGCGGGCGGGCGGAGAGCGCCGCGATCGGGGTGTCCGTGCCCATCGAGCCGATCGGCTCGGCGCCGGCCTTGGCCATCGGCGCGACGAGGATGCGGAGCTCTTCCTCGGTGTAGCCGAAGGTCTGCTGGCGGCGCGTGACGGAGGCGTGCGTGTGCACGATGTGCTCGCGCTCGGGGAGGTCGGAGAGCTCGATCTCGCCGGCCTCGAGCCACTCCTCGTAGGGGTGCTCGGAGGCGAGAGCGTTCTTGATCTCGTCGTCCTCGATGATGCGGTGCTCGGCGGTGTCCACGAGGAACATCCGGCCGGGCTGCAGGCGGCCCTTCTTGACGACCTTGGCCGGGTCGATGTCGAGGACGCCGACCTCGGAGCCGAGGACGACGAGGCCCTCGTCGGTCACCCAGTAGCGGCCGGGGCGCAGACCGTTGCGGTCGAGAACGGCGCCGACCTGGGTGCCGTCGGTGAAGGTGACACAGGCCGGGCCGTCCCAGGGCTCCATCAGGTTGGAGTGGTACTGGTAGAAGGCGCGCCGGGCCGGGTCCATGGAGGCGTGGTTCTCCCAGGCCTCCGGGATCATCATCAGGACGCTGTGCGGAAGCGAACGGCCACCGAGGTGCAGCAGCTCCAGGACCTCGTCGAAGGAGGCGGAGTCGGAGGCGTCCGGCGTACAGACCGGGAAGGTCCGCTCCAGATTGTCCGAACCGCCGAAGAGCTCGGAGCCGAGCTGCGACTCACGGGCGCGCATCCAGTTGCGGTTGCCCTTGACGGTGTTGATCTCACCGTTGTGCGCGACGAAGCGGTACGGGTGCGCGAGCGGCCACGACGGGAACGTGTTCGTGGAGAACCGGGAGTGCACGAGCGCGATCGCGGATGCGAAGCGGCGGTCGGACAGGTCCGGGAAGAAGGGCTCCAGCTGGCCGGTGGTCAGCATGCCCTTGTATACGATCGTGCGCGCGGACAGCGACGGGAAGTACACGTCGACCTCGCGCTCGGCGCGCTTGCGCAGCACGAAGGCCTTGCGGTCGAGCGCGATGTCCTTCGAGGAACCGTCCGCGACGAAGATCTGGCGGAACGCCGGCATCGTCGAGCGGGCGGTGGCGCCGAGGAGCTGCGGGGCGACCGGGACCTCGCGCCAGCCGAGGACGTTCAGGCCCTCTTCGGACGCGATTGTCTCGATCTTCGAGACGAAGTCCTCCGTGCCCTCCTCGGGCAGGAAGGCGATACCGACGGCATACGCACCGGCCTCGGGGAGGTCGAAGTCGACCACCTCGCGCAGGAAGGCGTCCGGAACCTGGGACAGGATGCCCGCACCGTCGCCCGAGTCGGGCTCGGAGCCGGTGGCACCGCGGTGTTCCAGATTTCGCAGAACGGTCAGGGCCTGCTCGACCAGCGTGTGGCTCGCCTCGCCGGTGAGGGTGGCCACGAACCCGACGCCGCAGGCGTCGTGCTCGTTACGCGGGTCGTACATGCCCTGGGCAGCAGGGCGAGCATCCATGTGCGACCAGGTCTGGCCGCTGTTGGAATGCTGGGACGGCTGGCGCGAGGTACGCATCGGCTCTCCCGTCGTCGTCGTGGCAAGGAACGTGCCGAGGGACGACGTTGGCCCTCTGCTGAGAAGTGCAGCTCACTGCTGAGAAGTGCAGCTCAAAAAATTTCGTGCAGATTACATGATGGGTCGGTTCTCGGGAACCGGATACTGCGTTCCAACATGCGGACACCGCGGGTGGCGGCGGAAGAGGCCTCACCGGGCAGATCGATGACCGGAGGCCGGGTGGTGCCGGCGTGCGCCGCGGGCCTCATTGCCCCCAGCGCTTACGGCTCATGCCCCGTGGTCAAGTAATCGAAACCGCGCGGTAACGACTACTTATGCAAGACGCTGTATAGGCATCTTCAGGCCACGGCCGCGACCCGTCAACCAGCAAAAGTGCCGAAGACGCTCCCCAGGAGATACGTCACACCCGCCGCGGCGCCACCGAGGGCCAGCTGCCGCAGCCCGCTGAACCACCAGGATCGCGCCGTCACCTTGGCCACGACCGCCCCGCACGCGAAGAGTCCGACGAGCGCGAGGATCACAGCGGGCCACAGCGCGCTCGCCCCGAGCAGATACGGCAGCAGCGGGATCAGGGCGCCGAGCGCGAACGATCCGAAGGACGAGACGGCGGCGACCATCGGCGAGGGAAGCTCGCCGGGGTCGATGCCCAACTCCTCGCGTGCGTGTATCTCCAGGGCCTGCTCGGGGTCCCGCGACAGCTGCCTGGCCACCTCGTGCGCGAGCTCCGGCTCGACGCCGCGGGAGACGTACAGCTCGGCGAGCTCCTTCTCCTCGTCGGCCGGATGCTTCCTCAACTCGCGGCGCTCGACGTCGAGTTCGGCCTCGACCAGCTCACGCTGGGAGGCGACGGAGGTGTACTCGCCCGCGGCCATGGAGAAGGCTCCGGCAGCGAGGCCCGACAGGCCGGTGATGACGATCGTCTGGTGCGAGGCGGCGCCGCCCGCGACGCCGGTCATGAGCGCGAAGTTGGAGACGAGCCCGTCCATCGCGCCGAAGACCGCGGGGCGCAGCCAGCCACCGTTGACATCACGGTGCGTGTGGTTGTCCCGGTGGGCGTCGTGCAGTGCTGCCCCGGTCTCGATGATGGTCATGCTCGTGAACTCCGCTCCCCTGTGACTGCTGTTTCTACGAGTCCGAAAGTACGCGCGAAAAATCGGCCCTGCCAGCAAGGAAGGCCGTACTTACCTGCGGTTTTGCACCCTGCGCAACACGCTGACCTCCACCTTCCCGAACCGGCCGGTGACCTGGATCACAGGAAATGCGCGTTGACGGGCGGGAAACGAGGGAGCAACATCCGTAAACGTTTCCAGTAGCGGAAAACGTTTACAGAAGTGGAGGGGGAACGCGGTGTCGAAGCCGACGATCATCTCCATCGCCGAGCGCGCCGGGGTCTCCATCGCGTCCGTCTCCCGCGTGCTCAACGGGATCGGGGCCCGCCCCGCGACCGTCGAGAAGGTCGAGCGCGCCGCCGCCGAACTCGGCTATGTGCCCAACGCGGTGGCCCGCTCCCTCAAGGACGGCCGCACCCGCCAGCTCACCTTCGCGATGCCCGACATCGGCAACCCCGTGTACGTGGCGATGGTCCGCGCCATCCAGTCCGTCGCGAAGGCCGCCGGGTACCGCCTCCTCCTGCACTCCACGGACGCCGTCGCCGAGGACGAACTGGCCGTGCTCCACAGCCTCGGCGACCGCACCAGCGACGGCCTCATCCTGTGCCCCATCCGCATCACGGACGCCCATGTGGCCGCGCTGCGCTCGGCCTCGGGGCCGGTCGTCGTCATCGGTTCGCTGCCCGGCGGCGTCCCGGTCGACAGCGTGCGCGCCGACTCCGTCGAGGGCGTCGCGCTCGCCGTGCGCCATCTGTACGAGACGGGCCGGCGCCGCATCGCCTTCGTCAACGGCCCCGCGGACACGGTTCCCGGGCGCAAGCGCGGCGAGGGCTTCCGCAAGGCCCTCGCGGACTGCGGCCTCGCCTACGAACCGGAGCTCATCGTGCACACGGACTTCGGCATCGAGTCCGGGGCCGCGGCCACCGAGGCGCTCCTGGACCTGAGGCCCGACGCGGTCTTCGGCGCCAACGACCAGCTGGCGCTCGGCGCGGCCCGCGCCCTGCACGCCCGCGGGCTGCGGATCCCCGAGGACGTCGCCGTCGCGGGGATGGACGACAGCGAGCTCGCGCAGGCCGGCTGGCCCCCGCTGACCAGCGTCGACCTCGGCTCCACCGAGCGCGGACGGCGCGCCGCCGAACTTCTGCTGCACCGCCTCACCAGTGCCGAAAGCCCCGAGAACCCCGCCCCCCACAGCACCACCGCCCGTCCCCGCCTCGTCGTCCGCGCCTCCACGGGCCGGGCGGCGTCCGACAGTTGAGACACCGAGGATTCCCATGAGTCTCACCGCGCCCCGGGACAGTGCCGTCCCTGGCGGCAGCCGCGGCACACCGCCACCCCGTACGCCGGGTCAGCGCAAGCGAGCGCTGGGTCTGGACCGGGGCGCGTGGTTCCTGCTGATGCCCGCGCTGATCCCGATTCTGATACTCAGCGTGGGCCCGCTCCTGTACGGCCTGTCGTTGGCGTTCACCGACTCGCAGGCGGGGCGGACCTCCCCGACGCAGTTCATCGGCCTGGACAACTTCCTCGACCTGCGCCACGACTCGCTGTTCTGGGAGTCGTTCCGGATCGGCCTGGTCTGGGCGGTATCCGTGACGGCCCTGCAGTTCGTGCTCGCGCTCGGCCTCGCGCTGCTGCTCAACCAGAATCTGCGGTTCCGCTGGCTGGCCCGCACCCTGGCGCTCGTCCCGTGGGCGATGCCCGAGGTCGTCGTCGGCATCATGTGGCGGCTCGTCTACCACTCGGACGCGGGCGTCCTGAACAAGACGCTGACCCAGCTCGGCCTCATCCACGAGAACGTCGACTGGCTCGCCGACCTGTCGTACGCGCTGCCCGCCGTGATCGTGGTGGGCGTGTGGGCGGGCATGCCGCAGACGACGGTGGTGCTCCTCGCCGGGCTGCAGAACGTGCCGGTGGAGCTGCGGGAGGCCGCGCAGCTGGACGGCGCGGGCCTGTGGCGCCGCTTCTCGGCCGTGACCTGGCCGGCCCTGAAGCCGGTGGTCATCGCCATCACGGCGCTCAACTTCATCTGGAACTTCAACTCCTTCGGCCTGGTCTACGTGCTGACGCAGGGCGGGCCCGGCGGCCAGACCCGGCTCCCGATGCTGTTCGCGTACGAAGAGGCCTTCAAGTACGGGCAGTTCGGATACGCCGCGGCGATGGGCCTGGCGATGGTCGCGGTGATCGCGGTGCTGCTGACGCTGTTCCTCCGTAAGAAGCTCAAGGAAGATGTGGAGGCAGCGGCATGAGCACGAGTACGACACTCCCCCGGGTCGCGGGCCGAGCAGGCCAGTACGTGGCCCTGCTCTGCTACATGGTCTTCCTCGCCTTCCCGTTCCTGTGGCTGATCTCGACGTCGTTCAAGTCCCCGCAGGAGCTGGGATCGATCGACCCGAGCTGGATTCCGAAGCATCCGAGCCTGGACAACTACCGCGCCGCGTTCGACGCGCAGCCACTGCTCCGCTCCGCGCTCAACAGTTTGGTCGTCGCGGTCAGCGCCTCCGTGATCTCGGTGGCGATCGCGGTCCCGGCCTCGTACGTCATGGTCCGGTACAAGACCCGCGTCAGCCAGGCGGGCACGGGCTGGATCCTGGTCAGCCAGATGTTCCCGTTCGTGCTGATCATCATCCCGCTGTTCCTGGTCCTGAAGAACCTGCAGATGATCGACAGCCTCTTCGGCCTGATCATCGTCTACGTCGTCTGGAACCTGCCCTTCTCGCTCTGGATGCTCCAGGGCTACGTGAAGTCGGTGCCGCGCTCCCTGGAGGAGGCCGCGGCGGTGGACGGCGCGGGCCGCCTGCGCACCCTCACGAGCGTGGTGCTCCCGCTGCTCACTCCCGGCCTGGTGGCGACGCTGATGTTCAGCTTCGTGACCGCCTGGAACGAGTTCTTCTTCGCCCTCGTCCTCCTCAAGTCTCCGGAGAACCAGACGATGTCGGTCATCCTCACCCGCTTCCTCGGCGCCGAGGGCGTCGCCGACCTCGGGCCGCTCGCCGCGGCCTCGGTCCTCGCCACGATCCCCAGCCTCGTGTTCTTCGCGCTGCTCCAGCGGCGGCTCGTGGGCGGCATGCTCAGCGGGGCGGTGAAGGGCTGATGCGCGTACGGAAGTTCACCGCGGCGGCCGCGGCCGCGCTCTCGCTCGCCCTGGTCGCCGGCTGCTCCGGGTCCTCGGACTCCGAGTCGGCGAACGGCACGGTCACCCTCGATTTCCTCAGCCTCGCCTGGCAGAAGGAGTCGATCGAGGCCAACAAGGCGCTGGTCGAGCAGTGGAACGACACCCACGACAAGGTCAAGGTCAAGTACGTCCAGGGCGTCTGGGACAGCATCCACGACCAGATGCTGACCTCCTTCGAGGGCGGCAAGGCGCCGGACATCTTCCACGACGACGCCTCCGACCTCACCGACTTCGGACACGGCGGCTACCTCGCCGACCTGAGCCCCTATCTGCCGAAGTCGCTGCGCGCCGACATCCCGAAGGCGTCCTGGGCCACGACGACGTACGGGAAGAAGATCTACGGCATCCCGTTCCTCCAGGAGCCGCGCGTACTCGTCGTGAACAAGAAGCTCCTGAAGCGTTCGGGGGTGCGTGTGCCGACAGCGCAACACCCTTGGTCCTGGGCCGAGTTCGAGCAGGCGAGCAAGAAGCTCACGCGCGACAGGAACGGCGACGGCAAGCCCGAACAGTACGGCGTCGCCTGGTCGATGAAGGAGCCCGTCACCCAGTCCGTGAACCTCGCGCAGTCCACCGGCGGCAAGATCTTCTACAAGGACGCGGAGGGCAAGAACGAGATCCGCTACGGCGCCGCCGACTCGGCCGTCGCCCGGCTGATCGACCGGCAGGTCAACAAGGCGCAGACCGCACCCAAATCCGCGCTCGGCATGGCCGGCTCGGACACGCTGCCCGGCTTCTTCGCGGGCAAGTACGCGATGCTGCCGCTGAACTTCTCGTTCCGGCAGCAGGTCCAGCAGCAGGCGCCCAAGGGCTTCGACTGGACCGTCCTGCCGATGCCCGCGGGCTCGGACGGCCTGGCCCAGGGCGTCGCCCCGCAGACCCTGTCCGTCTCCGAGGACAGCAAGCACAAGGAGGCGGCGGCCCGGTTCATCGCCTACCTCACCGAGGCCGACCACCAGGTCCAACTGGCGCGCGGCGACTGGCTGTTGCCCACCAGCCGGGCCGCTCTCAAGGACCCGTCCCTGACCACCGAGAAGTACGGCTGGAGGACCGGCTCGGAGCTGGCCGCCTCGCTGCGCCCGTCCCCGGTGCTCGGGGTGCGGGGCTACGCCGAATGGAAGGACAAGATCGCCACGCCGGCCTTCCAGGAGTACTACAACGGCGCGTTCGGCGTAACAGAGCTGCGCAAGCGCCTGGCAGACGACGGCAATCTGATTCTGAACCGCTACCAACGCTGAGCCGCCCCATCGCTCCATCGGTACGACCAGCACAACCCCAGAGATGAGCACGAACACACCATGAGCGTCAGCGTCGAACCGGATCCTCCGGCGGACGACACGGCGGGACCGCGCAGACTCCGCACGGTCCCGCCACCTCCCCCCGAGGCCCCGATCTCCCTGCGGGACCGCGCCCGCGGGGCGCTCCTCGGCCTCGCCGTCGGTGACGCGCTCGGCGCGCCCGCGGAGAACATGAAGCCGTCCCAGATCCGCGAACGCTGGGGCCGCATCGAGGGCTTCGTCTCCGCCGACCCGGCGGGCACGGACGACACCGAGTACGCGATCTTCTCGGGCCTCCTCCTCGCCGAGCACGGCGCGGGCCTCACCATCGAGCACGTCGAGCGGGCCTGGCACACGTGGATCGCGGACCGCGACGAGGGCCCCTTCAAGGGCGCCGGTTTCAGCGAACGCGGCACGCTCGAGAACCTCCGCCGGGGCCTCGTCGCCCCCATCTCCGCCCAGCACCGGCACGCCTGGAGCGACGGCCTCGCGATGCGTGCGGCGCCCTTCGGGGTGTACGCGGCGAGCCGCCCGGCCGAGGCGGCCCGCCTGGTGTCGATCGACGGCACGGTGTCGCACGACGGGGAGGGCATCCACGGCGGCCGGGCGGTCGCGGCGGGCGTCGCGGCGGCGATGGTCAGCCACAACCCCGACGCGGTGGTGCAGGCGGCGCTCTCGGTCGTCCCCGACGACTCGTGGACGGCACGCTCCCTGCACCGCGCGGTCTCGGCGGCGCGGCGGGCCCGCCGTGATCCGGACGGCACGCAGCTCTCCATGGAACGGGCGGTCCGCAAGGCGGTGGTCATCGGCGGCTACCCGTGGACGGATCTCGCCCCCGAGGCGGTCGGCCTGGCCTTCGGCGCGTTCGCGGTGGCCCGCGGCGACTTCCGCGAATCGGTCCTCACGGCGGTCAACATGGGGCGCGACGCGGATACGACGGCGGCCGTGGCCGGGGCGCTGGCCGGTGCGCTGTGCGGCGAGTCGTCGATCCCGGCCGACTGGGCGGCGGCGATCGGCCCGGTCCGCGGCAGCTGCCTCCCGTCAATGGCAGGCCGCCACGTCCTCGACGTCGCGGATCGCCTAGTGCCTCCGCCGCCGGACCGGACGGGGGCCGTGGCATGAACCCCGACCACGCCTCGGGGCTCCGCCCCGGCCCCCGCGCCTCAAACGCCGGCGGGGCTGATATTGCCCACCCAAATCAAGCCCCTGCGGCGACTGAGCAGCGGGGTCCGGGGCAGAGCCCCGCGGCCGCAACGACATCCGCCGCAACAGCAACGGCGGACCGCATCCAAGGCCTCCTCCTGGGAATCGCCGCAGGCGACGCCGCCGGCTGGCCGTCGGGACGCCACCGCGCCGCACGCCTCCCCGACTGGACGAGACGCCTCACCCGCGAACTCGACACCTTCGCCGAGCAGAACGCCACCACCACCCTCCCCGTCCCCATCGCCCTGAACCAACCCCCGGAACCCCTCCGCCTCGGCCCCTCCGACGACGCCGAATGGGCCGCGTTCACCGCCTTCGCCATCCTCTCCGCCCACGCCGAAGGCCTCGGCGACCTCCCACCCGACCACCGCGTCCGCTCCTCCCTCTCCCTCGCCTGGAACACCCTCGCCGACGAAATCTCCGCCGCAGCGGCCCGCGCCGACGAGATCGAATCCGCCGACATCCCCC
The DNA here is from genome assembly GCF_053592315.1 of Streptomyces sp. NPDC002754. Lineage (NCBI taxonomy): Bacteria > Bacillati > Actinomycetota > Actinomycetes > Kitasatosporales > Streptomycetaceae > Streptomyces > Streptomyces sp. NPDC002754. Next base: position 295,443 of record NZ_JBSFVM010000004.1, read on the forward strand.
TGCGCGCCCGCATCTCCGTCCGCGCAGGACTCGGCAACCTCGCCGCGGGCCTGCGCCCACCCGCCACCGGCCACGACAACCCGCACTACTTCGACGACGCGGCCTGCGTCCGCGCCGCGGTCCTCGCCGTCGTCCACCCGGGCAAACCCGAACTCGCCGCGGACCTCGCCGAGTTCGACGCCCGCTACACCCAGGACGGCGACGGCGTGCACGGCGCCCGCGCCATGGCGGCAGCCGTCGCGGCCGCACTCGGCGGCGCGGACGTCGACGCCTGCGTGGACGCCGCACTCGCCCAGCTCCCGGCCGGCACCGAGATCCACCGCAACGCCCACCGCGCCGTGGAACTCGGCCGCGCCGCGGCAGCGGACCGCCCGGGTCAGCCCGGCAACGCGTTCGCGCTGGTCCCCGTCCTGGAACACGAGATCGTCGACCACGTCTACAGCTACGGCATCGCGGCAGCGGAAACCGTCCCCGTAGCGCTCGCGATGGCGACGGCGGCCGCGGGATCGGTCACCGAGGCCGTGCCCACCGCCGCCTGCCTGTCCCGCGTCGCCGACTCGGCGCCCGCCCTGACCGGCGCCCTCACCGGCGCGATCGGCGGCGCACAGGCGCTGCCGCACACCTGGCGGGACGCCTGCGACATCCTCGCGGGCTGCGCACTGCCCCAACTCGCGGGAACCGAGCTGACGACCCTGGCCGAACGGCTCGCCCGCGCCACCACCAACTCCCTTGCAGCGGAAGGAACTTCGGCATGACTACCGTTTCCCTGGAGGACCGCACAACCGGCGCCCTGGTCGGCGCGGCCGTGGGCGACGCGCTCGGCGGCCCGGTCGAGGGCTGGACGCCGGAGGCCATCGCTGAGCGGCACGGCGGCCGGGTGCGCGGCATCGTCGAACCCTTCTACAAGGACGACTGGAAGACGGCCCGCCCCATCGCCCCGTACCACAAGGGCGACGGCCACGTCACCGACGACACCTTGATGACGCACGCGCTCGTCCGGGTCTACGAGAAGGTCCGGGACCACCTCGACGCGTACGCGGTCGCCGACCACCTCGTCCCCGACCTGATCACCACCCCCCGCTGGATCCCGGAACTCGAGGCGGAGGCCCTCCCCCTCCAGCGCCTGTTCCTCGCCGAGAAGTGGATCGTCGCGCGCATCCACTACGGGCATGTGGACCCGCGCGAGGCGGGCGTCGGCAACATCGTGAACTGCGGCGCGGCGATGTACATGGCCCCGGTCGGCGCGGTCAACGCGGGCAACCCGCTGAAGGCCTACGAGGAAGCCCTCGACGTCGCCGGCGCGCACCAGTCCTCGTACGGCCGGGAGGCGGCGGGCGTCTTCGCGGCGGCGGTCGCGGCCGCGTACAAGCCGGGCGCGACGCCCGAGTCCGTCGTCGAGGACGCCCTGGCTCTCGCGAAGGACGGCACGCGGTCGGCGATCGAGGCGGTCTGCGAAGTGGCCTCCCGCCACGACGACTTCGAGAACGCACTGAAGCCGCTGCGAGAAGCGGTCACCCCCTTCGACACGGTCGGCCCCGACTACCGCAAGCCCTCACTCGGCGCCCGCCGCCCCTCCCGCCTGCACGCCATCGAGGAACTCCCAGTCGCTCTGGGGATGTTGCTCGTCGGCCACGGCGACTTCCGCCACACCGTCCTCGGCTCGGTCAACTACGGCCGCGACTGCGACTCGATCGCCACGATGAGCGGGGCGATCGTCGGGGCGCTGTACGGGGAGGGGGCCGTGCCCAAGGAGTGGAGCGCCGAGATCGCGCGGGCCAGCAAGCTGGACCTGCACGGTCCGGCGGCCTCGCTCGCGCGGGTCACGCGTGAGGTGTACGCGAAGGATGTGGACCGGCGCCGGGCCCACGATGCCGCGTTCGCGGCGGTGGCGGGGTCGTGATGCTCCGTCTGACGTGGGTCCAGCCGGAGGATCTGATCGGCCACGAGCTGCGCCAGGCGGCGCAGGACGGCCGCGACGCGTCCGCGATCGCGTCCCGCTGGTTGTCAGCGGGCGGCCACCTCGCACCGGACCGAGCGGGTGCGTCCGCCACCCCGGCGAGCCCCGCCCTTCGGCAGCTCGCCGAGCAGCTCCTCGACGACCTCGCCGCACTCCCCTCACCTTTGCCGGAACCGACAGCCCTGTCCGCGATCGAGTCCGCAACAAAGACCTCTCCCCCACCCCACCCCTTCCCGAAAGTCCTGCCGGACGGGCCGCCTCAATCGCCGGCGGGGCTTGAAATCAAGCCCCGCCTTGGCGCGGGAGGCACCGGGAGCCCGGGGCCGGAGAGGCGGAAAGATCAGCCCCTCCGGCGCTTGAGGAACGGGGTCCGGGGCGGAGCCCCGGTTTCGGGGAGGGGCGGGGTGGGGGATGAGGACGCTCTGCTCGACCGGCTGCACGCCGCGTGGCTCGGGCGGGCCGTCGGGTGTCTGTTGGGCAAGCCCGTCGAGAAGCTGCCGCTCGAAGGGATCCGCGCCATCGCCCGCTCAACCGGGAACTGGCCCCTGCACACCTGGTTCACGCAGACCGGCCTGGACCCCGCGGTAGCGGCGACATACCCCTGGAACCGCCGCAGCGCCCCCACCTCCCTCGCCGAAAACATCAACGGCATGCCGGAGGACGACGACCTCAACTACCCCCTCCTCGCCCTGCTCCTGATCCAACGCCACGGCCCCGCCTTCACCACGACCGACGTCGCCAAACTCTGGCTCGACGAACTCCCCGCCGGCCGCACCTTCACCGCCGAACGCATCGCCTACCGCAACCTCCTCACCGGCCTCGAACCCCCGCACACCGCCACCTACCGCAACCCCTGCCGCGAATGGATCGGCGCCCAGATCCGCGCCGACGTCTTCGGCTGGATCACCCCCGGCGACCCGACCCACGCCGCCCGTCTCGCCCACCGGGACGCCGTTCTCACGCACACCGCGAACGGCGTGTACGGCGCGATGTTCACGGCCGCCGCCATCGCCACCGCCGCTACGGGCACGGCGGACGTACACACCGCTCTCCGATCCGGCCTCGCCGTCGTACCACCGCAATCCCGCTACGCCCAGGCCGTCCACCTGGGCATCGAACTGGCCGTGAAACACACGGACTTCGACTCCGCCGTCGACGAGCTGCACGCCACCTACGCCGACCACCACTGGGTCCACGTCCTCCCCAACGCCGCCCTGCTCGCCGCCGCCCTCACCCACGCCGACGGCGACTTCGAGGGCTCCATCTGCCGCGCGGTGTCCGGCGGCTGGGACACCGATTCCAACGGCGCGACCGCCGGCTCGATCGCCGGTCTGCTCGCCGGCCACCCGGACGCGCTCGGCGACCGCTGGACGGCCCCGCTCAAGAACCGCCTCGCGACAACAGTCGCCGGATTCGACGGCATCGGCTTCGACGAACTGGCCCGGCTCACCCTGGAGGCCCGCGCATGACGCACCCGCAAGAACCCACCCAGCCGGGCCCTCTGACCGGCCTGCGCGTCCTCGATCTCGCCACCCTCTTCGCCGGGCCGATCTGCGCCACGATGCTCGGCGACTTCGGCGCCGAGGTCATCAAGGTGGAACACCCCCGCAGGCCCGACCCCTCCCGCGGCCACGGCCCCTCCAAGGACGGCGTCGGCCTCTGGTGGAAGACCCTCGGCCGCAACAAGAAGAACCTCACCCTCGACCTCTCCTCCCCCGGCGGCCGCGAGGTCCTCCTCAAGCTGGTGGCGGACTCGGACGTCGTCGTCGAGAACTTCCGCCCCGGCACCCTGGAGAAGTGGCACCTCGGCTGGGACGAGCTGAGCGCCGCCAACCCGCGCCTCGTCCTCGCCCGCGTCACCGGCTTCGGCCAGTTCGGCCCGTACGCGCGCCGCCCCGGATTCGGCACGCTCGCGGAGGCCATGTCCGGCTTCGCCGCGATCACCGGGCAGCCCGACGGGCCGCCGACGCTCCCGCCGTTCGGCCTCGCCGACTCCATCGCCGCGCTCGCCACCTCGTACGCGATCATGGCGGCGCTGCGCGGCCGGGACACGACGGGGCGTGGCCAGGTCGTCGACATGGCGATCATCGAGCCGATGCTGTCGATCCTCGGCCCGCAGGCCACCTGGTACGACCAGCTCGGCTACGTCCAGCCGCGCACCGGCAACCGCTCGACGAACAACGCCCCGCGAAACACGTACCGCACCCGCGACGAGAAGTGGGTCGCGGTGTCGACGTCCGCGCAGTCGATCGCGGAGCGCGTGATGCATCTGGTCGGGCGGCCCGAGTTCATCGACGAGGAGTGGTTCGCGACGGGCTCGGGCCGCGCGCTCCACGCCGACGAGCTCGACGCGGCGGTCGGCGGCTGGATCGCGGCGCACACCCGCGACGAGGTGGTCGCGGCCTTCGAGAAGGCGGAGGCCGCCATCGCCCCGGTCTACGACATCCGCGACGTCCTGGCCGACGAGCAGTACCAGGCCCTCGACACGATCACCGAACTCCCCGACCCGGACCTCGGCACGGTCAAGATGCAGAACGTCCTCTTCCGCCTCTCCGAGACCCCCGGCGCCATCCAGTGGACGGGCCGCCCGCACGGCTCGGACACCGACGAGATCCTGGCAGGGCTCGGCCTGTCGGAGGCGGCCGTCGCGTCCCTGCGGGAGGCTGGTGCGGTATGAGCGAGCCGCTGGAAAAGACGTACCTGACCTGGCTGTACGTGCCCGGGGACCGCCCCGAAGTCGTCGCCAAGGCGCTCGGCTCCGGCGCCGATGTCGTCCTGGTCGACCTGGAGGACGCGGTCGCTCCCGACCGCAAGGCGTACGCGCTCGACGCCACCGCCGAACTCCTCGCCGACAAGCACAAGACGCCGGTGCACGTCCGCGTCAACGCGCTCGACGGGCCGCTCGCCGAGCAGGAGGTACGCCGCCTCACCCCGCTCCCCGGCCTCGACGCACTGCGCCTGCCGAAGGTGGGCGGCCCCGCGGACCTGACCCGCGTACAGGACTGGGCGGTCGAAGTCCCGCCGCTGTACGCCCTGCTGGAGTCGGCGACGGGCGTCGAGCACGCCTACGACATCGCCGCGCACCACGGCGTGCACGGCATCGCGCTCGGCGAGGCGGACCTGCGCGCCGACCTCGGCGTCACGGACGCGGCGGGCCTCGCGTGGGTGCGCGGCCGGGCGGTCGTGGCGGCGCGTGCGGCCCGGCTGCCACCTCCGCCTCAGTCGGTCTACCCGGACGTCCGCGACACGGAGGGCCTGGCCCGCTCCTGCGCCGAGGGCCGTGCGCTGGGCTTCCTCGGCCGTACGGCGATCCACCCCCGCCAGCTCCCGGTGATCGAGGAGGCCTTCCGCCCCACGGCGGCGGAGGTGGCGGCGGCCCAGGAGATCGTGTGCGCGGCGGCCACGGAGGCGGGCGCGCTGGCCCTCCCGGACGGCCGGTTCGTCGACGCGGCGGTCGTCGCTTCCGCCCGCAGAACCCTCACCTTGGCCGGCTCCACCACTCCCAGCCCGTCCGGCGATTGAGGACACGCCGTTCAGGCGGCACACCGCAACGGCAAAGGGCGCCGAACCCACCGGCCCGGCGCCCTCACCCACGTACAGCCAAAACCTCACGTCTTTTTGTCGGAGGCCCCACTCTTCGAGAGGTCGACGTCGTCCTCGACGTCACCGTCACCCTCGTCCGCCGCCCCGTCGGAGACCTCCGGTTCGACGATCTCCTCGCGGCCCGGCCGCTTCCGCGCGGACACCACCATGTAGATCACGGCGAGCAGGAAGACGCCCAGCGCCGTCCAGCAGTTGAGGCGCAGGCCGAGGATGTGGTGCGCGTCGTCCACGCGCATGTACTCGATCCAGAACCGGCCCACGCAGTACGACGCGACGTACAGCGCGAACGCCCGCCCGTGCCCGAGCTTGAACTTCCGGTCGGCCCAGATGACGAGCAGCGCGACGCCGATGCACCACAGCGACTCGTACAGGAACGTCGGGTGGTACGTGCCCGGCACCCGCCCGTCCGTGTCCGAGGTGATCTTGAGGGCCCACGGCACATCGGTGGCCCGGCCGTACAGCTCCTGGTTGAACCAGTTGCCCCAGCGGCCGATGGCCTGGGCGAGGACGATGCCGGGTGCGAGGGCGTCGGCGTAGGCCGGGAGCGGGATGCCGCGGCGGCGGCAGCCGATCCAGGCGCCGACCGCGCCGAGGGCGATGGCGCCCCAGATACCGAGGCCGCCCTCCCAGACCTTGAAGGCGTCCACCCAGTCACGGCCCTCGCTGAAGTACAGCTCGTAGTCCGTGATCACGTGGTAGAGGCGACCGCCGACCAGGCCGAAGGGCACCGCCCACACGGCGATGTCGGCAACCGTGCCGGTCCGCCCGCCGCGGGCGATCCAGCGTCTGTTGCCGAGCCAGACGGCCACGAAGACGCCGATGATGATGCAGAACGCGTAGCCGCGCAGCGGAATGGGTCCGAGATGGACCACTCCTTGCTCGGGGCTGGGAATGAAGGCAAGTTCCATGGCAGGTCCGACGCTACCGTGCCGGGCCGCTGCCACGACGGGCAGCCCGGCAACGGCTGAGTAACGGCTCCGACTACTTGTTCGCCTCCTCGACCATCTTCTTGAACTTGGCCGGGGTCAGGCTCTGGTCGCTCAGGATGTCCTTGCCGTTGAGCCGGACCGTCGGCGTGCCGGTGTGCTTCGCGTCCTGGAAGGCCTTGTACGTCTTGTTCACCCAGCTGTCGTGCGTGCCCTTGTTCACACACGACTTGAACGTGCCCGTGTCGAGGCCACCGACCTTTCCGGCGAGCTCGATCAGCTTGTCGTTCTTCGCGAAGGCGTCGTCGGTTTCCTCCGGCTGGTTCTCGAACAGCACGTCATGGTAGTCGCGGAACTTCCCGGCGTCCTGCGAGCACGCCGCCGCGTTGGCCGCGCGGAGCGAGCCCGTGCCCTGCATGTTCGAGTCGATCAGCGTGACCAGGTGGTACTGCACCCTCAGCTCACCCGCGTCGGCGAGTTCGTGGATCGTCGAGCGGTAGGTGTCCTCGAAGGTCTTGCAGGCGGGACAGCGGAAGTCCTCCCAGACCTCCAGCGTCGACTTCGCACCGGCCTTGCCGACGGGGATCGCCAGCTCGTCCTTGCCGTCGGCGCCCTTCGGCGCGACCACGGGCCCCGCCGCCGCGTCACCAGAACTGTCGTCACCCGAATTCGCGGCGACCACCCCGATCACCGCGGCCAGGGCGAGCACACACACCACGGACGCGCCCACGATCAACGTCCTGCGCCGCTTCTCGGCGGACTTCTGCTTCTGGCGCTCTGCGGCAAGGCGTTCGCGGGCCGCGCGCTTTCCGTCTCGGTTCTTCTCGCTCACATCAGCGCCAACGAACCGGGAAGGCACGAGCGTGCCTCCCCGGTCCGGTTTCCATCCGTATGGGTGACGTGACTCCCTGTTACTACGGGTGGTTTCTAGCCCTTTTCCCTTACGCCCGCGGCGAGTTCACCGGCGAGGGCGCGCACCGCTTCGAATCCGGCCTTCTCGTCCGGGGCGTCCAGCATCCGCTTCACGAACGCCGAGCCGACGATGACCCCGTCCGCGAAACCGGCGACCTCCTTGGCCTGCTTCGCGTTGGAGACGCCGAGGCCCACGCACACCGGAAGGTCGGTCGTGGCCTTGGTGCGCTCGACGAGCTCCTTGGCCTGGTTGCCGACGGACTCGCGGGTGCCGGTGACGCCCATCAGGGACGCCGCGTACACGAAGCCCGAACCGGCCGCCGTGATGGTGGCCAGGCGCTCGTCCTTGCTGCTGGGCGCAACGACGAAGACGGTCGCGAGACCGTGCTTGTCCGCGTGCTCGCGCCACACCGCCGACTCCTGCACCGGCAGGTCCGGCAGGATGCAGCCCGCGCCGCCCGCCTCCGCGAGCTCGGTGGTGAACCGCTCGATGCCGTAGCGGTCGATGGGGTTCCAGTACGTCATGACGAGGACCGGCTTGCCGGTGGCCTCGTGCGCCTCGCGCACGGTGCGCATGACGTCCTTGACCTTCAGGCCGCCGCGCAGCGCGATGTCGTCGGCGGTCTGGATGACCGGGCCGTCGAGCACCGGGTCGGAGTGCGGCAGGCCCACCTCGACCACGTCGGCGCCGCCGTCGAAGGCGGCCTTGATCGCCTCGATGCCGCCGTCGACGGTCGGGAAACCGGCGGGCAGGTAGGCGATGAGGGCGGAGCGGCCCTCGGCCTTCGCGCCGACGAGGGTGTCGTCCAGCAGCTGTACGCCGCGACGATTTTCAGTGGCACTCACTTGGCGTCTCCCTCGATCTCGGCCACCGCGGTGTCGGCGTTCGCCGCCACGGCGCCGTCCGTGCCGTACAGGCCGAAGTAGCGCGCGGCCGTGTCCATGTCCTTGTCGCCGCGCCCGGACAGGTTGATGACGATCAGCCCGTCCCTGCCCAGCTCCTTGCCGACCTCCAGCGCGCCCGCGAGCGCGTGCGCGGACTCGATGGCCGGGATGATGCCCTCGGTCTGCGACAGCAGGCGCAGGGACTGCATCGCGGCGTCGTCCGTGACCGCGCGGTACTCGCCGCGGCCCGAGTCCTTGAGGTAGGCGTGCTCGGGGCCGATGCCCGGGTAGTCCAGGCCCGCCGAGATCGAGTACGGCTCGGTGATCTGGCCCTCCTCGTCCTGGAGGACGTAGGAGCGGGAGCCGTGCAGGATGCCGGGCTCGCCCGCGCTGAGCGTCGCCGCGTGCTCGCCGGTCTCGATGCCGTGCCCGGCCGGCTCGCAGCCGATCAGGCGGACGCCGGCGTCCGGGATGAACGCGTGGAACAGGCCGATGGCGTTCGAGCCGCCGCCGACGCAGGCGATCGCGGCGTCCGGGAGCCGGCCTGCGCGCTCCAGGATCTGGCGGCGCGCCTCGACGCCGATGACCCGGTGGAAGTCGCGGACCATCGCCGGGAACGGGTGCGGGCCCGCGACCGTGCCGAACAGGTAGTGCGTGTCGTCGACGTTGGCGACCCAGTCGCGGAACGCCTCGTTGATGGCGTCCTTGAGGGTGCGCGAGCCGGACTTCACGGCCTCGACCTCGGCACCCAGCATGCGCATCCGGGCCACATTGAGGGCCTGGCGCTCGGTGTCGATCTCGCCCATGTAGATCTTGCACTCGAGGCCGAGCAGCGCGCAGGCGGTGGCGGTCGCGACGCCGTGCTGGCCCGCGCCGGTCTCGGCGATGACGCGGGTCTTGCCCATGCGCTTGGTGAGCAGGGCCTGGCCGAGCACGTTGTTGATCTTGTGCGAGCCGGTGTGGTTCAGGTCCTCGCGCTTGAGGAAGACGCGGGCGCCACCTGCGTGCTCGGCGAACCGGGGCACCTCGGTGAGGGCGCTCGGGCGGCCCGTGTAGTTGACCAGGAGGTCGTCGAGCTCGGCGGCGAAGGCCGGGTCGTTCTTGGCCTTGTCGTACTCGACGGCGACCTCGTCCACGGCGGCGACGAGGGCCTCCGGGATGAACTTGCCGCCGAACGCGCCGAAGTACCCCTCGGCGGTGGGGACTTGACCCTCCGGGTCAGGGATGAAGTAGTCGCTGGACATGCGTGTGCCTCACGGTAGGTGTGTGATCACTAAAGGCCGTGGGGCGTGCGGAATCGCGCCTTGCGGTTACCCGTTTTTTGCGCAGTTCCCCGCGCCCCTTATAGGGGCGCCCTGCCATCGCATTCCGTTGATCTGGCCCGGTTCCGCACCGATGTGGTAGCGGACCCGGCGCCCGCGCACACGCCTCGCCGGCGCGCGGCAGCCGCGAGGGCGGCAGCCGGGGGCGAGGCGGGAGGCGATGGGCATGGCGGTGAGTTTAGCGTCCGTGGCGCAGGGCCGGGTGGGCACCTGCCGCGACGAGGTCGGCGACAGCGGACTTCGGGTCGCGGCCGGTCACCAGGGACTCGCCGACGAGGACGGCGTCCGCGCCCGCGTTGGCGTACGCGATCAGGTCGTGCGGGCCGCGCACACCGGACTCGGCCACCTTGACGATGTGGTCCGGGATGTCCGGGGCTACGCGCTCGAAGGTGCCGCGGTCGACCGAAAGGTCCTTGAGGTTGCGGGTGTTGATGCCGATGATCTTCGCCCCGGCGTCGATCGCCCGCTCCACCTCGTCCTCGTCGTGCGCCTCGACGAGCGGCGTGAGGCCGATGGACACGGCGCGCTCGATGAGGGACTCCAGAGCGGGCTGCTCCAGGGCCGCGACGATCAGCAGCGCGAGGTCGGCGCCGTACGCGCGGGCCTCCCACAGCTGGTACGACGTGACGATGAAGTCCTTGCGCAGGATCGGGATGTCGACCTTGGCGCGGACGGCCTCGAGGTCGGCGAGCGAGCCGCCGAAGCGGCGCTGCTCGGTGAGGACGGAGATGACGGCCGCGCCGCCCGCCTCGTAGTCGGCGGCGAGGGCGGCCGGGTCGGCGATCGCGGCGAGCGCACCCTTGGAGGGGCTGGACCGCTTGACCTCGCAGATCACCTTGACGCCGTCGCCCTTGAGCGCGGCAACCCCGTCCTTGGCCGGGCGAGCCTGCTCCGCGCGCTCCTTGAGCTCGTCGAGGCTGACGCGCGCCTGCCGCTCCGCAAGGTCGGCACGGACTCCGTCGATGATCTCGTCGAGCACACTCACGCGAGCGGACTCCTTTCCGGGCATCCCCTGGGCGTTCATCTGGTCTTTGTGAATGGTATCCGTCGAAGGGCGAAGGTCCCGCATCCGGTTGACACCGGTCCCACTACCTGGACAAACACTATTGATCAAGGGCTTAGGAAGCCACCGAACGGCAGGTTCCGGACAACGGTGAAGGCGAGCACGATCCCGCCGACGACCCACAGCTGTACGCGGCCGAGCGCGAGGCTCACGGGCCTGCCGCGGGCCGCCCGTACCGCCCACACCGTCCACACCACGGCGAACAGCGCGTAGCCGACGACGGCGAGGGCATTGGCGCCGAGCGCGCCCGTGAGGTCCCCGTGCGCGATCGCGTGCGCGCTGCGCAGTCCGCCGCAGCCGGGGCAGTAGACGCCGGTGAGCCGGAGGAGCGGGCAGGCCGGGTAGTGGCCGGGCTCATTGGGGTCGACGGCGCCCACATAGGCGAAGGCGAGGGCGACACCGCCGAGCACACCGAGCGGGACGGCCAGCCGGCGCAGGGCGCCGAAGCGGGCGGGGGCGGCGTCGAGGTCGGGATCGGTGTCGGTGTCGGTCGTCTCCACGGTCACCCGTGAATTCTGCATCCGCGGGGCGGCGACCGCTCCCCGGGAAACGCGAAAGGGGCAGGGCGGCCGGTCGGTCGGCCGCTCCACCCCTTCCGCGGGTATGTGGGAGAACTCAGGCTCCTGAGCCCGCGGGCTGCGCCGCGCCGGCGGACTTGAGCTGCAGCTCGGCACGCTTCGGCTTGCCCATGCCCATGGCGCTCATCACGCCGCCGACGACCGCGGCGAGCGCCAGCAGGGCCATGCCGACCCAGAAACCGGCGACGTTGCTCATCACCATGAAGGTGCCAGCGACACAGAAACCGATGAAGGCGATGATGACACCGGTCCAGGCGGCCGGGGTGTGTCCGTGGCTGCTGTCCGCCATGGCTTGCTCCTCGTTGCTTATGGCCTATGCGTACGCATGACGTACGACGTTCCTATCTATTGTCCCGTACTCGCACGCATGCTCGGCACGCGGGGTCGGGACGCCCGTCCTGATCCAAACGACAGGGCCCTAGGCGCCGGTCGGGTCCTCGCCGCGGTCGAGGGCCTTCCAGAGCTCCTCGGGGCGCTCCGGGTCCACGGCCTTGGCGCGGCGCGAACGCGGAGCGCCGGAGCGCTCGTAGCGGCCGCCCATCGAGGGCCAGGCCGCGCCGTAGATCACGGCGAGGATCCCGGCGATCAGGATGAGTGCGCCGCCGACCGCCGAGACGTACGGCCACGCGGTGCTGCTCAGCGCGTGGATGGTGGCGGAGGCGTCCCCCGCGGCCTGCGCCGCCTTCTCGTCGAGCGCGGCGCTGTCGCGCGCCCCGAGCACGGCGGCGGCGACGGCTCCCGCGCCGCTGAGCGCGAGCAGCAGGGCGACCAGGACGCGGCCGACCTTGCGGACCGCGAACACGGCGACGAGCGCCGCGAGGCCCACGATGGCGAGGGCAGCGGGGACGCCCGTGACGTCGCTGCCCTTGGCCGTCAGCGGCAGCTTGCCGCCGGCGACGGCGGCGACGCCCGAGCACCACTCCTGCCGGGAGGCGAGCAGCGCGATCGCGGCTCCCGCGGCTCCGCAGAGCAGGGCGACGGCAAGGCTGCGCCGGCCGTTCGACGAGGAAGCGGCCGACTCGGCCGGCTCGGCGGCATCGGTTCGGGGGTGCGGTACAGCAGTCACGTACTCCACTATCGCCTGTCTGTACGGGTTTAGGTGAGCCGGGGCGCGGAGTCGTGCGTCACGTCACAGGGCGTTGTGCCTCACATCCGGTTCGCGGTGTGCACGGCGCGCAGCACCGCCGCCGCCTTGTTGCGGCACTCGGTGTCCTCGGCGACCGGGTCGGAGTCGGCGACGACACCCGCGCCCGCCTGCACGTACGCGGTGCCCTCGCGCAGCAGCGCGGTGCGGATGGCGATGGCCGTGTCGGAGTCGCCCGCGAAGTCGAGGTAGCCGACGCAGCCGCCGTAGACGCCGCGGCGTGACGGCTCCAGCTCGTCGATGATCTGGAGCGCGCGCGGCTTGGGGGCGCCGGACAGGGTGCCGGCGGGGAAGCAGGAGGTCAGCACGTCGAAGGCGGTGTGCTCCTCGCGGACCTGCCCCGTCACCGTCGACACGATGTGCATGACGTGGCTGTACTTCTCGATGGACATGAAGTCGACGACCTCGACGGAGCCGGGCTCGCAGACCCGCCCCAGGTCGTTGCGCCCGAGGTCGACGAGCATCAGGTGCTCGGCCCGCTCCTTGGGGTCGCCGAGCAGTTCCTCGGCGAGGTCGTGGTCCTCCTGCGGGGTCGCGCCGCGCGGCCGGGTCCCGGCGATCGGGTGCACCATGGCGCGCCCGTCCTCGACCTTGACGAGCGCCTCGGGCGAGGAGCCGACGACGTCGAACCCGTCGAAGCGGAACAGGTACATGTACGGGGAGGGGTTGGTCGCCCGCAGGACCCGGTACACGTCCAACGCGCTTGCGGTGCAAGGGGTTTCGAAGCGCTGGGACGGTACGACCTGGAAGGCCTCGCCCGCCCTGATCCGCTCCTTGATGTCCTCGACGGCGTCCTGGTACTGCTTGCCGCCCCAGAGCGCGCTGAATTCGGGGACCTCGGACGGCGGGAGGGCCACGGGCGCGCTCTCGACCGGCTTCGCGAGGTCGGCCTCCATGGCGTCGAGGCGGGCGACGGCGTCGGCGTACGCCTCGTCGACGCCGGTCTCCAGGTCGTTGTGGTTGATCGCGTTGGCGATCAGCAGGACCGACCCGTCCCAGTGGTCGAGCACGGCGAGGTCGCTGGTGAGCAGCATCGTCAGCTCGGGGAGCTTGAGGTCGTCGCGCTCCCCCGGGCCGACCTTCTCGAGGCGGCGCACGATGTCGTAGCCGAGGTAGCCGACCATGCCGCCGGTGAACGGGGGCAGGCCCTCGTAGCGGGGCGTGTGCAGTGTCTGGACGGTGGCGCGCAGGGCGGCGAGGGGGTCGCCGTCGACGGGGACACCGACGGGCGGTGTACCCAGCCAGTGCGCCTGTCCGTCGCGCTCGGTGAGCGTCCCGGCGGAGCGTACGCCGACGAACGAGTACCGGGACCAGGAGCGGCCGTTCTCCGCGGACTCCAGGAGGAACGTGCCGGGCCGCTCGGCGGCCAGCTTGCGGTACAGACCGACGGGCGTGTCACCGTCCGCGAGGAGCTTGCGGCTGACGGGGATCACTCGGCGGTCGGTCGCGAGCTTGCGGAAGGTCTCGAGGTCCATGGCAGGAGCCTACTTCCGTCGGGGGGACGCCCCGCGCGCCTGGTCGAGGGGTGGACGGCGTCCCGCTAGAAGGGAGCGGTGACGAAGAACAAGAGCCACCGAAACCCCCGCATCGCGAGCGCCCTGTCCGGGATCGCCCTCGCCGCCGTCGCCGTGACCGCGCTGACCGGCGCCGCGCCCGTCCCTGCTTCCGCCTCCGGTGACTGGGCCGCGCCCGCTCCCCGAGACGTCGAGGCGCGGGTCGAGGCCGCGGGCCTGAAGATGCTCGACTCCGAGAAGCTGACCATGCACATCCACCCGCACCTGACCGTGTACGCGGGCGGTCGCCAGGTGACCGTGCCCGCCGACATCGGCATCGACCGCTCCGGCGCGAAGCCCCGGTACAGCCCGCTGCACACGCACGACACCAGCGGCACCGTGCACGTGGAGTCGGCCCAGTGGCGGGACTTCACGCTCGGCCAGTTCCTCACGGAGTGGGGCGTGCGTCCCACGTGCCGCGCCGAGGTCGACGGCGCCCCGGTGGCCGGGGACCCGGCCCGGATCGTCTTCCGGGACGGTCAGGAGATCACGCTGCGCTGTCGCTGATCGGCAGTTCGTCGCGGTCGAAGCAGGTGCGGGCTCCGGTGTGGCAGGCGGCGCCCACCTGGTCGACCTTCACGAGCACGGTGTCGGCGTCGCAGTCGAGGGCGACCGACTTCACGTGCTGGAAGTGACCGGAGGTGTCGCCCTTGACCCAGTACTCCTGGCGGCTGCGCGACCAGTACGTGCAGCGTCCCGTGGTCAGGGTGCGGTGCAGCGCCTCGTCGTCCATCCAGCCGAGCATGAGCACCTCGCCGGTGTCGTACTGCTGGGCGATGGCGGGGATCAGGCCGTCGGCGCTGCGCTTGAGGCGGGCGGCGATGGCCGGGTCGAGGCTGCTGATGGGTTCCGGCGCGCTGGTCATACGGACCATTGTGCCGCGCCGAGCCGGACGTCCACTGTCCGGTGTGGCACGGCCGGTCGTAGGCTGGCGGCATGTCGACCCATGCCAAGCGTGAACGACTTCTGCTAGCCGATCTGTTGGAGGCGTCGGGCCCCGACGCCCCCACCCTGTGTGAGGGCTGGAACGCCCGGGACCTCGCGGCGCACGTGGTGGTGCGCGAGCGCCGCCCGGACGCCGCGGGCGGCCTCCTCGTCAAACAGCTCGCGTCGCGCCTGGAACGGGTGCAGGCCGAGTTCGCGGAGAAGCCGTACGAAGAGCTGATCCAGCTGATCCGCACCGGGCCGCCGCGCTTCTCGCCGTTCTCGCTGAAGCAGATCGACGAGGCGTCGAACGCGATCGAGTTCTACGTCCACACCGAGGACGTACGCCGTGCGCAGCCCGACTGGACGCCGCGCGAGCTCGATCCGGTCTTCGCCGACGTCCTGTGGTCGCGCCTGGAGCGGATGGCGCGGGTGATGGGCCGCAAGGCGCCCGTCGGCCTGGTGCTGCGCCGCCCCGACGGCCAGACGGCGGTGGCCCACCGCGGCGCTCCCGTGGTCACGGTGACGGGTGCGCCCTCGGAGCTGGTGATGTTCGTGTTCGGCCGGCAGGAGGCGGCGGACGTGGAGATGGACGGCGAGAAGTCGGCGGTCGACCGGCTCACCGAGACGAAGGCGCTGGGGCTCTGACCGCCTGCGCCTGAAGCCGGTGCGCGCTGAGGGCGAGGCCCAGTTCCACCAGGTCGGCGGGGCGGGCGAGGCTGCGGCCCGTGAGCTGTTCGCAGCGGCGCAGCCGGTTCAGGACGGTGTTGCGGTGGCAGTAGAGGCGGGTGGCGGCGCGCTGCGCCGAGCCGTCGCAGTCCAGCCAGGCCGTCAGGGTGTCGAGCAGCAGGGTCCGGTCGGCCGGCGGCAGGGCGAGCAGTGGGCCGAGCACACGGTCGGCGAGGATCCGGCCGAGCGCGGGCGCGGCGGCGACGAGCGCGGCGGGCAGTTGCTCGTCCAGGAGTACGGTGCCGCCGCCCTCCGGGCAGATGCGCAGCGCGGTCTCGGCGAGCCGCCGGGCGCCGCCCACGGCGGCGAGCCCTTCGACGGCGGGGCTGATGCCGACGCGCAGGCCGGGTCTGCGGTGACAGAACTCCCGTAGCACGGCGGCGAGTTGAGGCATGTCAGGCGCGTCAAGGCCCCCGAGGTCGACGATGGCGCGGTCGGCCTCGGCGGCGGTGTGCCACACGGCCCGTACGGCACCCGGCAGGGTGGGCCGCGGCGCGCCCCGGCTGCCGCCGGCGGCGGTGAGCACCGCGTACCGGCCGCTTTCCGGCAGGTCGAGCGCGGTGGCGGCGTCCGGCAGGTCGGCGATGCGGATCGCGCCGTCGAGGAGGGCCGCGGCCATGATTCTGCGCCGGTTCTCGCGCCGCCAGGTGAGTTCGCGCTCGGCGCGGCGGTAGGACGCGGCGACGTGCGCACAGTGCTCGTCGACGTAATTCCACACGTCGACGGCGAGATGGACGAGCAGGTGCGCGTCCTCGGGATGACGCAGGGTCACCTCGTCGACGAGCGCCTGCCAGACCAGGGCGCCGCCGAGCCGGAAGGCGTGCGACACGGCGTCGAGCGGAAACCCGCGGGCGGCGCGGGCGGCGCCGATCCGGGCGGAGCAGACGCGGGCGGCGTCCCGGTTGCGCGCGGGGTCGAGCAGCGAGGCGACGCTGTGCCGCAGCGAACGCTGGATCTCCGCGCGTACGTCGCCGGGGTCGGTGTCGAGGACGGCGCGGTAGACCGGCTCCTGCTCGTACAGCTGCGCCGCCAACCGGTCGGTGAGCGTGGGCAGTTGGCCGAGGAGCGGTCGTGCGGCGCGGCGCAGGACGGCGACCGCGTCCGAACCGGCGCCGGCCCGTGCGGGGGGTCGGGGACGTACGAGATGCGCGGGCATGGCGGTCCTCCACGGCTCGGCTCACGAGTCCGCAGAATGACATACCGTCTGGTCGGTCTCCAGCCCTAGCGACAAACGTGCAGGTGTACCCCCTCACGCCACGGGGCTCCGCTTGATCCATCAAGCCCCTGCGGCGATTGAGCAGGCCCGTCCGGCAGGACTTTCGGGAAGGGGTGGGGTGGGGCATTCAGGGGCGTCCCGCCGCCTCCGTGCGGTCCACCAGTCGGGTCAGTTCGACGCGGGAGCGGACACCCAGCCGGTCGAAGACGTTGCGCAGGTGGTGGTCCACCGTGCGGGGGCTCACCGAGAGCCGGCGGGCGACCTCGCGGTTGGTGTCACCCGTCGCGACGCAGCGGGCGATCCGCAACTGCTGCGGCGTCAACTCCGCAAGTCTGCCCGGAGGTTCGACGTCATCCGGCGACTCGCCCGTGGCCCGCAGCTCGGCCGCCACCTGCCCGACCCAGACCGAGGCCCCGCACCGCTCGAAGGCCACGAGGGCATCGCGCAGCAACGTACGGGCACGCGCCGGGCGTCGGGTGCGGCGCAGCCACTTGCCGTAGAGGGCGAGGGTGCGGGCCCGTTCGAAGTCGCCGCCCGCGTGCTCGTGGCGGTCGAGGGCCTCGTCGAAGCGGGGCTCGGCGGTGGCAGGGTCTCTCCACGCCAACAGGGCTTGGCAGCGCGCCAGTTGGGCCGGACCGAGCGGGTCGTAGCCGCGCTCGGCCCACACCGAGAACTCCTCGACCGCGACCCGCGCCCCGTCCGGCTCCCCCGCGAGGACGGCGGCTTCCACCAGGCACGGGACGGCGAGCATCCGCACGGCGAAGTGACCGCGACGGGGCCCGGGTCCGACGAGCGGGCCGAGCCGGGCGGCGGCCCGCGCCGCGTCGCCGCGCGCCAGATCGGCGCGGGCCAGGGCCCATTGCGCGAGGGTCGCGGCCTGTACGAGACCGTGCAGGCCCGCGATGTCCTGCGCGGCGGCGGCATGGCGGGCGACGGTGCCGATGTCGCGGTCGAGCGAGGCGACGAGGGCAAGGACGGCATGCTGGTGCGCGAGCACGTTGCGCTGCCCCGCGACGAGCGCGGCCCGCACCCCCTCCTCGGCATGGACGCGAGCGCGGGCGTGCCGCCCGGAGCGCAGCTCACCGTAGGCCAACAGCTCCAGGGCGCGCGGCAGTTCGACCCCCGCGTCCCGGTCCCGCGCGGCGGCGAGCGCACGGCTGCCCAGGCGGCACGCCGCGTCGACGTCCCCGGCGACCAGGGCGGCGGCCCCGGCCAGCAGCAGCGCACCCGGCTCCCGCTCCCCTGCCGACCGCGCCACGACCCGCCGCAACGCGACCCGCCCCACCCCGGCCCGCTCCCCCAGCGACGCGGCCATGCCGTCCCGGTAGTCGCGGGCGGAGCGGGCGGCGTCCTCCGCAACCCCCCGGCCGCCGCCCAGGGCTCCGGCACGCCACGGGCCCCCGGTCGGCCCTGCCGCCTGCAGATACCCGTCGGCGTCGCCCACGGCCCATGAGGCCTCCGCCGCGCCGAGGCGGGCTTCGAGGGAGACCGGTTCGGGACAGAGGTGAGCCGCCAGCAGCAGCGACTCACGGGCGTCCGCCACCGGCCCGTCGCGCAACGCGAGGAGACCACGAACCAGAGCGACCCGCCCTCGCAGACCACCCACCTCAAGCGCGCCGCAACTCCGTACGGAATCCGTGACCAGCGCGCCGCCGCCCCGCACGGCATCCGGGACCAGCGCGGCACACCCCCGCGCGGCACCCGAGGCAGGCGCGGCGCAGCTCCACACGACGCCCCGCCCCGCCAAGTCGCCCACCTCGTCGAGGAGTTCACGTGCCCGGTGCGGGCGGCCCGCGAGGCGGGCGTGGTCCGCTGCCGCGACCAGGCGCTCGGCGCGGTCCATCGGGTCGTCCGCGAGCCGTGCCGCGTGGGTGAGCGCCGTGGTGCGTTCGCCGTGCGAGGCGCCTTCCGCCGCGGCGAGTTCCGCGCCGAGCTCCGGGTCCGGGTAGGCCGCGCCGAGCAGCCGGTGCAGCAGCGCCGCCGAGCCCGTCGCCGCGGCGGCGAGCAACTGGTGTGCGGCTCTGCGCCGTTCCGGCCGCACGGCCCCGTACAGGCGACGCCGGCCGGGGAGGTGGAGACGGCCGTCGGGCCCGCGGCGCAGGCCCGCCCGTTCGGCCGCGTCCAGGGCGTCCGCGCCGAGCCCGGCGGCCTCGGCCGCCCGCAGCACGAGCCCCGCGTCGACACCGGGCCCCTCGGGGTCGGCCTCGTACGCGGCGGCGGCAAGCAACAGGACGGTTCTTCCGCTCACTTGCCGCACGCTAGTCGCGAACCGTCGCACGCACAGCGCCGGTTGGGCAGGAACCCAACCGGCGCGTGCGTACGCTGTCGCGGCGCACAGATCTCAGAACGTCACGACGTGTGCGGGCAGTTGCCCCGGTACTCCGCGATCGTCAGGCTCGAACTCGGCAGCGGGCAGAGGAACTGCTCGTACCGGGTGTCGTTGTCCACGAAGCGCTTGAGCCACGAAATGCTGTACTTCGCGATCGTGGTGTTGGACGTGTTCGGCGTGAAGTGCGTGGCTCCGCGCAGCTCCAGGTACGCCTTGTCCAGCGAGCCCGAAAGGCTCTGGTAGAACGGCTCGGAGTGCGAGGCCACCGGCGCGATCGTGTCACCGTCGGCGCCCACGACGAGCGTCGGGGTCTTGACCTCGGGCCAGGTCTTGTCGAGGTTCCAGCCGGTGAGCGGGATCGCCGCCTGGAGCGAGGGCCGGCTCTTGGCCGCCTCCAGCGTTCCGCCGCCGCCCATGGAGTGGCCCATGACGCCGAGCCGGCTCGTGTCGATGCGGCTGCGCACCGAGCTCTTCTCCGTCAAGTAGTCGAGCGCGGAAAGGAGTTGCTTGCCGCGACTGTCCGGCTGGTCGAGCGTGGTGTTGGTGTCGATGGTGAAGACGACGAAGCCCTGCGAGGCGAGCCGCGGGCCCAGCCAGGCGATGGACGACTGGTACGCCGTGTAGCCCGGCGAGATCGCGACCGCGCCGAACGTGCCGTCCGCCGTCGACGTCGGATAGTAGATGGTGCCGCCGCCGAAGCCGCTCACGCTCAGCGAGGACACGTTGGCCTGCGAGACGGCGTAGGAGCCGCGCGAGGCCTCGATGCTGGAGACGGTCGGGGCGGGGCCGCGCTCGTAGGGGTTCTCGGCCGCCTCTGCGGTCAGGGCCTGCTGGGTGGCGAGGCCGCCGAGGGCCAGCAGGGTGGCAAGTCCCGTACGGATGAGGCGGGTTCGGAACGTGCTCACGGCTCGCCCGGCGTGCACGGGGGGCGCCGCACTTCTGTGCTGCTGCACGATGACGGGTTCCTCTCGGAAGGGCGGAGCCCGTCCCGAGGGCGCCGCCGTGGTCACTGACAGCGACCACGGTGGCGCCGGTACCGCCGCGTCCGCATCGGCGAAATCACCGGTCTCGTAAGGCAGTTGAGCACTCCGCCTCAGCGGACGGGGTGCCCCGCCGCGCGCAGCGTGTCCTTGACCTCGCCGATGCGCAGATCGCCGAAGTGGAAGACGGAGGCGGCGAGCACCGCGTCCGCGCCCGCGGCGACGGCCGGCGGGAAGTGGTCGAGGCGGCCCGCGCCGCCCGACGCGATCACCGGCACCGACACGTGCTTGCGGACGGCCTCGATCATCTCGATGTCGTAGCCGTCCTTGGTGCCGTCGGCGTCCATCGAGTTGAGCAGGATCTCGCCCGCGCCCAACTCGGCGGCCTGGTGCGCCCATTCGACGGCGTCTATGCCCGCGGACTTGCGCCCGCCGTGCGTCGTGACCTCGAAGGAGCCGGACTGGGTGCGGCGCGCGTCCACGGACAGGACGAGCACCTGGCGGCCGAAGCGCTCGGCGATCTCGCGGATCAGGTCCGGGCGGGCGATCGCGGCGGTGTTGACCCCCACCTTGTCCGCACCGGCGCGCAGCAGCTTGTCCACGTCCTCGGCGGTGCGCACGCCGCCGCCGACCGTGAGCGGGATGAAGACCTGCTCGGCGGTGCGGCGCACCACGTCGTACGTGGTCTCGCGGTTGCCGGAGGACGCGGTGATGTCCAGGAAGGTCAACTCGTCGGCGCCCTCGGCGTCGTAGACCTTCGCCATCTCGACGGGGTCGCCCGCGTCGCGCAGGTTCTGGAAGTTGACGCCCTTGACGACGCGGCCGTTGTCCACGTCGAGGCAGGGGATGACGCGTACCGCGAGGCTCATGTCGCGGACACCGCCTCCAGCGCCTCTTCCAGCGTGAACGCCTTGGCGTACAGCGCCTTGCCGACGATGGAGCCCTCAACGCCGAGCGGGACGAGCGCCGCGATCTCGCGCAGATCGTCGAGGGACGAGACGCCGCCGGAGGCCACGACGGGGCGGTCCGTCGCCGAGCAGACGTTGCGCAGCAGCTCCAGGTTCGGGCCCTGGAGCGTGCCGTCCTTGGCGATGTCCGTGACGACGTACCGGGAGCAGCCCTCGGAGTTGAGGCGCTCCAGGGTCTCGTACAGGTCGCCGCCGTCGCGGGTCCAGCCGCGGCCGCGCAGCGTCGTGCCGCGGACGTCGAGGCCGACCGCGATCTTGTCGCCGTGCTCGGCGATGATCTTGGCGACCCACTCGGGGTCCTCCAGGGCGGCGGTGCCGATGTTGACGCGGGTGGCGCCGGTGGCGAGGGCGGCGGCGAGCGAGTCGTCGTCGCGGATGCCGCCGGACAGCTCCACCTTGATGTCCATGGCCCTCGCGACCTCGGAGATCAGGTCGCGGTTGTCGCCGGTGCCGAACGCGGCGTCGAGGTCGACCAGGTGCAGCCACTCGGCGCCGGAGCGCTGCCAGGCGAGGGCAGCCTCCAGCGGGGAGCCGTAGGAGGTCTCGCTGCCGGACTCGCCGTGCACGAGACGGACGGCCTGGCCGTCGCGGACGTCGACGGCGGGGAGGAGTTCGAGCTTGTTGCTCTGGGCACTCGGGGAAACGGTCACAGTACGGAGATCCAGTTCTTCAGCAGCTGCGCTCCGGCGTCGCCGGACTTCTCGGGGTGGAACTGCGTCGCCCACAGCGCGCCGTTCTCGACGGCGGCGACGAACGGGCCGCCGTGCGTGGACCAGGTGACCTTGGGCGCACGCATGGAAGGGTTGTGGACTTCGAGCTCCCAGTTCTGCACGGCGTACGAGTGCACGAAGTAGTACCGCTCGTCGGTGTCGACGCCCGCGAACAGCTGGGAGCCCTGCGGGGCGTCCACGGTGTTCCAGCCCATGTGCGGGACGACATCGGCCTTGAGCGGCTCGACGACGCCGGGCCACTCGTCGAGGCCCTCGGCCTCCACACCGTGCTCGATGCCGCGCGCGAACAGGATCTGCATGCCGACGCAGATGCCCATCACGGGACGGCCCCCGGCGAGACGGCGGCCGACGATCCAGTCGCCGCGCGCGTCCTTGAGGCCCTGCATGCAGGAGGCGAACGCGCCGACGCCGGGCACGAGCAGCCCGTCCGCGTTCATGGCCCTGTCGAAGTCGCGGGTGATCTCGACGTCGGCGCCCGCGCGGGCGAGGGCGCGCTCGGCGGAGCGCACGTTGCCGAAGCCGTAGTCGAAGACGACGACACTCTTGCTCTTGTCGGCCGACATCAGTAGAGCCACTCCAACCGCAGGACTCCGGCGACGAGGCACATCGCGGCACCGATCCCCATCAGCACCACGAGCCCCTTGGGCAGCTTCTGCTTCCAGAAGGACCAGGCACCGCCGGCGAGGAAGAGGCCGACGAAGATCAGTACTGCCGACAGGCCGCTCACAGCGCGCCCTTCGTGGACGGGAGGATGCCGGCGGCGGCCGCGCGCGGGTCGATCTCGCTCGCGTAGCGCAGGGCGCGCGCGAGGGCCTTGAACTGGCACTCCACGATGTGGTGCGCGTTGCGCCCGTACGGGACGTGGACGTGCAGCGCGATCTGGGCCTGCGCGACGAAGGACTCCAGGATGTGCCGGGTCATCGTCGTGTCGTACTCGCCGATCATCGGCGCCATCTTCTCGGGCTCGGTGTGCACGAGGTACGGGCGGCCCGACAGGTCGACGGTCACCTGTGCAAGGGACTCGTCCAGCGGGACCGTGCAGTTGCCGAACCGGTAGATGCCGATCTTGTCGCCGAGCGCCTGCTTGAAGGCGGCGCCGAGCGCGAGGGCGGAGTCCTCGATGGTGTGGTGCGAGTCGATGTGCAGATCGCCCTCGGTCTTCACCGTGAGGTCGAAAAGGCCGTGCTTGCCGAGCTGGTCGAGCATGTGGTCGTAGAAGCCGACCCCGGTCGCCACATCGACCTTTCCGGTGCCGTCGAGGTCGATCTCGACGAGGACCGAGGTCTCCTTGGTCGTGCGCTCTACGCGTCCTACGCGGCTCATGCGCCCCGCTCCTGACTGTTCATTCGGTCCTTTTTCACTTCGCGTGCCGCGTCCAGGAACGCGTCGTTCTCTTCGGGGGTGCCGACGGTCACCCGCAGGCGCCCCGGGACTCCGTTGTCACGGATGAGGACGCCGCGGTCGAGGATGAACTGCCACACGGCGTGCGGGTCCGCGAAGACGCCGAACTGGATGAAGTTGGCGTCGGCGACGGTGACATCGAAGCCGAGCCCCTCCAACTCGCCGACGACACGGTCGCGTTCGGCCTTCAGCTGCTCCACATACTGGAGCAGTGTGTCGGTGTACTCCAGGGCGGCGAGCGCCGTCGCCTGGTTCACGGCCGACAAGTGGTAGGGCAGCCGCACCAGTTGGACGGCGTCGACCACGGCCGGGTCGGCGGCGAGGTAGCCGAGCCGCAGCCCGGCCGCGCCGAAGGCCTTGGACATCGTCCGCGAGACGACGAGGTTCGGGCGGCCCTCGATGAGCGACAGCAGCGAGGTGCCGTGGCTGAACTCGGTGTACGCCTCGTCGACGATCACCATCGCGTCCCGCCCGGCGGCCTCGTACAGCGCGAGGACGTCCTCGGCCGCGACCGCGTTGCCGGTGGGGTTGTTGGGGCTGGTGATGAAAACGACGTGCGGCTTGTGCGTCCGGATCGCCTCGACGGCGGCCGGTACATCGAGGGAGTAGTCCTCGCACCGCGGGGCGCTCACCCAGCCGGTGTTGGTGCCGCGGGCGAGCAGCGGGTGCATCGAGTACGAGGGCTCGAAGCCGAGCGCGAGCCGGCCGGGGCCGCCGAAGGCCTGGAGGAGCTGCTGGAGCACCTCGTTCGACCCGTTGGCCGCCCACACCTGCTCGTACGTGACCTCGTGGCCGGTCGTACGGGTCAGGTACGCGGCGAGCTCCGTGCGCAACTCGACCGCGTCCCGGTCCGGGTAGCGGTTGAGGTGCCGGGCCTCGTCGGCGACGCGCTCGGCGATCCGCCGCACGAGGGGCTCGGGCAGCGGGTACGGGTTCTCGTTCGTGTTGAGGCGTACGGCGACGTCCAACTGGGGCGCCCCGTAAGGGGACTTGCCGCGCAGTTCCTCGCGTACGGGAAGGTCGTCGATCCTGGTCACTCGCTCGCTCACTTGC
This sequence comes from Streptomyces sp. NPDC002754, assembly GCF_053592315.1. Taxonomy (NCBI): domain Bacteria; kingdom Bacillati; phylum Actinomycetota; class Actinomycetes; order Kitasatosporales; family Streptomycetaceae; genus Streptomyces; species Streptomyces sp. NPDC002754. The sequence continues at coordinate 319,717 of NZ_JBSFVM010000004.1, forward strand.
TCTGCGGCACCTTCCACCCGAAACGGGCCTTGATCGCTGCGCCGTGCGCCGGCAGGTCCTCTGCGTCGGCGAGCGTCACCACGGTGGACGCGACCTCGGCGAGGGCGTCCTTCGTGTAGTCGACGATGTGGATGCCGCGCAGGAACGACTGGACGGACAGGCCGGACGAGTGGCAGGCACAGCCGCCCGTCGGCAGCACGTGGTTGGACCCGGCCGCGTAGTCACCGAGGGAGACGGGCGCCCACGGGCCGACGAAGATCGCGCCCGCGTTCTTGACGCGCTGGGCCACGGCGGAGGCGTCTGCGGTCTGGATCTCCAGGTGCTCGGCCCCGTACGCGTCGACGACCTTGAGGCCGTCGTCCAGCGAGTCGACGAGGACGATCGCGGACTGCTGCCCCTTGAGGGCGGGCACGATCCGGTCCTCGACGTGCTTGGAGGCGGCGACCTGCGGCTCCAGCTCCCGCTCGACGGCGGCGGCCAGCTCCTCGGAGTCGGTGACGAGCACAGCCGCGGCCAGCGGGTCGTGCTCGGCCTGGCTGATCAGGTCGGAGGCGACGTGCACCGGGTCGGCCGTCGCGTCGGCCAGGACCGCGATCTCGGTGGGGCCCGCCTCGGCGTCGATGCCGATGCGGCCCGTGAAGTAGCGCTTGGCGGCGGCCACCCAGACGTTGCCGGGTCCGGTCACCATGTTCGCCGCGGCGCAGGACTCGGTGCCGTACGCGTACATGGCGACGGCCTGGGCGCCGCCGACCGCGTACACCTCGTCGACGCCGAGCAGCGCGCACGCGGCGAGGATCGTGGGGTGCGGCAGGCCGCCGAAGTCCTTCTGCGGAGGCGAGGCCAGCGCGACGGACTCGACGCCCGCCTCCTGCGCCGGCACCGCGTTCATGATCACGGACGAGGGGTAGACGGACCGGCCCCCCGGCGCGTACAGGCCGACGCGCTCGACCGGCACCCACTTCTCGGTGACGGAACCGCCCGGCGCGACCTGCGTCGTGTGGCTGCTCCGGCGCTGCTCGCGGTGGACGGTGCGGGCCCGGCGGATGGACTCCTCCAGGGCGGCGCGCACGGCAGGGTCGAGATCGGCGAGCGCCTTGTCGATGGCCTCGGCAGGAACCCGTACGGCTTCCAGCTTCACTCCGTCGAATTTCTCCCCGTACTCGATCAGCGCCGCGTCGCCACGATGATGCACGTCCTCGCAGATCGGACGCACCTTCTCCAGGGCGGCCGAAACGTCGAAGTCGGCTCGGGGCAGCAGCGAGCGCAGGGCCTGGCCCTCGGGGAGGGCGGCGCCGCGCAGATCGATTCGAGAGATCACAGAACAATTCTCTCAGATGCGGGTTTACGCTCGGCGCCCCGTATCAGTGGCTGATATCGCGGCAGGCGACCTGACCACCGGCGTTCAGACGGTCACACAGCGGGCATGACCGGTTGTACGAACCAGCGGTCGCACGGGGGAGGCAGAGCAGGCGTGGTCGAGGGTACGACCGGCAACGGCAACGGGGACGTGCCGGACGAGCTGACCGCCACTGAGGTCGGGATGTGGCAGGCGTTCCGCAACGGAAGCGTCTACGACCTGCGCTCAGGGGACGGCGCGCGGGACGATCCGCACGGCGGCCACCCCTGGGGGCCGGAGCGCAGCGTGCGGGCGCGCATCGTGGCGTGGCTGCTGCTGGCGGGCCCGCCGGCCCTCGACGGCCGGGTCTCCTCGCTCAAGCTCCAGGGCGTACAGATCACGGATGTGTTCGATCTCGCGGGCGGCAACGTCGTCCCGTACGTGGAGATGAAGGGCTGCCGCTTCGAGAAGGAGGTGCTCCTCCCGGAGGCGCACTTCACGACGGTGCGGCTCATCGACTGCTCGGTGCCCCGCCTGGAGGGCGCGCGCATCCACACGGAGGGCGATCTGCACCTCGCCCGCTGCCGCTTCCACAACGGGGTCCGGCTCACGGACGCGCACATCGGCACGGACCTGCTGCTCAACCAGGCCGTCGTGTTCAGCGACCGGCGCGGAAAGTCGATCATGGCGGACGGGCTCACGGTCGGCCAGGACCTCCAGGCCGAACTGCTGGAGACGCACGGCGAGCTGAGCCTGCGCGGCGCGACGGTGGGCGTCTCGCTGTCGCTGCGGGGCGCCCGGCTGAGCCATACGCAGGGCCGCCGCGCCCTGAACGCTCCGCAGATGTCGGTCGAGCGGACGCTGTACCTCGGCCCGGCCGCGCTCGGCGGCCCGCTCCAGAACGGCGGCGGGACGCCCGCCCGCGGCACCCGCGTGCAGCGCTTCGAATGCGTGGGCGGGGTGCGGCTCGACGACGGCCGGTTCGGCGACGCGGTCGACCTGGACTCGGCGCACTTCACGATGGAGAACGAGCAGGAGGTCTCGATGCGCCGCATCCAGACCCCGGAGCTGCGCTTCCTCTGCGACAAGCCGGAGCGCGGGCGGATCGTGCTGTCGGGCGCGCGGACGACGAACCTGGTCGACAGGTCGACCAGCTGGCCGGGTCCCGGCCAGCTCCGCCTCGGCGGTTTCCAGTACGAGAACCTCATCCCGTCCGGCTCCTTCCCCCTCGCCCGCCGCCTCGACTGGCTCGCCGCCGCGACACCCGAGTACAGCCCGGAGCCGTACGAGTGTCTGGCGACGGTGCTGCGGGGCAGCGGCGAGGACTCCGACGCGCGCGAGGTGCTGCTCGCCAAGCAGCGCAGGCGGCGCGAGACGCTGCCGATCGCGGCGAAGGTGTGGGGCTACGTCCAGGACTGGACGGTGGCGTACGGGTACCGGCCGGGGCGGGCCGCGCTGTGGATGGCGGTCCTCTGGGCGCTCAGCGCGGTCGTCTTCTCCCAGGCCCCGCACCCGCGCATCAAGCCCGGCGAGGGCCCGGTCTGGGACCCGGCCCTCTTCACCCTGGACCTGCTCCTCCCCGTCATCGACCTCGGCCAGGCCGCGAGCTGGCAACTCAGCGGAACCTGGCAGTGGGCCTCCGCGATCCTGGTCCTCCTGGGCTGGACCCTGGCCACGACGGTGGCGGCGGGCGCAACACGCCTGCTCCGCAGGAACTAACGGTCGACCGTCCCCCGGCCACGGGGCTCCGCCCCGGACCCCGCTGCTCAAACGCCGCAGGGGCTTGAAAGATCGCCTCAATCGCCGGCGAGGCTTGATAGATCAAGCCCCACCGGCGATTGGTATTTCCAGCCCCGCCGGCGTTTGAGGCGCGGGGTCCGGGGCAGAGCCCCGAAGCCCCGGTGCCGCGCACCGATCACGGCGGCTCAGGCCACGACACGGCAAAGAGCGGCGCAGCCCGTGCAACCTTCCGGCCGCCCCGACCGTCATCCCACCGTGCCATTCCTGCGCGCTCTGATCCGCACCACCCGCATGCTCCGCCACACCTCCGCCCTGGGCCTCGGCCTCCCCCCGGACGAGGAGCTGCTGCTCGACGCCCCGGACGACCGCCTCGCCCCCGCCCTCGTGGCCGCGGGCCGCGGCGACCACGGCCCCGCCGCGAAGGCCCTCGCCCTGACCCGCGACGCCGCCGAGTGGGAGAACCGGGACCGCGCAGTGCAACGCCTCGCCGCGTTCGCCGCCGCCCGCCCGGAGTGGTTCGAGGCCTGGCAGGAGGCCTCGCCGCACGACCCCGACCTGCTCCTGGTCAAGGCCGAACTCGCCGTCACCCGCGCCCTCGCCGCGCCCGCCCACGCCGAGCTGCTGCGCGAGGTCACCCCGCTGATCCTCGCCGCGGCCGAGTCCGACCCCCGCGACCCGGTCCCCTGGCGCATCGCCCTCGACCACGCCCGCGGCACCAACGCCCCGCACACCGAGTTCGAGCAGCTGTGGGCGCGGGCGGTGCGCCGCTCCCCGCACCACTACGGCTGCCACGTCGCGGCCCTGCGCTATCTGTCGGCCGCCTGGTACGGCTCGCACAAGGAGTGCTTCGACTTCGCGGAGCGCGCCGCGCAGGACGCCCTGCCGGGCTCGCTCCTCCAGGCGCTCCCGGCCCGCGCGGCCCTCGCCTATCTGACCTCCGGCGCCCCGCACACCGGCATCCCCCACGCCCGCCTCGACGCCGCCGCCGACCTCGCCGCGAAGCTCTCCCGCTCGTACGAGCCCGCGGATCCCTGGCCCGCCGAGGTGCGCAACCTGCTGACCTGCGTACTGGTCGAACTCGGACGCTGGGAGGACGCTCTCGACCAGCTGCGGCTCATCGGCCCGTACGCGACATCGTTCCCCTGGGACCGGCTCACGGACGACCCGCTGGGCCATTTCATGGAGCTGCGCGGACAGGTCCGCCTTGAAGTCGCGGCGGCGATGCCGCTGCGCGGCGGACCGGTCCGCTCCGACGACCATTACGCTTGACCGACGTGACCACCGTCCGACTTCCGCTGTTCCCGCTCAACTCGGTGCTGTTCCCGGGACTCGTGCTCCCGCTGAACGTATTCGAGGAGCGCTATCGCGCCATGATGCGCGATCTGTTGAAGGCGTCGCCCGACGATCCGTCGGAGCCCGACACCGAACCGTCCACCTCGGAGGAGCCCCGCCAGTTCGTGGTCGTCGCGATCCGCGACGGCCACGAGGTGGCGCCCACCTCGTCCGGCATGCCGAACGAGGTGACCACGAAGGAGGCGGGCGCGGGCCCGGCCGCGGGCTTCGGCGACGACCCGATCGCGTCCTTCCACGCCGTCGGCTGCATCGCGGACGCCGCGACGATCAGGGAGCGCGCGGACGGCAGCTTCGAGGTGCTCGCCACCGGCACGCGCCGGGTGAAGCTGCACTCGGTCGACGCCTCGGGCCCGTATCTGACGGCCGAGGTGGAGGAGCTGCCCGAGGAGGACGGCGAGGAGGCGGGCGCCCTCGCGGAGGGCGTGCTGCGCGCGTTCCGCTCGTACCAGAAGCGTCTCGCGGGCGCCCGTGAGCGCTCGCTGACGACGGGCGCGGAGCTGCCGGACGAGCCGTCGGTGGTGTCGTACCTGGTCGCGGCGGCCGCGGTCCTCGACGTACCGACGAAGCAGCGGCTGCTGGAGGCCGGCGACGTGGCGTCCCGGCTGCGCGAGGAGCTGACGCTGCTGCGCGCGGAGACGGCGATCATCCGCCATCTGCCCTCGCTGCCGGCGACGGAGCTCACCCGGAATTCCACCAGCCTCAACTGACGTCCACTCAATTCACGTAGGGAAACGGCACGTTGGCGAAGAAGGCCAAGAAGCAGAGCCAGTCCGGAGGTACGCCCGCGACCGTCGCGCTCACCGCCGCCGGCACCGATTTCACGGTCCACTCCTACGAGCACGACCCCGCGCGCGCCAGTTACGGCGAGGAGGCCGCGGAGGCGATGGGTGTCTCCCCGGACCGGGTGTTCAAGACGCTCGTCGCGGACGTGGACGGCGCGCTCGTCGTCGGCGTCGTGCCGGTGGCGGGGCAGCTCGACCTGAAGGCGCTCGCGGCGGCGGTCGGCGGCAAGCGCGCCACCATGGCCGATCCGGCGCTCGCGGAGCGCACGACCGGGTACGTACGCGGTGGCATCTCGCCGCTCGGGCAGCGCAAGAAGCTGCGTACGGTCATCGACTCCTCCGCCGGCGAGCACGCCACGATCTGCGTCTCGGCGGGGCGCCGCGGCCTTGAGGTCGAGCTGGCGCCGGGGGACCTCGCGGCGCTCACGGACGCGGTCCTCGCACCCGTCGGTCGTGCGTGACCCCTCGACGCACCCCGCTTCTTCGACTAAGCACCTGAACATGTCGAAGAAGACGCGCAAGCGGAAGTGGCGGATCAAAAAGGGCAAGGCCAACCACGGGCGCCGGCCCGCCTGACAGTCGGCGCGCGCTCAACCGGCCGCTATGCCGTGGGCGTGGGTCCGCCGTCGTGCTGCGTCCCGTACGGCGTCGCGAAATACGGGTCAGGGTCGCGCGGCCCGAAGAGTCCGGTGAGGCCCAGGTGCACCACCAACGCGGCGAGCGGCCACGCGAGCAGCGCCCCCTTGGCGTTCAGCTCCAGGGGGGCGTCGAACACCACGCCCTTGCCGACCGCCTTGGCGTGCGCGGCGACGTTCTGCGCGGGCCCGAGCCAGACGCCGAACCGCCAGGCGAGCACCCCGCCGAGCAGACTGCCCAGCGCCAACCCGACAACCAGTGGAACGCCCCCGCGCCTGCGCCACAGGAACACGGCGGCGCCGGTGACGGCGCCGAACACGAGCCCGAGCAGGGCAAACGTTCCGTCGATGCCGATCGCCTGCTCGCCCTCGGTGTCCTTGAGGTAGACCGCCGACGCGTCCGAGACCAGCGGCACCCGGGGCGCGAGCCACAACCACAGCGCGCCGAGCGCGAGCCCCACCACGGCGACGGCGACCGTCACGGCCACGGCCTCTTTGAGCTCGGCGCGCAGCCCGGGGCCGTCCTCCTCGTGCTCCTGCGGGGCGGCGGGCGCGGGGGGCAGATGTCCGGTCATGGGGTCGGGGGCCTGCCAAGGGTTGCTGTGCCCGTTGTTGTGCGGGGGCTGATGGGGTGGCGGTGTCAGCGGTGCGGTCACCCTGCCATCGTGCCAGGCGTCGCTGTGCGGCGCGTCAGGGCCTGTCTGGTTCCCCGCGGGGGAACTCCGGACAGGCCCTAGCGGACGGCGGCCCGCCGGTAGGCCCACGTCGCCACGGCCAGGGAGGCGACGCCGACGGCCGCGCAGACGCCCAGGTCGAGCAGGACCACACCCCAGTCGGGGTGCTCAGCGAAGGTACGCGCGAACGCCTCGACCCCGTACGTGGACGGGAGCAGGTCCCTCGCCCACTGCACGAACCCCGGCATCCGGTCGGCCGGCAGCACACCGAGCAGCAGCGCCGCGGACATGCCCAACTGGCCGAGCAGCGTGGCCAGTTCGGGCCGGGGCGCGAGCAGCCCGAGCGCGGCGCCGAGGCCGGCGAGGGCGGCCCCCGCCAGCGGGATCACCGCGGCGAGCACCCACAGGTGGGCGAGCGGCAGCTGGAACATCGCGCAGCCGACGACCGCGGTGACGACGGTCCCCGGCACGGTGAACGAGGCGTACGCGCCCGCGGCGCCGAGCACCACGGAGGCGGGTGGCACCGGCAGCGTCGCGTAGTGGTCGAGGCCGCCGGCCGCCCGCAGCTGCCCGAAGTACTGGGCGAGCAGGTTCAGCGCGACGAAGGCGACGACGAGCACCGCGGACCCCGCCACGACTGCCTGCGCCTCACGGCCGCCCTGTTCGACGACGCCGCGCATGAGGATCATGATGCCGATGCTCTGGAACGTCGCGACGAACAGCAGCGGGATCCGGGCCACGCGGGCCCGGCTGAGCTGCGCCCGGTAGACGGCGGCGAGCGAGGGCAGGAAGCGGGCGCGGGGCGCGAGCGTCTCCTCGACGGGGCCCGGCGCGGGCGCCGGGCGCGCGGACGCGCGCTCGGAGGCGACCGCGGGAGCGGTGGGGACGACACTCATGCCTTCACCAGGCCCTTCACACCGCTGCGACTTCCGCCGAGCGCCAAGTACACGTCCTCCAGGCTCGGCGTCGCGAGCGTGAAGTCGTCCAGGAAGTCGAAGGCCGGGCCGCCGGTGACGGCGGCGACGGCGGAGCGGGCCGCCTCCGGTTCGAGCCGCAGCGACCAGCGCCGCCCTGATTCCACGGCGTGCGGGCGCAGCCGCGCCACCTCGTCGAGCTCCACCGGAGCCTCCTGGCGCCACACGAGTTCCACGCGCACCTCGCCGGCGACGCGTTCCTTGAGGCCCGTCGGGGTGTCGCAGGCGATGACGCGTCCCTGGTCGAGCACGGCGACCCGGTCGAGCACGGTCTCGGCCTCGATCACGTTGTGGGTGACGAGCAGTACGGTCGTGCCGCGCTCGGCCCGCCGGCGGTCGACCGCGGCCCAGACGGCGCGGCGCGCGACGGGGTCCATCCCGGTGGTCGGCTCGTCGAGCACGAGCAGCGGCCGCTCCCCGACGAGTGCGGCGGCGAAGCAGGCGAGCCGCCGCTGGCCGCCGGACAGCTTCTTGATCGGCCGGGAGGCGAGCGGGGTGAGCCCCAGCTCCTCCAGCACGTCGTCGCGGGCGGCCCGCGCGTCCTTGAGGGAGAGCCCGCGCAGCCGGCCCGTGGTCTCGGCGGCCAGCGCGACGGTCAGCTCGTCGAGTGCGGTCGACTCCTGACCGAGGTAGGCGAGGATCCGGGAGGCGCGCTCGGGGTGCCGCACGATGTCGTGCCCATGGATCTCGACGCTTCCCGCGTCGGGGCGCATCAGCCCGGTCAGTTGCCGTACGAGGGTGGACTTGCCCGCGCCGTTCGGCCCGAGGAGCCCGAAGATCTCGCCGCGCCTGATGTCGAGCCATACGTCGTCGGTGGCCCGCAGTTCCGGCGCGCCGGGGGCGCCGCGGCGTCCGCGTGAGGCCGGGTAGGTCTTGCGGAGCCCCCGCACCGCGCACACGACAGCGCCCGCGTTACGCTTCGGGGCGACGTCATCGGTGCGCATACTCACGAGGAACGAGACTACGGGGTCCGGCGTTCACGATTGCACGCGGGGCGGGACATTTACCACGCCTGCCGTACACCCTGCTCACCCGCGCCTACGTCACGGGGCTCCGCCCCGGACCCCGCTGCCCAATCGCCGCAGGGGCTTAAATGCGCGGCCCCGGCGCAACGAGGACGACGGCCCCACCCACGCCCCGCCTACTCGGCCGCCGCCGCGTGTTCCGCCGTGCGGATGTCGATGTCGCGCCAGAAACCCGCCCGGATCGCATACCGGTCGTGTTCGTCGATCTGGTCGTCCTTGTGGGCGAGCAGCCCGAACCTCGCCGCGTACCGCAGCAGCTCCCCGTCGATCCGGTGCGGTACCCGCGGATACATGGTCGCCAGCTTCTGCAACTGCGTCTGGTCCCCGAGACGCTCCCGCCACCGCCGCGCGAACACCTGCCCGACCTCGTACGGATCCCCGCCGATCGCGGTGATGTCCTCCTCGCGGTCGGCCCACCGCTGCTCCGCCGTGGTGAGCTGCGCCAGCGTCGGCAAGGACGCCACGTCGGCGGGCTCCCCGCCACCCCCGGGCCGCTCGACCCAGCCCTTGTCGGACGACCACCGCAACGTCGCGTTCGCCGGATGCTGCGCGGCCTGCGCCCCCGGCCCGCGCAGCGCGGCGAGGTCCTTGGGCGTGGGCACACCCTTGCCGCCGCCGGCCCGGTCCTCGTCCGGCGCCGGCGCGTCCGCCGTCCCGTTCTCGCCGTGCGCGGCCGGCTCGTGCTGCACGGGCGCCGCACCCCCGGCCTCCGCCACGGGACGCCCCGCAGGGGAGTGCGCCGACTCGGGCAGCGGCGCGGACAGGATCGCGGCGATCTCGGGGCGCGGCACGGGCGGCGGGGCACAGATCCCGTTCCCGCCGAGCTCCTTGGCGCGTACGGCCTTGGTGATCCACGTCCGGTCGAGCACCCGCCGCTCGTCGGCCTCCGCGACCAGGTCCTCGGACTGGTTGTAGTCCCCGTCGGCGGCCTGCACCGCCCACAGGTGGACGGCGACGCCGTGCTCCTTGGCGGCCATCATGCCGGGCAGCAGGTCCCCGTCCCCGGTCACGAGCACGATGTCCGAGCAGGCACGGTTGCGGGCCAGCTCGGTCAGCTCGGCGTGCATCGCCGCGTCGACGCCCTTCTGCGCCCACCGCCCGTCGGAGCGCGTCAGCGCGCCGAGGCGCACCGTGACCCGCGGCATCACCCGCAACCGACGGTGCTCGGGCTGCGGCACGCGGTCGGGCGCCCCGTCGAACCAGTAGATGCGCAGCAGCTCCCGCCCGGTCTCGGCCTCGGCGCGCTCGCGCAGGCCCTGGATGAGGGCGGCGTGGTCGACATGAATCCGGGAGCGTGAGGGCTCGCCCGCGAGCAAACTCGCCGCGGCCCCCAGCAGATACCCGGCGTCCACCAGAACGATGCAACGGTCCACGCGATCCACCCTCTTTCCGCCGACTTGCCAGCAGTCCGGACACGCTCCACGAGGCGGCTCCCGCGGCTTCGCTTCGGGTTCCCTTCGAGTCTGCCCGACGGCACGGGGGTTAACGGCCCGAACTCGATCTTCGGCGTGGCGGAAGCCGTGAACGCGGGTTGGGCGCCCCGCAACCGAAGACCGTTACGAACGGTAATACGCCGAAATGCGTTCTTCGTCCGACTGTGTGAATCTGAAGCCGGCCCTGGCCCCTAGATCCCCCGCAGGAGGCAGATCACCATGGCCAAGAACCGTAAGCAGAATCGCCATCAGCAGAAGGCGGCGGCCCAGGAGGCCGCCGAGCCTCAGGAGCAGGCCCGCTCCTCGGCCATGGAGGCCCAGGCCAAGTCGGCTGTGGAAGCCACGCCGAGTGACGTGGCCCGCAAGCACCGCGAGCGTCGCTTCGGTCACAACTGAGGCGCCGCGCAGGGCAGTTGGCACACAGCGAGGGGCGTACCCGGATTTCCGGGTACGCCCCTCGCGCGCGTCTCGGTGCGGTCAGCCCGCCAGGCAGGCCGGCCCGAGCAGCACCTTCAGGTCTCCGTACAGCGCCGGGTCGGGCTTCACTCGGTGCCGGTCGAGCCGCAGCACCGTGGTCTTGCGCGGCCCCTGGAGCTTGATCCGCACCTCGCTGTCGCCCCGGTGGTTGGTGAGGATCTCGCCGAGCCGGCTGATCATCGGCGGGGTCACCCGCAGGGCCGGGATCGTGAGGATCACGGGCGCGTTGGTCCCCGCGTTCGACAGGTCGGGGACCTGCATCTCCATGGCGACCAGACGCGGCACGTCCTCCCGCTTGTCGAGGCGGCCCTTCACGAACACCACGGCGTCCTCGACGAGCTGCGTGGACACCAGCTGGTACGTCGCCGGGAAGAACATGCACTCGATGGAACCGGCGAGGTCCTCGACGGTCGCGATCGCCCAGGCGTTGCCCTGCTTGGTCATCTTGCGCTGGAGGCCCGAGATGATGCCGCCGACCGTGACGACCGCGCCGTCCCCGAAGTCGCCGCCCGTCAGCTGCCCGATGCCCGCGTCCGCCTTGTCGGAGAGCACGTGCTCCAGGCCGAAGAGCGGGTGGTCGGAGACGTACAGGCCGAGCATCTCGCGCTCCTGGGCGAGCAGATACGTCTTGTCCCACTCGTCGGTGGAGAACTCGACGTCGAGGCCGAAGCCCGGCTCGTCGCTCTCCCCCTCGCCCATGCCGCCGAAGAGGTCGAACTGTCCCTCGGCCTCCTTGCGCTTCACCGCCACGACGTTGTCGATCATCGGCTCGTACTGGGCGGTGAGGCCCTTGCGGGTGTGCTTCATCTGATCGAAGGCGCCCGCCTTGATCAGCGATTCCGTCGTCCGCTTGTTGCAGGCGGCGGCCTCGATCTTGTCCAGGTAGTCGGGGAACGAGGTGAACTTCCCCTTCGCCTTGCGGGCCCGGACGATCGACTCCACCACGTTCGACCCGACGTTGCGGACCGCCTCCAGGCCGAAGAGGATCACGTCGTCGCCCTGGGCGGCGAAGTTGTGCACCGACTCGTTCACGTCCGGCGGGAGGACCTTGATCTTCATCCGCCGGCACTCGTTGAGGTAGACGGCCGACTTGTCCTTGTCGTCCTTGACCGAGGTGAGCAGCGCGGCCATGTACTCGGCCGGATAGTTCGCCTTCAGATACGCGGTCCAGTAGGTGACCAGGCCGTACGCGGAGGAGTGCGCCTTGTTGAACGCGTAGCCGGCGAACGGGACCAGCACGTCCCACAGGGCCTGGATCGCCGCGTCGGAGAAGCCCTTCTTCTTCGCGCCCTCCTGGAAGAGGACGAAGTTCTTCGCCAGCTCCTCGGGCTTCTTCTTGCCCATCACGCGGCGCAGCACGTCGGCCTCGCCGAGCGAGTAGCCCGCGATGATCTGCGCGGCCTTCTGCACCTGCTCCTGGTACACGATGAGGCCGTGGGTCAGGCCGAGCGTCTCCTTCAGGGGCTCTTCGAGCTCCGGGTGGATCGGCGTGATCTCCTGGCGGCCGTTCTTGCGCTCCGCGTAGTTGATGTGCGAGTTCATGCCCATCGGGCCCGGCCGGTACAGGGCCGAGACGGCGGAAATGTCCTCGAAGTTGTCGGGCTGCATCTGGCGGAGCAGCGAGCGCATCGGCCCGCCGTCGAACTGGAACACACCCAGCGTGTCGCCGCGGCAGAGCAGTTCGTACGTCTTCGGGTCGTCGAGCGGGAGCTCGAGCATCTCCAGGTCGATGCCCTTGTTGGACCGCACCATCTTGACGGCGTCGTCCATGATGGTCAGGTTCCTGAGGCCCAGGAAGTCCATCTTCAGGAGGCCGAGCGACTCGCACTGCGGGTAGTCCCACTGCGTGATCGTCACGCCGTCGGTGTGCCGGGTCCACAGCGGGGCGTGGTCGACGATCGGCTCGCTGGACATGATGACGCCGGCCGCGTGCACACCCATCTGCCGGACCAGGCCCTCGACGCCCTTGGCGGTGTCGATGACCTTCTTGACGTCCGGCTCGTTCTCGTACATCCCCCGGATCTCGCCGGCCTCGCTGTAGCGCGGGTGCGCGGAGTCGGTGATGCCGGAGAGGTCGATGCCCTTGCCGAGGACGTCGGCGGGCATCGCCTTGGTGAGGCGGTCGCCCATCGCGTACGGGTAACCGAGCACGCGCGCGGAGTCCTTGATCGCGTTCTTGGCCTTGATCTTGCCGTAGGTGCCGATCATGGCGACCTTGTCGGCGCCGTACTTCTCCGTCACGTACCTGATCACTTCGACGCGCCTGCGCTCGTCGAAGTCGATGTCGACGTCGGGCATGGAGACGCGCTCGGGGTTGAGGAACCGCTCGAAGATCAGGCCGTGCGTGATCGGGTCGAGGTCGGTGATGCCCATGGCGTACGCGACGATCGAACCGGCCGCGGAACCACGGCCGGGGCCCACCGCGATGCCGTTGTTCTTGGCCCACATGATGAAGTCGGCGACGACCAGGAAGTACCCCGGGAACCCCATCTGGATGATGATGTCCATCTCGTACTCGACCTGCTTCTGGCGGTCATCGGGGACGCCGCCCGGGTAGCGGCGGTTCATGCCGACCCGGACCTCCTCCTGGAACCAGGTGATCTCCGTGAAGCCCTCGGGGATGTCGAACTTCGGCATGAGGTCGCGCTTCTCGAACATACCGGTCGTGTCGATCTGCTCGGCCACCAGCAGCGTGTTGCGGCAGCCCTCCTGCCAGGCGTCCGAGGAGTCGATGGCGTACATCTCGTCCGTCGACTTCAGGTAGTAGCCCGTGCCGTTGAACCGGAAGCGGTCCGGGTCGGAGAGGTTCTTGCCGGTCTGGATGCACAGCAGCGCGTCGTGCGCGGTCGCCTCGTTCGCGTACGTGTAGTGCGAGTCGTTCGTCACCAGAGGCGGGATGCCGACCTTCTTGCCGACCCGCAGGAGGTCCTCGCGGACCCGGTGCTCGATGTCGATGCCGTGGTCCATCAGCTCCAGGAAGTACCGGTCCTTGCCGAAGATGTCCTGGTACTCGGCGGCCGCCTTGACCGCCTCGTCGAACTGGCCGAGGCGCAGGCGGGTCTGCAGCTCACCGGAGGGGCAGCCGGTGGACGCGATGATGCCCTCGCTCCACTGGGAGAGCGTCTCCTTGTCCATGCGCGGCCACTTCGTCAGCCAGCCCTCCGCGTACGCGTCCGAGGACAGCTTGAACAGGTTGTGCAGCCCCGTGCTGTTCGCCGCCCACATCGTCTTGTGGGTGTAGCCACCGGAACCGGAGACGTCGTCGCGCTTCTGGTGCGGCTGGCCCCACTGGACCTTCCGCTTGTTGCGCCGGGACTCCGGGGCGACGTACGCCTCGATGCCGATGATCGGCGTGATGCCCGCCTTCTCCGCGGTGTGGAAGAAGTCGTACGCCCCGTGCAGGTTGCCGTGGTCGGACATCGCGATGTGCGTCATGCCCATGTCGCCGGCGGCCTTGAACATGTCGTTGAGCCGCGCCGCACCGTCCAGCAGCGAGTACTGGGTGTGCACATGCAGGTGCGTGAAGGGCGGCTTGGTCACGGTGGGGGCCTCCAATGGAAAACACCGGCGGACGTCTGGGGGACAGCTTGGAAGTCTACGACCGGTCACTGACATCGAAGATGGATACAGCGACGCGAAGCGTCTCGATGAGGGGCGGTGGTCGGGTGACGGGCGGGCGGGCACTCGGGAGTACGGTCGTGCGTTGGACAGATCAGAACATCTGTCCCACGCGTCAGTACGGCGCACCGGACCATCCCGCACCAGGAGGCACCCAGCGATGTCGGAACCGCAGCCCACCGCTGAGCAGCGCGGCGAGCAGATCCTCTCCGTCTTCGACACCGCGTTCGGCGAGCTCCTCGCCGCCGACCCCGCGGCCTTCCGGGTCAAGTTCCGCAAGATGGCGGCCTCGGCCTTCGCGTTCTACCGGGGCACGGCCTGCCTGTTCTACGGGGACGTGGAGCGCGAGCAGCACGGCGGGCCCTACCTGGACGAGCGCACCAGCCGGGTGTGGATCCACGGCGACCTGCACGCGGAGAACTTCGGCACGTACATGGACTCCACGGGCCGCCTGATCTTCAACGTGAACGACTTCGACGAGGCGTACGTGGGCCCCTTCACCTGGGACCTCAAGCGCTTCGCCGCCTCCGTGGCACTGGTCGGCTACTCCAAGGCGCTGAGCGACGAGCAGATCACGGACCTCGTACGCACGTACGCGGCGGCGTACCGCGAGCGCATCCACGCGCTGGCGACGGGCGCCAAGAGCGACGAGGTGCCGCCCTTCACGCTGGACACGGCCGAAGGACCGCTCCTGGAGGCGCTGCGCGACGCCCGCTCGCTGACCCGTTTCTCCCTGCTCGATTCCATGACGGAGATCCGCGACTTCGAGCGCCGCTTCGCGGAGGGCGGCGGCTCCATCGAGCTGGACGCGGCGACGCGCTACAAGGTGCTCGCGGCGTTCGACGGGTACCTGGAGACGCTGCCGGAGGCCTCCCTGTCCCGCCCCGACTCGTACCGGGTGAAGGACGTGGTCGGGCGCCGCGGCATCGGTATCGGCTCCGCGGGCCTCCCCTCGTACAACATCCTGCTGGAGGGCAACAGCGACGCCCTCGAGAACGATGTCGTGATCTACATGAAGCAGGCCCAGACCCCGGCCGTCTCGCGGCACATCACCGACCCGGCGGTCCGCGGGTACTTCCAGCACGAGGGCCACCGCACGGTCATCTCGCAGCGTGCCCTGCAGGCGCACGCCGACCCGTGGCTGGGCTGGACGGAGCTCGACGGCGCCGGGCAACTGGTCGCCGAGATCTCGCCGTACGCGGTGGACCTGGACTGGGGCGACATCGACGACCCGGAGGAGATCGCGGCGGTCGTCGCCGACCTCGGCCGGGCCACGGCGACGATGCACGCGGCGGCGGACGACCAGTCCGGCGAGTCGCTGGTGCCGTTCTCCACGGAGCGCGCCATCGACGCGGCGATCGCGGCCGACGAGGAGGGCTTCGCGCCGCTACTGGTCGACTTCGCGCACTCCTACGGGGCACGCGCGCGTGCGGACCACCAGATCTTCGTGGACCTGTTCCGCAACGGCCGGATCCCGGGCCTCTGACTCACAGGAACCTTTTAGGCATCGCTTACCGGAAGGCATGGCACACTCCTCCGCGATGGACGACATATCCGGGACCCAGCTACGAGTGACGCGCGCGGCGCTGTTCACGGCATGCGCCGTGACGCTGTCCGCCGCGTCGCACGTGCTGCTGTCCAGGGCTCCGCTGCCGCTCACGACGGTCGCCGCGATCGCGGCGGCCGTCTTCGTGATCGCGTACGCGCTGGCGGGACGGGAGCGCGGCTTCGGCCGGATCGCGGCCCTGCTCGTCCCGCTGGAACTGGCCGCCGACACGGTCTTCACGACCGGCCAGCACGTCTGTTACGGCCAGGCCGGCGGCCCCGTCGCGGGCCCGCTGCGCCAGTTCGGCTTCGACGTGCTGTGCGCGGGGAACGTGGGCACGCCGCTGGCCCGGATGACGGGCGGCAGCACGGAGCGGGCGGCCGCGCTCTTCGCACACACCGACCCGGCGGCCTCCTGGCTGCTCCTCGGCGCGCACGTCGCCGTCGGCCTGCTCGCGGCCGCCTGGCTGCGCCGCGGTGAGCAGGCCCTGGCCCAACTGCTGCGCGCGGTGGCCGCCTTCACGTTCCGGCCGCTGCTCATCGCGTTCGCCGCGGTCACCGTCCGGCGCGAGCCGGCCGTGCGCCTCGCGCGCACCGCCACGCGCGTACCGGCCTCCCGCACCCGGCTCTGGGTGCACTCCGTAGGACGGCGCGGACCGCCGTGCCTCGCCGCCTGAGCCACCTTCCGGCTCGGGCTCCGGCACGGCAGTCCCCATCCGCATGTCACTCAGCTACGGAGCACGACCATGAGCAAGCGCAACACCCAGCAGGCGAAGAACGCGGCCCGTGAGCGGCTGCGCGCCGAACGCGAGCGCCAGGCCAAGCGGGACAAGACGAAGCGGCAGGCGATCGTAGGCGTCTCCATCGTCGCGGTCCTCGCGATCGCCGGCGGTGTCGGTTACGCGGTGATGCAGGCCAACAAGCCCTCCGAGTGGGAGACGGCGATGGACGCCAAGTCCTCCGCCGTGAAGGCGCCCAAGAACACCTCGGGCAAGGACGGCACGACCGTCGTCATCGGCAAGGCCGACGCGAAGAAGACCCTGAAGGTCTACGAGGACTCGCGCTGCCCGGTCTGCGCCACGTTCGAGCAGACGGTCGGCGAGACGCTCCACAAGGACGTCGAGGCCGGCAAGTTCAAGATCCAGTACATCGGCGGCACGTTCCTCGACGGCGACAGCGCGGCCAAGGGCGACGTCGGCACCAACGGCGAGGGCTCGAAGAACGCGCTGAGCGCGCTCGGCGCGGCCCTCAACGTGAGCCAGGACGCCTTCCTCGACTACAAGACGGCGCTCTACTCGGCGAAGTTCCACCCCGAGGAGAACGACGACAAGTTCAAGGACGACGACTACCTGATCAAGGTCGCCGACACCGTGGACTCCCTCAAGGGCAACAAGGCGTTCCAGAAGGCCGTCCAGGACGGTACGTACGACAACTGGGCCATGAAGATGTCCAAGTCGTTCGACGCGAACAAGGACGAGGTCACCGGCACCCCGAGCCTGGTCATGGACGGCAAGAAGCTGACCGGTTCGGACGGCCAGAACGCCCCCATGACCGTGGCCGAGTACAAGACCGCGACGGAGAAGGCCCTCAAGGGCTGACGACTAGAGCGTTTCGAGGAAGCCGAGCGCCACCCGCCAGGTGGCCTCGGCGGCCTCCTCGTCGTAGTCCGGCAGCTCGGGGTCGGTGTAGAGGTGGCCGGCCCCGGCGTACCGGTAGACCTCCACGTCGGCTCCCGCGCGCCCCATCTGCAGGTACCAGGCGGTCAGCCAGTCGTCCGTCTCGAAGGGGTCGGGCTCCGCGACGTGCAGCTGGACCGGGAGCTCGTCCACGGTGACGCCCTCCGCGATGTCGGACGTGCCGTGCAGGAGCAGCAGCCCCTTCGCCTTGTCGTCGCCGAGGGCGAGGGTCTGCGCGGTCGCGGCGCCGAACGAGAACCCGGCGTAGACGAGACCGCGGTCGGAGTACGGCGCGGCCGCCAGCACAGCGCGCTTGAGCAGCTCGTCCTTGCCGATCTCTGCCATGAAGGCCATGCCCTCCTCGACGGTGTCGAAGGTGCGGCCCTCGAACAGATCAGGGGTCCACACCTCGTGCCCGGCGGCCCGCAGCCGCTCGGCCGCGGCCTCGACGGCGGGACGCAGACCGAACGCCGAATGGAAAAGCATGATGTTCATGCGCTCCATGGTGCCAGGGCCTCCACAGGTGTGGCGCGCCCGATCCCGGTTACCGTCGTGGCATGGAGAACGTACTGCGCCCACTGATCGTCATTGGTGGCTCGGTCGTGCTCACGCTGTTGGTGGGGTGGGCCGTCGACCGGCTGCTGCTCCGCACCGACCAGCGCCACCACGAGACGCCGTTGTGGGGTCTGCTGCGCCGCTGCCGGCTGCCGCTCCAGCTCGTGCTCTGCGCGGCGCTGCTGAGGGGCTCGTACGACAGGGCGGGCCTCACGGCGGAGCACGACGGCACCATTGGGGAAACGCTCAACCTGGTCCTGATCGGCGCCACCGCCTGGCTCGCCGTCCGGATCTCCTCGGCCATAGTCGAGTCGTCCTACGCCCGGTACGCCACCGCCCAGCGCGATCCGGCCCGGGTCCGCCGCGTGCGCACCCAGGTCACCCTGATCCAGCGCGTCGTCATCGCGGTCGTCGGCGTGGTCGCGGTGTCCGCGATGCTCCTGACGTTCCCCTCCTTCAGGGCGGCCGGGGCCTCGCTGCTGGCCTCGGCGGGCGTCCTCGGCATCGTCGCCGGTGTCGCCGCACAGTCCACGCTCGGCAACCTCTTCGCGGGCCTGCAGATCGCGTTCGGCGACATGGTGCGGATCGGGGACACCGTGGTCGTGGACGGCGAGTGGGGCACGGTCGAGGAGATCACCCTCACCTTCCTCGCCGTGCGCACCTGGGACGAGCGCCGCATCACCATGCCGGTCTCGTACTTCACGTCGAAGCCGTTCGAGAACTGGTCGCGCGGCGGCGTCCAGATGACCGGCACCGTCTTCCTCCACCTCGACCACAGCGCGCCCGTGCCCGAGATGCGCGAGAAGTTGCACGACATCCTGCGCGAGTGCGCCGCCTGGGACGGCCGCGACTGGGGCCTCGCCGTCACCGACACGACGCCCAGCACGCTGCAGGTCCGCGCCCTGGTCACCGCCAAGGACGCGGACGACATCTGGACGGTGCGGGTCACGGTCCGCGAGCAGCTCGTGCGCTGGCTGACCGACCAGCACCCGTACGCGCTCCCGCGGATCAACACGGCGACGGCCCTGGTCGCCCCGGACGAGATGGACTCGCTCCCGGAACACGTACTCAGCCGCAACGGCCGCGCTCCCCGCACAGGGCGGGGCTAGGGCCTGTCGGGCTAACGCCCAAGGAACTCCCCGCCGTTGACCTGGACGATCTGTCCGCTGACATGGCCGCCGCCCGGCGACGCCAGCCACAGCACGGTGGCCGCGATGTCCTCGGGCGTCCCGGCGCGGCCGGTCGGGATGGCGTCGACCCGGCGCCGGTAATCCGCCTCGGGCATCGACGGCCCGAAGAACTCGGTGTCCTCGATGTAGCCGGGCGCGACGGTGTTCACGGTGATGCCGCGCGGACCGAGGGCCTTGGCGAGGTCGTACGTGTACGGGTGCAGGGCCGCCTTGGCGCCGCCGTACGCGCCGGAGCCCGAGCCGCGCAGGGCGGCGATGGAGGACAGGAACACGATGCGCCCGCCCGGTGAGGTCAGGTGCTCGCGCAGCGCCTCGGTGAGCAGGACCGACGTGAGCGTATTGATACGGAAGTTGGCGTTCCAGTCGTGGGCGACGGCGTCGAGCGGATCGGAGCCCTCCGGCGCCGGGAGCGACCGGCCGCCGATCCCGCCGGCGCTGTGCACGATGACGTCGACGCTCCCGCCGAAGGCCTCGAGCGCGAAGTCGGCGGCGCCGCGCGCCCCTTCGACCGTACTCAGGTCGGCCGGGTACCTCAGGGCGCCGGATACCCCGGCCTTCTCCAGGACCTCGATCCGCCGCCCGACCAGCAGCACCCGGTCCCCCTCCGCGGCGAAGGCCTTCGCCGCCGCGAGTCCGATTCCCGTACCGCCTCCGGTGATCATCACATTGCGTGCCATGCACACGAGCCTAGAACGCCAGCCGGTCCCCGGGCCTGTCCCTAACGCAAACTGCGCACATCCAGTTTCCTGAGCACCCGGTCGACCACCTCCGGGTCGGCGCCCGCCTCGCTGCGGGCCGCGAGGACCTCGTGCCGGGCCGCCGACATCATCTCCGCCTGGATCCGGCGGACCCGCTTGATCCGGTCCATCCGCTTGGTCTGCTTCTCGCGCCGTTCGTCCGCGCCGATCTCCGGGTTGATGCGCAGGCCGATGTCGAACGCGCGGCGCAGCATTTGCTCCTGCACCTCGTCCGGCAGCTCCTCGACCTCCTCAATCTCCTTGAACCGCCGCTTCGCGGCCTTCGCGGCCCGCACCGCGAGCTGCCGCTCGAACTCCCGCTCGGCGGTGTCGTCGCTGCGCACCCCGAGCTTGCGCACCAGCCACGGCAGGCTCAGGCCCTGCAGCACCAGGGTCGCCATGATCACCCCGAACGCGAGGAAGACGAGCTCGTCCCGGTGCGGGAAGGGGGAACCGTCGTCCATCGTGAACGGAATGGCGAGGGCCAGGGCCACCGAGGCCACGCCGCGCATTCCGGCCCACCACATGACGACCGTCTCGCGCCAGCTCACCGGGATGTCCTCGTCGACATCGCGCCGCATGTGCATCCGCCGTGTCACCCACGTCATCGGCAACAGCCACAACAGCCGTACGACGATGACGACCCCGACGACCGCGGCCGCCCAGCCGAACATCTCGCCCCAGCGCCCCTCCGCGGTCCTGACGACGTTGTGCACCTCCAGGCCGATGAGGCCGAACGCGACGCCCGTGACGAGGGTGTCCACGACGTCCCAGAAGGCCCGCCCGGTGAGCCTTGTGAGCACGTCGTCGGCGTCGAAGGCGTGCTCGGCCAGGAACATGGCCGTGGTCAGGACCGCGAGCACGCCCGAACCCTTGAGCTCCTCGGCGAGTACGTACGAGGCGTAGGGGATCAGGAGCGTGAGGCCGATCTGGAGGGTGGCGTCGCCGAGATAGCCGATGAGCTTGTTGGCGATCCAGCCGAGCGCCCAGCCGACCGCGATGGCCACGACCGCCGACAGGACGAGTTCCAGCGCCGCGCGCGGCAGCGAGAAGCTGCCGCTGACGGCTGCGGCGATCGCGACGTGGTAGAGCACGATCGCGGTCACGTCGTTGAACAGGCCCTCGCCCTCCAGGATCGACACCATGCGCCGGGGCAGGCCGAGTTGGCCCGCGACGGCGGTCGCGGCGACCGGGTCGGGCGGCGCCACCAGGGCGCCGAGCGCGACGGCCGCGGCGACCGGCAGGCCCGGCACGATGGCATCGGCGACGTAGGCGACCGCGGCCGTGGTGACGAAGACCAGGGCGACGGCGAGCAGGAAGATCGGCCGTTTATTGGCCGCGAACTGGCGCCAGGACGTGCGGTGCACGGCCGCGTAGAGCAGCGGTGGCAGCACGAGCGGGAGGATGAGGTCCGGGTTGATATCGACATTCGGCACCGCCTGGATCAGCGCCAGGGCGATGCCGAGCAGGGTCATCAGGACCGGGGACGGCAGGCCGAGCCGGTCACCGAGGGGGACGGTCAGCACGGCCCCGAGCAACAGCACGAACAGCAGGGCCAATTGATCCACCGGGGACTCCGACCAGACTCGACGATCATGTGCGTTCCGGCCTCAAGAGTGCCACGCACCTCAGATCAAACCGGTCTTATCGGGTCCCGGGACCGCGATGCCGCGACGGCCTTACGGTGCCGCTGCCCTGCCGATCGCCTTCCGCATCGCGCGGTGGTCGATCCCGGCGTCGAGGAACTCTGGCCCGTACGCGACGTAGCCCAGGCGCTCGTAGAACCCCAGCGCGTGCGTCTGCGCGTGCAGGTCCACGGCGGCGAGCCCGCGCGCGCGGGCCGCGTCCTCGATGGCCCGCACCAGCGCGGCGCCGACACCGAGGCCGCGCGCCGCCTTCGTCACGGCGAGGCGCCCGAGAGCGCCGACGTCCTTCGCCCCGCCGTTCTTCACGGCGGCGGCCTCGCCCGTCAGCAGCCGGCCGGTGCCGAGCGGCTCCCCGTCCTGCCGGACGGCCAGGACGTGCACGGCCCCGGCGTCGTACGCGTCGTACTCGATGTCCTCGGGCACGCGCTGCTCGACGACGAAGACCTCCTTGCGGACGGCGAAACAGGCCTGCCGGTCCGCCTCGTCCTCGGCGACGCGCGTCACGTACGCGGGAAGGGCGGCGCTCATGCGCTCTCGGCCCTGACGCGGTCCAGGGCCGTCTGCAGATCTTCCGGGTAGGAGCTCTCGAACTCGACCCACCGGCCGTCCGCCGGGTGCTCGAAGCCGAGCCGCACCGCGTGCAGCCACTGCCGCGTGAGACCGAGCCGCTTGGCGATCGTGGGGTCCGCGCCGTACGTCAGGTCGCCGACGCACGGGTGCCGGTGCGCCGACATGTGGACGCGGATCTGGTGGGTGCGCCCCGTCTCCAGCTTGATGTCCAGGAGCGAGGCGGCACGGAAGGCCTCGATGAGGTCGTAGTGCGTGACGGAGGGCTTGCCCTCGGCGGTCACGGCCCACTTGTAGTCGTGGTTCGGGTGGCGCCCGATCGGGGCGTCGATGGTGCCACTCATGGGGTCGGGGTGGCCCTGCACCAGCGCGTGGTAGCGCTTGTCCGGGACGCGCTCCTTGAACTGGCGCTTCAGCGAGGTGTACGCCCGCTCCGACTTGGCGACGGCCATCAGCCCCGACGTGCCCACGTCGAGCCGGTGCACGATGCCCTGGCGCTCGGCGGCGCCTGACGTCGAGATCCGGTACCCGGCGGCGGCGAGGCCACCGATCACCGTCGTCCCCGTCCAGCCGGGGCTGGGGTGGGCGGCGACCCCCACGGGCTTCATGATCACGACAATGTCGTCGTCGTCGTGCACGATCTCCATGCCCTCGACGGGCTCGGCGACGATCTGCACGGGAGCGGGTGCCTGCGGCATCTCCACTTCCATCCAGGCGCCGCCGTGCACCCGCTCGGACTTGCCCACGACCGAGCCGTCCACCGCGACCTTCCCGGCGGCGGCGAGCTCGGCGGCCTTGGTGCGGGAGAAACCGAACATGCGGGAGATGGCGGCGTCTACGCGCTCGCCCTCCAGGCCTTCGGGTACGGGCAGGGTGCGGACCTCGGGAATCGTGCTCACGCATCGAGTATGCAGGAGCCCACCGACACTCCCGCACACGAGCCCCGTGACCTGGGCGTTTGCCGGACCTCCGAGGAGGCCTCAGTCTTTGTGCACGGAGCCGTCGGGGTCGATCCCGCGGAAGGACAGCACCACGATCAGGATGCCGCCGCACACGATCGCCGAGTCGGCGAGGTTGAAGACCGGGTAGTGCGCCGGCGCGATGAAGTCGACCACGGCGCCCTCGAAGACACCCGGCGCGCGGAAGATCCGGTCCGTGAGGTTGCCGAGTGCCCCGCCGAGCAGCAGGCCGAGGGCGATCGCCCAGGGCGTGCTGTAGAGCTTCTTCGCCAGCCGCGCGATGACCACGATCACCGCGGCCGCGATCAGCGTGAAGACGATCGTGAACGCCTCGCCGATGCCCCAGGCCGCACCCGGGTTCCTGATCACCTCGAGCTGCAACCAGTCACCGATGATGTGGACGGCGTCGCGGTGCTCGAGCTCCGCCACCACGATCAGCTTGCTGCCCAGGTCCAGGATGTACGCGAGTACGGCCACGGCGAACAGCACGGCGATCCGCCGCCTGCCCTTGGGCCGGTCCTGGACCTGCTCGTCGACCTCAGCGGGCCGCTCGGGCTCGGCTGCCCCCGCCTCCGGGGAATCCGGCGTACCGATGATGCGCTCCGCCTCTGCCACGTGAGTCCCTCAACCTAGTACCTGACTGAGGACGAGAGTACGTCACGCGGGCCCGCGCCCCCATGGGCCGGGGCCCCTGTTCGGCGCGGGCGCGGCGGTCGATCAGTACTGGCGCTCAGTACCGGCGCTCCTGCTTCTGCTTGCACTCGACGCAGAGGGTCGCGCGCGGGAACGCCTGCATGCGCGCCTTGCCGATCGGGTTCCCGCAGTTCTCGCAGACCCCGTAAGTCCCCGCGTCGAGACGCTCCAGCGCCCGCTCGGTCTGCTCCAGCATCTCCCGCGCGTTGGCCGCGAGCGACATCTCGTGCTCGCGGGTGATGTTCTTGGTGCCGGTGTCGGCGTCGTCGTCGCCGGCCCCGTCACCGGAGTCGCGCATCAGCCCCGCGAGGCCCTCCTCGGCGGTGGCGATCTCGCTCCCGAGCCGCAGCACCTCGGTCTGCAGCTCGGTGCGCGCCTCCTCTGCCTCCTCCGGGGTCCAGGGATCCTCGCCCGGACGGACGGCCAGCTCACCGGGTTCGGCGGTGCCGCGCGCCTTGGGAACCGCGCCCGACTTCTTGGTCGCCGTGGCCGTGCCCTGAGTCTTCTTCGCAACCACTGTCGTGGCTCCCGTCGTCTTCGCGGCCTCGGCCGCGTCCTCGGCCGCGGAGGCGACCGTCTTCTTCGCGCCCTTGCGCCTGACGCCGTTCTTCTCTTCCGCAACGGTCCCCGCGCCCTCGGCAGAGGGCTCCGCCGCTTTCCCCTCCGCCTTGGCCGCGACCTTCTTCCCGGCCCCCGCCTTCTTGACTCCCCCGGCCACCGCTTCCCCCACGCCTGCCTTCTTGGCCGCCGCTTTCGTAGCGACGACCTTCTCCGGCACCGCCTTCGCGGCCCCACCCTTCGTGGACTCCGCCTTCGAAGCCGCGCCCTCCGTGGACCCAGCCTTCGTAGCCGCGGCCTTCGCCCGTACCGCCTTCGAAGCCGCGCCCTTCTCGGGCACCGCCTTCGAAGCCGACGCCTTTTTGGCAACGACCTTCTTTGCCGCCGTCTTCCCGGCAGCGTCCTCACCGTGCGCCGCCTTCCCAGCAGGGCCCTTCACGGGCCCCGCCTTCCCAGCAGGACCCTCCTCGGACGCCGCCTTCCCAGCAGGGCCCTTCTCGGGCGCCACCTTCCCGGCAGCGCCCTCCTCGGAGGTCGCCTTCGCAGCCGCGCCCTTCTTGGGGTCCGCCTTCGTGGACCCGGCCTTCTTCGTAGGCTCCTTCTCGCCGGTCGCGCTCTTGGGCGCGGCCTTCTTCTTGCCGGTCGGCGTCTCCTTCGCGCGAGCCGAAGCCTTCGCTCCAGCCGCCGCCGAACCCTTGGCCCCGCCGGAGGCGCTGACGCCACCCGAGGCCGCCGCGCCCGTTCTTCTCCCGGACTCCGACTGCTGAACGGCGGTCTTCTTCGCCACCATGGTCGCGGCCCCTTCACAATTTGTGATCTTGCTCGCGAATCGTGCTGGGACGATAAATCGACTCCAGGCCCGCGGCAACGGGGCGCACCACAGAACCCGGCCCCGTGCGACGGTCTCGTGACCGACCCGCGACGAACCTGCAAGCGTTGTGCCCAGCTCCCCGCTTGGTAATCCGCCGGTCCCCCGTCCACCTCCGGCCCGCCCGGTGACCGGCCGGGATCGGACAGCCGGCGTATGGCCATTCGGGTCACCGGACGCACCCGCACCCCACCCGCCGGCCCCCCGCTAAAACCGGTCGGCCGCGACCTCCCCGGCGCCGTACACTGGGCGGAGCGAAAAGCGTGGATGGGGCCGAGTAGCGGCGTACGCAGCCAAGAGCGAACCGGGGACGGTGGAAGCCCGGTGGCGAGCGCGACGCGAAGATCACCCCGGAGCCGCCGGAAGAACGCCGCAGCGCACAGCCAGCGGCTGGTAGACCCGGCATCGCGACCCCAATGAGGGGGCTCACCGGAGCGCACCACGCCCCGGCGGGCCAAGGAGGGTGGTACCGCGGGAGCGCGCCGCACACGGCGCAGCAGCCTCTCGTCCCTCCGACGGAAGAAGGCAGATCCGCCGGAGGAAGACTGATGACGCAGTACCGCCAGGTGCCCGCCCAGGTCGACCTGCCCGCCCTCGAGCACGCCGTGCTCGACTTCTGGGACGAGCAGAAGATCTTCGCCAAGACCCTGGAGCAGTCCGAGGGACGCCCCGAGTGGGTGTTCTACGAGGGCCCGCCCACGGCCAACGGCATGCCGGGCGCCCACCACATCGAGGCCCGCGTCTTCAAGGACGTGTTCCCCCGGTTCCGCACGATGCGCGGCTACCACGTGGCCCGCAAGGCGGGCTGGGACTGCCACGGCCTCCCGGTGGAGCTGGCGGTCGAGAAGGAGCTCGGCTTCAGCGGCAAGAAGGACATCGAGGCGTACGGCATCGCCGAGTTCAACGCCAAGTGCCGCGAGTCCGTGACCCGGCACACCGACGCCTTCTCCGACCTGACGACCCGCATGGGTTACTGGGTGGACCTCGACGACGCGTACCGGACGATGAACCCGGAGTACGTCGACTCGGTCTGGTGGTCGCTGAAGGAGATCTTCGACAAGGGCCTCCTGGTCCAGGACCACCGCGTCGCCCCCTGGTGCCCGCGCTGCGGCACCGGTCTGTCGGACCACGAGCTGGCCCAGGGCTACGAGACGGTCGTGGACCCCTCGGTCTATGTCCGCTTCCCCCTCACCTCCGGTCCGCTGGCGGGCCGGGCCGCGCTCCTGATCTGGACGACGACCCCGTGGACCCTGGTGTCCAACACGGCGGTCGCCGCCCACCCCGACGTGACGTACGTCGTCGTCACCAATGGCGAGGAGAACCTGGTCGTCGCCGAGCCGCTCGTCGAGAAGTCGCTCGGCGAGGGCTGGGAGACGACCGGCGAGTCCTTCACCGGCGCCGAGATGGAGCGTTGGAAGTACCAACGCCCGTTCGACCTGGTGGAGTTCCCGGCCGACGCGGGCGAGGCGCACTACGTCGTCAACGCCGAGTACGTGACGACCGAGGACGGTACGGGTCTGGTCCACCAGTCCCCCGCCTTCGGTGAGGACGACCTCAAGGTCTGCCGCTCGTACGGCATGCCGGTCGTCAACCCGGTCCGCCCCGACGGCACCTTCGAGGAGGACCTGGACCTCGTAGGCGGCGTCTTCTTTAAGAAGGCCGACGAACAGCTGACCGAGGACCTTCAGAACCGCGGTCTGCTCTTCAAGCACATCCCGTACGAGCACAGCTACCCGCACTGCTGGCGCTGCCACACGGCGCTGCTCTACTACGCGCAGCCGTCCTGGTACATCCGCACCACGGCCGTCAAGGACCGTCTCCTCCAGGAGAACGAGAAGACCAACTGGTTCCCGGACACCGTCAAGCACGGCCGCTTCGGCGACTGGCTGAACAACAACATCGACTGGGCGCTGTCCCGCAACCGCTACTGGGGCACCCCGCTGCCGATCTGGCGCTGTGAGGAGAACCACCTCACCTGCGTCGGCTCGCGCGAGGAGCTCACGCGGCTGACCGGCACGGACCAGTCGGAGCTCGACCCGCACCGCCCGTACATCGACGACGTCACGTTCACCTGCACCCACGAGGGCTGCTCCCTCGAAGCGGTGCGCGTGCCCGAGGTCATCGACGCCTGGTACGACTCGGGCTCCATGCCGTTCGCGCAGTGGGGCTACCCGTACAAGAACAAGGAACTGTTCGAGTCCCGCTACCCGGCGCAGTTCATCTCCGAGGCCATCGACCAGACGCGCGGCTGGTTCTACACGCTGATGGCGATCGGCACCCTGGTCTTCGACAAGTCGTCGTACGAGAACGTGGTGTGCCTCGGCCACATCCTCGCCGAGGACGGCCGCAAGATGTCCAAGCACCTGGGCAACACGCTGGACCCGATCCCGCTGATGGACCGGCACGGCGCGGACGCGGTGCGCTGGTTCATGGCGGCCGGCGGCTCCCCGTGGGCGGCCCGGCGCGTCGGCCACGGCACCATCCAGGAGGTCGTCCGCAAGACGCTCCTCACGTACTGGAACACGGTCGCCTTCCAGGCCCTGTACGCGCGTACGTCGGGATGGGCGCCGAGCGAGGCGGACCCGGCTCCGGCCGACCGCACGGTGCTCGACCGCTGGCTGCTGTCCGAGCTGCACCAGCTCACGGCCGAGGTCACCACGTCCTTGGAGGCGTACGACACCCAGCGCGCCGGCAAGCTGCTCTCGGCGTTCGTCGACGACCTGTCCAACTGGTACGTGCGTCGCTCGCGCCGCCGCTTCTGGCAGGGCGACAAGGCCGCGCTGCGCACCCTGCACGACGTCGTGGTGACGATCACTCAGCTGATGGCGCCGCTCACGCCGTTCATCGCGGAGCGTGTGTGGCAGGACCTGGTCGTGCCGGTCACCCCGGACGCCCCGGAGTCGGTCCACCTGTCCTCGTGGCCGGAGGCCGACACGTCGGCGATCGACCCGACCCTGTCCACGCAGATGGCGCTGGTCCGCCGGCTCGTGGAGCTCGGTCGCGCCACGCGCGCGGAGTCGGGGGTCAAGACCCGCCAGCCGCTCTCGCGCGCGCTGGTCGCCGCGGCGGGCTTCGCCGGTCTCTCCCCCGAGCTCCAGGCCCAGATCACGGAGGAGCTGAACGTCTCCTCGCTGGCCTCGCTCTCGGACGTCGGCGGCAGCCTGGTGGACACGACCGCCAAGGCGAACTTCCGGGCGCTCGGCAAGCGGTTCGGCAAGCGCGTCCAGGAGGTGGCGAAGGCGGTCGCGAACGCGGACGCCGCGGCGCTGTCCCTGGCGCTGCGCGAGGGCAATGCCTCGGTGGAGGTCGACGGCGAGAAGATCGACCTCGCCCCGGATGAGGTCATCATCACGGAGACGCCGCGCGAGGGCTGGTCCGTGGCCTCGGACTCCGGCGCCACGGTGGCGCTCGACCTGGAGCTCACGGAGGAGCTGCGGCAGGCGGGCCTGGCCCGTGACGCGATCCGCCTGATCCAGGAGGCCCGCAAGAACAGCGGCCTGGACGTCGCGGACCGGATCGCCCTGTGCTGGACGTCCACGGATCCGGCGGTGATCTCGGCGCTGTCCGAGCACGCGGGTCTGATCGCCGACGAGGTCCTGGCGACGGGCTTCGCCCAGTCCGAGCCTGATGCCTCCTACGGTGACCCGTTCACCGACGAGGGCCTGAGCCTGACCTTCAGCCTCCGCAAGGCGTAGCCCCACCGGCGTCGCACCCCGGGGGCTCCGCCCCCGGACACCCGGTCCTCAATCGCCGGACGGGCTTGATTGACAAGCTCGCCCGCCATCTCAAGTCCGGCTGGGCAAATGAAGCCCCGCCGGCGATTGAGGCGCGGGGTCCGGGGCAGAGCCCCGAGGCCGGAGGACGGGCGACCGGAACAGTCCACACCCCCAAGGGGCGGTTGGCCAGAAACGTTTTTCTGGCCAACCGCCCCTTCGGCGTTTCGTACCCCCTACGTACACCAGAACGCCCACCCCGGCGGACCGCAAAAAGGCCTTGGCCCGGATCGCAGAAACGATCCGGGCCAAGGCCTGAATGAATGCCGACGCCTAGCTACTACCAGGCACTACGAGCAAACGTGCCGCTCAGTTGTCATCCTCGTCGATGAGGAACCCTCGCATCGGCGACGGAGCCTGCCCCATCGGCGACGGCCCCTGCGGCCGCACCGGAGCCATCGGCTGCGTCATCGCGGGCGACATCTGCTGCTGGCCGCCGCCGTACGACGGTCCGCCGTTCTGCTGGTTGCCACCCATCGACTGGTTGCCACCGTAGGACGGCGCACCCGCACCGGCCGGAGCCATCGAAGGCGCCGGCGACGGCGGCAGCGAGGCGGTGGCCGGAGTACGCGGCGGGGCCAGCGAGTCGTCGGCCTGGGTCTCCAGCTGGCGCAGCTGCGACTCCAGGTACGACTTCAGACGCGTGCGGTACTCGCGCTCGAAGCCGCGCAGGTCCTCGACCTTGCGCTCCAGCGTGGCGCGGGCGGACTCCAGGGAGCCCATCGCTACGCGGTGCTTCTCCTGCGCGTCCCGCTCCAGGGCATCCGCCTTGGCACGGGCGTCACGCTCAAGACCCTCGGCACGGCTGCGCGCCTCGCCGACGATCTTGTTCGCCTCGGAGCGGGCCTCGGCGATCGCCTGGTCGGCGGTCTGCTGGGCCAGCGAGAGGACACGGGCGGCGCTGTCGCCGCCGGGGCCCTGACCGGGCTGCGGCAGCTGCGGGCCACCGTGACCGCCCATGGGGCCGCCCATCGGGCCACCAAGCTGCGGCTGCTGGCCCATCGGCCCCTGGCCCATCGGGCCGGGACCCTGCGGGCCACCCTGCGGACCGTGTCCACCAGGACCGGCCGGCAGCTGCGGGGCACCGCTCGGCAGCTGGGGCGGGCCACCCATGGGGCCGCCCATCTGCTGCTGCGGCGGGCCCGATATACCCGCGGGCACCGGAGCGCCCGGACCGCGCATGCCCTGCGGGGGGCCCTGCTGCTGGTCCTGCGGACCGTCGGGTCCACCGGGACCGCCAGGCCCACCGGGGCCACCAGGTCCACCGGGTCCCTTGCGCATGCCACCCTGCTGCTGGTTCTGCGCAGCGGCGCGGGTGGCTGCGGCAAGTTTCGCGCGCAGATCCTCGTTCTCACGTAGGAGACGGGTCAGTTCGGCTTCGACCTCATCGAGGAAGGCATCGACCTCGTCCTCGTCATAGCCTTCTCGGAGGCGGACGGTCGTGAACTGCTTGTTCCGCACGTCCTCGGGGGTCAACGGCATCTCTTCACCTCAACGTTGTCGTCGGCATTCGGCAAGACCGTAGTTGACATCGCGCTCACACCGGGACCACAGCGATCAGGATGTAGACGATGATCATCAGTACGAAGAAGGACAGGTCGAGCGCCACGCCCCCGAGACGCAGCGGCGGAATGAACCGCCGCAGAAGCTTGAGCGGTGGATCAGTGACAGTGTAGGTGGCCTCCAGAACGACCACCATCGCCTTGCCGGGTTGCCACGAGCGGGCGAACTGGAAGACGTAGTCCATGACCAGCCGGAAGATCAGCACGATGAGGAAACACATCAGCGCGATGTGGACCACATCCAAAACCACGCCCATGTCGGCGGTTCCCTCTCCCCTGTTTCTCGTGCCTGTGACTAGTTGGTAGCTAGCCGTCGTACTTTGCTGCGTCTCAGCTCTGGTTGAAGAACCCGCCCTCTGCGATACGGGCCTTGTCCTCCGCCGTGACATCGACGTTAGCAGGCGACAACAGGAACACCTTCTGTGTCACTCGCTCGATGCTCCCGTGAAGACCGAACACAAGACCGGCCGCAAAGTCGACAAGTCGCTTCGCGTCGGTGTCGTCCATCTCCGTCAGATTCATGATCACCGGAGTGCCCTCACGGAAGTGTTCCCCGATGGTACGGGCCTCGTTGTAGGTCCGGGGGTGCAATGTGGTGATGCGGTAGGGCTCCCGCTCGGACACGACCTTGGGCATGATCACCGGTGCGTTCTTCTCCAGGCTCTGACGTTCAGGTGTGATGGATGCCACGGGGGCGATTCGTGCGGGACGTCCGGATTCAGCGGCGAGCGAAGCGGGTTGGCGCACCGGTTCACGCTGAGCGGGCGGCTGCACTACTCTGACCGATTCCTCCACATCCGTCGCCGAATGGGAGTTGTGTGACTGGTGCGACGGCTCGTGCCGTCGACGGTCACGCTCGGGCTCCGGGTCGAGTTCGGGCTCGAAGTCGTCATCGGGGTCGAACCCCCGG
Source organism: Streptomyces sp. NPDC002754 (assembly GCF_053592315.1). Taxonomy (NCBI): domain Bacteria; kingdom Bacillati; phylum Actinomycetota; class Actinomycetes; order Kitasatosporales; family Streptomycetaceae; genus Streptomyces; species Streptomyces sp. NPDC002754. The sequence goes on from NZ_JBSFVM010000004.1 coordinate 351,003, forward strand.
CCGTCGTACCCATCGTCCTCCACGAGGCCGAGGTAGACCGCCATCTTGCGCATCGCGCCGGCCATTCTCTGAGTCCTCCGCTCTGTGGTGGATCGGCTGACGTCAACCAAAGTGCCCGCGATCCACGTGGCCTCCCCGCCCATCAGCGAGAATGACCATATTTTCTGCTGTGGTCCGACTTCTTCGCGACGTTACCCGAGCCGGGGTCGGACACCGAGGACCGCGGTACCGACGCGCACATGTGTCGCTCCGGCCGCCACAGCCTGCTCGAGGTCCGAACTCATCCCTGCCGAGACCATGTTCGCAGCCGGATGGGCCGCGCGCAGGGCAGTCGACAAATCCATGAGCCGCTCGAACGCCGCCTGTTGCCGCCCCGCGTAGTCCCCGGTGAGCGGCGCGACGGTCATCAGTCCGTCGAGCCGCAGCCCCGGAGCCTCGGCCACGCGCGCGGCCAACTCCTCTACTCCGCCGGGGTTGATCCCCCCGCGCTCCCCCCGGCCGTCGCCCTCCCGGCTGTCCGCGTCGAGCGCGACCTGGATCAGACAACCCAGTTCGCGCTCGGCCCGCACCGCCTCCTTGGAGAGCGCCGTGACGAGCTTGCCCCGGTCGATGGACTGCACCAGATCGGCATAACTCGCCACGGACCGGACCTTGTTGGTCTGGAGCTGACCGACAAAGTGCCAAGTAAGCGGCAGATCCGAGCATTCCGCCGCCTTGGGCGCCGCGTCCTGGTCCCGGTTCTCCGCGACGTGCCGCACCCCGAGGCCGGACAGGATCCGCACATCGCTCGCGGGGTAGGTCTTGGTGACCACGATGAGCGTCACATCGTCCCGCTTGCGCCCGGCCGCCGCGCAGGCCGCGGAGATACGTTCCTCCACCGTGGCCAGGTTCGCGGCGAGCTCTGCCGTACGTTCCTGAAGGTTCGTCATGTCGTCTCAGTCCAGCCAGACATAGCCTGCGAGCCGGCCGGTGGCCTTGTCGCGGCGGTACGAGAAGTGATCGTGCGACTCAAGTGTGCACACCGGCGACCGCTCCCGGTCACGCACCCCGAGCCGCTCCAGCTGGGCGTGCACCCCGGCGGTCACATCGACGGCCGGAGTGCCCCAGCTCGTCTCGGCGTACGCCGCCGGTTCCACCGCCGCGACCTCGGCCCGCATCCCGGCCGGCACCTCGTAGCAGCGCCCGCAGACCGCGGGCCCCGTACGGGCGATGATCCGGCCCGGTTCGGCGCCCCGCTCCACCATCGCCCCGACCGCGGCCGACACCACCCCGGCGACCATGCCGGGGCGCCCCGCGTGCGCGGCAGCGACGACCCCGGTGACCGGGTCGGCGAGCAGAACGGGGGTGCAGTCCGCCGTGAGCACGGCGAGCGCGAGTCCGCGCCGCGTGGTGACGAGGGCGTCGACACGCGGGATGTCGGCTTCGGTGGGCCAGGGCCCGTCCACCACCGCGACGTCGGGGCCGTGCACCTGGTTCATCCACACGACACGGGAGGCGTCGAGACCGAGCGCCTGCGCGGCCAGCTCCCGGTTGCGCAGCACGGCTTCGGAGTCGTCGCCGACCGCGCCGCCGAGATTCAGCTCCTCGTACGGAGCGGCGCTCACCCCGCCCCACCGGTCGGTGAAGGCGAAGTGCGCGCCACTCTTGGAAGACACTGTGTGGTGTTGTCCTGTCACTGCGGTGGTCCGACCTGCTCCACGATCACGATCCCGATCACATTCCGGGGCACGTGATCACTTGAGGAAGTCGGGCACGTCGAGCTCCTCGGCCTGGCTGTCCGGGTAGGACGGCCGGGGAACCTGCGGCGGGGCCACCGGCGCCTCGTTCACCGGGGCGGGTGCCTCGGTGGGCGGCGCCGGGGTCTGCGGCTGGGACTCCTCGCGCTGGGTGACGCTGCCGAGGTTGCCGAAGGACGGACGCGCGGGCTCGGGGGCCGGCGTCGAAGGCCGCGCCGGCGTCGCCGGCTCCTCACGCTTGGCGGTCGACGAACCCACCACGTTGTCCCGCTTGGCCGGGGGCTGCCCGCCGTCGAAGCCCGCGGCGATGACGGTGACCCGCACCTCGTCGCCGAGCGCGTCGTCGATGACGGCACCGAAGATGATGTTCGCCTCGGGGTGGGCCGCCTCGCTGACCAGCTGCGCCGCCTCGTTGATCTCGAAGAGACCGAGATCCGAGCCACCGGAGATGGACAGCAGCACGCCGCGGGCGCCGTCGATGGACGCCTCGAGGAGTGGCGAGGAGATCGCCATCTCGGCGGCGGCCACCGCGCGGTCGTCGCCACGGGCGGAGCCGATGCCCATCAGGGCCGAACCCGCCTCGGACATCACGGACTTCACGTCCGCGAAGTCGAGGTTGATGAGCCCCGGGGTGGTGATGAGGTCGGTGATGCCCTGGACACCGGAGAGCAGGACCTGGTCCGCCGACTTGAAGGCGTCGAGGACGGATACCTGCCGGTCCGAGATGGACAGGAGCCGGTCGTTCGGAATGACGATGAGGGTGTCGACCTCTTCGCGGAGCTCGGCGATGCCGTCCTCCGCCTGGTTCGCCCGGCGCCGGCCCTCGAAGGTGAACGGCCGTGTGACCACACCGATCGTGAGGGCGCCCAGCGAGCGCGCGATGTTGGCCACGACGGGTGCGCCGCCGGTGCCGGTGCCGCCACCTTCACCGGCGGTGACGAAGACCATGTCGGCCCCCTTGAGGACCTCCTCGATCTCCTCGCGGTGGTCCTCGGCCGCCTTGCGGCCGACGCCCGGATTGGCTCCGGCGCCGAGTCCGCGGGTGAGTTCACGGCCGACGTCGAGCTTGACGTCCGCGTCGCTCATCAACAGGGCTTGCGCATCGGTGTTGATGGCGATGAACTCGACGCCCTTGAGACCGACCTCGATCATCCGGTTGATGGCATTGACACCACCGCCGCCGACACCGATGACTTTGATGACTGCGAGGTAGTTCTGCGGTGCTGCCACGTCGAAGGCCTCTCGCCTCGAGTTACGTGTCGCCGCCTCGCGTCCTGCGGTGCGACGACTGATGCCGAATTGGGGCGGTCCGGACTACTAGTTGACTACTAGTCGGCTGCCGACCCGAACCCTAACGCTGAAGTTTAGGGTTACCAGTGTGTCTGTTTCCTGGACTCTTCCGAACCTGACACTAAGTCGACAAGTGGCGCCCGTTCAACGAACACGCCGAACCTCCCGTTTTTCTTTTCACCCTATGTGATCAGCCGTGTCGATGCCCACCCAGGGTGCTGGCCTGCATCAATGTGCGTCAACTCCCGGACGCGGAAGGGGCCGTGGGAACACTCACGTCCAAGTGCCTGGCCTTCGGAGCGGCTTTCATGAGAGCGGTGAGAGTGCGCGCTTTCGTGTCACCCTGCTCGGCGCTCCCCCAGTCGACGGTCCGCCCTCCGGTCAGCTCAAGCGAGATGTCGTCGTACGAACGGACCTTGACGGTCCGCGTGTCACGCGCGACCGGCTTCGGAAGCCGCCCGGCGACCCGCACGGCTTCGCGCACGAGTCGGTCGGGACCGAATCGCCGCAGACTCGCTTCCGCGCCCCCCTGATCCGGCGTCAATTCGAGGAGAGGAACGTGCTTCAGGGGGCCGTCGACCGTCGCGAAACGAACGCCTTCACGGTCGACTTCGACGAACTTGTCTGAATTTCGGCCGTCTTCGACAATCAGAACCGGCTTGCGCTCCGTCACTTTCAACCCGATTCCGTGCGGCCATGAACGGACCACATCAACCGAGTCAATTCGGGGCAATTTCCGGCGCAGCCGGTCCTCAATGGCGTCCGTATCGACAGAGACAAGCGGGGCGCCGACCGGCACAGCGGCCGCGTCGCGAACCTGAGACGGCGTCAGAACCCGGGTGCCGGAGGGCTTGACGCGCTCCACGCGCAGCCACGGCGAGCCGTACAGCAGCCAGGTGCCGCCCGCGCCGAGCAGCACGAGCAGCACTCCGGTCACGACAAGGGTGCGCACGCTCGGCATGCGCACCCATCGCGCGGCGGGGGGCGGCTCGGACGCCTCGGACGACTCTTGTTCGCGATCCGTAGTAGTGGGTCCGGCCACTGTCCCCTGCCTTACGTTCGTCCACTCGCTAACGACGCGAGTTGATCGCCTCGTACACCATCCCGACGAGCAGGTCGTCGGCGTCCCTGCGGCCGAACTCGGCAGCCGCGCGGGACATCTCGTACAGCCGGTGCGGATCGGCGAGCACGGGCAGGACATTGGCCTGGACCCACTCGGGGGTCAGCTCCGCGTCGTCGACCAGCAGGCCGCCGCCGGACTTGACCACCGGCTGGGCGTTGAGCCGCTGTTCGCCGTTGCCGATGGGCAGCGGGACGTACGCGGCCGGGAGCCCGACGGCGGAGAGTTCGGCGACGGTCATCGCGCCCGCGCGGCAGAGCATCATGTCGGCCGCGGCGTACGCGAGGTCCATCCGGTCCACGTACGGTACCGGGATGTACGGGGGCATCCCCGGCATCTGCTGGACCTGCGGCAGTTCGTTCTTGGGGCCGACCACGTGCAGCACCTGGATGCCGGACCGCTGGAGGAGCGGTGCGACGCGCGTGACGACCTCGTTGAGGTGGCGGGCACCCTGGGAGCCGCCGGAGACGAGCAGCGTCGGCAGGTTCGGGTCGAGGCCGAACGCGGCGCGGGCCTCCGGGCGTACCCGCGCCCGGTCGAGCGTCGCGATGGTGCGGCGCAGCGGGATGCCGATGTAGCGCGAGTTGCGCAGCTTGCTGTCGGGCGAGGAGACCGCGACCTGCGCCGCGTACCGCGAACCGATCTTGTTGGCCAGGCCCGGCCGCGCGTTGGCCTCGTGCACCACGATCGGCACGCCGAGCCGCTTGGCGGCGAGATAGCCGGGCAGCGCCACGTATCCGCCGAAGCCGACGACCGCGTCCGCCTTGGTGCGCTCCATGACCTGCTCGGCCGCCTTGATGGTGCCGCGCAGCCGGCCGGGAACCGTGATCAGTTCGGGCGTGGGCTTGCGCGGCAGCGGTACGGCGGGGATCAGCGCCAGGTCGTAGCCGCGCTCCGGCACGAGGCGGGTCTCAAGGCCGCGTTCCGTGCCCAGGGCCGTGATGCCCACGGTCGGGTCCTGCCTGCGCAGGGCGTCCGCGAGGGCGAGCGCCGGCTCGATGTGGCCGGCGGTCCCCCCACCGGCGAGTACGACATGCACCGAAATTCACCGCTCTCTGGACGGGCGCGCCGAGGCGCGCCGTCGCATCGTGTTCCATCTCATCCCCCGGCCTCCCGGGCTCCGCCGCATGGCGAGCGCAGCCCGCGCCGCCGGCTCGTCCCGCGCGAACGCGATCAGCAGCCCTACGGCGAACATGGTCGGAAGCAGCGCGGACCCCCCGTACGAGAACAGCGGGAGCGGGACCCCGGCGATCGGCAGCAGGCCGAGCACCGCGCCGATGTTGACCACGGCCTGTGCCGTGATCCACGTCGTCACGCCTCCCGCGGCATAGCGAACGAAGGGGTCCTCCGTGCGTCCGGCCACGCGGATACCCGCATAGCCTAGAGCCGCGAACAGGGCGAGCACCGACAGCGTCCCCGCCAGACCCAGTTCCTCACCGGTGATGGCGAAGATGAAGTCGGTGTGCGCTTCGGGAAGTTGTCCCCACTTTTCCACACTTGCCCCGAGGCCGGAACCGAAGAGTCCGCCGGAGGCCAGGGCGTAGATCCCGTGCAGTCCCTGCCAGCACATGTCTCCGGGGCCCGCGTCGGCGCTGCCCAGACAGGCCAGGCGCGCCATACGGTTCGGGCTGGTCTTGATCAGGAGCAGGCCGATCACGGCGGCCACCGACAGTACGCCCACGAAGAGCCGCGTGGGCGCCCCTGCCGTCCACAGCAGGCCGAAAAGGATGGCCGTGAGAAGAATCGCGGTTCCCATGTCGCCACCGAGCATGATCAGCCCGAGCAGCATGAAGGCCACCGGAACGAGCGGCACCAGCATGTGCTTCCACTGGGTCAGCAGCCGCTTGTCGTGCTTGCGCGCCAGCAGATCGGCGCCCCACAGGATCAGCGCCAGCTTCCCGAACTCGCTGGGCTGCAGCATGAAGGGGCCGCCGAGCGTGATCCAGTTCTGGTTGCCGTTGATCGACACCCCTATCCCCGGCACCTGCACGAGGACCATGAGGAAGACGCTCGCGGCGAGGATCGGGTAGGCGAGCGCCCGGTGCAGTTTCACCGGCATCCGCATCGCGATCAGCAGCAGGACGCCACCGATGACGGCCGCGACGAACTGTTTCTTAAAGAAGTACGAGCTGGACAGCCCCATCTGGAGGGCCGTGATCATCGAGGCGGAGTAGACCATCACCAGGCCGAGGACCGTGAGCAGCAGCGCGGCCCCGATGATGAGGTAGTACGCCGTGAGCGGCCGGTCCCAGGCCCGCTTGGCCTGGGCGTACAGGCGGCGCACCGGATTGACCCGCGCCCGGTAGACCTTGCTGGTCTTCCGGGGCGGTGCCGCGGCGGGGCGCCCGGTCGTGCGGGGAGGGCTGCTACCGGCCATGACCGTCCCCCGCCGATGAGCCGTACGTCTGCGCTGCCACGTTCCCCTCCCGAAGGGTGCCCGGCGTCACCGGGCACCGAGGTCCCGTCAGACGCCGGTGGCGCCGAGTTCGCGGACCGCTTCCGCGAACGCCTCGCCACGCTTGTTGTAGTTGGTGAACATGTCCATCGACGCGCAGGCCGGGGCCATCAGCACGGTGTCCCCCGGGCGGGCGAGCCGCGCGGCCTCCTGGACCGCCGCCGACATCGCCCCAGTGTCGGTCCGGTCGAGGTCGACGACCGGTACTTCCGGGGCGTGTCGCTGCAGCGCTTCCCGGATCAGGGCGCGGTCCGCGCCGATCAGGACGACGCCGCGCAGCCGCTTCGCCGCGCCCGTCACCAGCTCGTCGAAGGTCGCGCCCTTGGCGAGCCCGCCCGCGATCCACACGATGGACTCGTAACTGGCCAACGACGCCTGGGTGGCATGGGTGTTGGTCGCCTTGGAGTCGTCCACGTACGCGACGCCGTCCACGTCGGCGACGTGCTCGATGCGGTGCGCGTCCGGGCGGAAGCTCCGCAGCCCGTCCCGTACGGCCTGGGGCTCGACGCCGTAGGCGCGGGCGAGGGCGGCGGCGGCGAGGGCGTTGGCGATGTTGTGCGGGGCCGGCGGGTGGACGTCGGTGACCTCGGCGAGCTCCTGCGCGTTCTTCTGCCGGTTGTCGACGAAGGCGCGGTCCACGAGGATGCCCTCCACGACGCCGAGTTCGGAGGGGCCCGGGGTGCCGAGGGTGAAGCCGATGGCGCGGCAGCCCTCCTCGACGTCGGCCTCGACGACCAGGTCCTCGGTCGCCTTGTCGGCCACGTTGTAGACGCAGGCGACCTGGTTGCCCTCGTAGATGCGGCCCTTGTCGGCCGCGTACGCCTCCATGGAGCCGTGCCAGTCGAGGTGGTCGGGCGCGAGGTTCAGGACGGCACCGGAGTGGGCGCGCAGCGAGGGCGCCCAGTGCAGCTGGTACGAGGACAGCTCGACGGCGAACACGTCGTACGCCTCGTCGCCTTCGAGTACGACGTCGATGATCGGCGTGCCGATGTTGCCGACGGCGGCCGTGCGCAGGCCCGCCGCGGCCAGGATCGACGCGAGCATCTGCGTCGTCGTGGTCTTGCCGTTGGTGCCGGTGATCGCGAGCCAGGGCGCGGCGTTCGGGCCGCGGAGGCGCCAGGCGATCTCCACGTCTCCGACGACGTCGACGCCGGCCGCGGCGGCCTCCGCGAACAGCGGCGAGGAGGGCTTCCAGCCGGGCGAGGTGACGACGAGTTCGGTGCCTTCGGGCAGCGTGGAGGAGTCACCGAGCTGTACGGAAATCCCCGCTTCTTTAAGAAGAGCCGCCTTTTCGCGGTGGGCCTCGCTGTCGCCGCCGTCCACGACGGTCACCGACGCGCCGACGCCGGCCAGGGCGCGGGCGGCACTGATGCCGCTCACGCCGAGACCGGCGACGGTGATGTTCATGCCCTGCCAGGAGCCCTGAACAGAAGTCACTTCTTGGCTGCCCATCCTGCGTAGAAGAGGCCGAGTCCGACGATCACGCACATGCCCTGGATGATCCAGAACCGGACCACGACAAGGACTTCGGACCACCCCTTGAGTTCGAAGTGGTGCTGGAGTGGCGCCATCCGGAAGACCCGCTTGCCGGTCATCCGGAACGAGCCGACCTGGATGACGACGGACATCGTGATGAGGACGAACAGGCCGCCCAGGAGCGCGAGAAGGAGTTCCGTGCGCGAGCAGATCGCGAGACCCGCGAGGGCGCCGCCGAGAGCCAGCGAGCCCGTGTCACCCATGAAGATCTTGGCGGGCGAGGTGTTCCACCACAGGAAGCCGAAACAGGCGCCCATCAAGGCCGATGCGACCACCGCCAGGTCGAGTGGGTCTCTGACCTCGAAGCACGCCCCTGGGTTGGTCAGGGTCTGCGCGTTGGCGCAGGACTCCTGGAACTGCCAGACACCGATGAAGGTGTACGCACCGAAGACCATCACGGAGGCGCCGGTGGCGAGTCCGTCGAGGCCGTCCGTCAGGTTCACGCCGTTCGACATCGCGAGGATCATGAACAGCGCCCAGACCACGAACAGGACCGGGCCGATCGACCAGCCGAAGTCCTCCACGAAGGAGAGCTTGGTGGATGCGGGCGTATTGCCGCGCACATCCGCGAACTGCAGTGAGACCACCGCGAAGGTGATGCCGACGATCAGCTGGCCGGCCATCTTCGCCTTGGCTCTGAGGCCGAGCGAACGCCGCTTGACGATCTTGATGTAGTCGTCGAGGAAGCCGACCAGGCCCATGCCCGCCATCAGGCCGAGGACGAGCAGACCCGACAGGGTCGGCGCCGCGCCGGTGATCAGCTTGCTGAGGAAGTACGCGATGAGGGTCGCCAGGATGAAGGCGATACCACCCATGGTCGGCGTGCCGCGCTTGGCGTGGTGCTCGCGCGGGCCGTCGTCACGGATGAACTGGCCGTACCCCTTGCGCGCAAGGAGCTTGATCAGCAGCGGTGTTCCGGCGAGCGTCAAGAAGAGACCGATGACGCCCGCGAACAGGATCTGCTTCATCATCAGGCATCAACCCCACCCTGAACGTCCGCGAGCAGCGCCTGTGCCACGCTCTCCAGTCCAACCGACCTGGATGCCTTCACGAGCACGACGTCTCCCGGGCGCAGCTCGCTGCGCAGCAGGTCGATCGCCGCCTGTGCGTCGGACACGTGCACCGACTCCTCACCCCACGAACCCTCGTTATAGGCGCCCAGTTGCATCCAGGACGCTTCCCTGCCCCCGACTGCAACGAGCTTGCTGACGTTGAGCCGGACGGCGAGCCGTCCGACGGCGTCGTGCTCGGTCAGCGACTCGTCGCCGAGCTCGGCCATCTGCCCGAGCACCGCCCACGTACGGCGCCCCCTGCCCATGGCCACCAGCGCGCGCAGCGCGGCTCGCATGGACTCGGGGTTCGCGTTGTAGGCGTCGTTGACGATCGTGACGCCGTCCGAGCGCTCGGTGACCTCCATCCGCCAGCGGGACAGGTTGCCCGCCTCGGAGAGCGCGAGGGCGATCTCCTCCACGGACATGCCAAGGTCATGGGCGACGGCGGCCGCGGCGAGCGCGTTCGACACGTGGTGCTCACCGTACAGGCGCAAGGTCACTTCGCTGCACCCGGAGGGTGTGTGCAGGCTAAATGCGGGCTGTCCGGCCTCCGTGAGCCGGACATTCTCGGCACGTACGTCGGCGCTCGCGGCCTCTCCGAAGAAGAGCACCTTCGCCTTCGTACGCGAGGCCATGGCGCGCACCAGCGGGTCGTCCGCGTTGAGGATCGCGGTGCCCTCGGCGGGAAGGGCCTCCACCAGCTCGCCCTTCGCGACGGCGATCTGCTCGCGGCCGCCGAACTCGCCGATGTGCGCGGTCCCGACGTTCAGGACGACTCCGACCTTCGGGGGCGTGAGGCCCGTCAGGTACGTGATGTGGCCGATGCCGCGGGCGCCCATCTCCAGGACGAGGAACTGGGTCTCGTCGGTGGCGGTGAGCGCGGTCAGCGGCAGGCCGATCTCGTTGTTGAACGAGCCGGGCGTGAAGACCGTGTCGGCCTTGCTGCGCAGCACCTGCGCGATCAGATCCTTGGTGCTGGTCTTGCCGGCCGATCCGGTCAACGCGACGAGGGTGGCGCCGAGTCGTGCGACCACGTGCCGGGCGAGTGCGCCGAGCGCCGCCTGGACATCGTCGACGACGATGGCGGGCACGCCGACCGGGTGCGACGCCAGTACGGCGACGGCTCCCTTGTCGACGACCTCGCGCGCGTAGTCGTGGCCGTCGACCCGCTCGCCCACGAAGGCGGCGAACAGGCTCCCCGGCTCGACCTTGCGCGAGTCGATGACGACCGGCCCGGTCACCAGGACCTGCTGGTCCGGTATGTCGTACGTCTGCCCGCCGACGGCTGAGGCGATCTCGGCGAGGGAGAGGGCGATCACAACTTCATCCCTGGGTTTTCTGTTGGTCGGCGGTGGCCGCGGCCGCCTCGATGGACGCGCGGAGCACCTGGCGGTCGTCGAACGGGCGGACCACACCGGCGATGTCCTGGCCCTGCTCGTGCCCCTTGCCCGCGACGAGCACAGTGTCGCCGGGCTCGGCGCGCGCCACGGCGGCGGCGATGGCCGCGGCCCGGTCCTCGAACACGGCGACGTCGCCCCGCTCGTGGGCCGGCACGTCGGCGGCGCCCGCGAGCATCGTGGCGAGGATCGCGAGGGGGTCCTCGCCCCGCGGGTTGTCGGCGGTGAGGATGGCCGTGTCGGCGAACCGGGCGGCGGCCGCGCCCATCGGCATCCGCTTGGTCTTGTCCCGGTCGCCGCCGCAGCCGAGCACGATGTGCAGCTTGTTCTCGGTGACCTTGCGCAGCGCCCGCAGGACGGACTCGACGGCGTCGGTCTTGTGCGCGTAGTCGACGACGGCGAGGTACTTCTGGCCGGCGTCCACCCGCTCCAGGCGGCCGGGCACGCCGGGTACGGCGGCGACACCATCGGCCGCGGTCTGCGGGTCGATCCCGGCGACGGCGAGGGTGACGATCGCGGCGAGGGTGTTCGCGACGTTGAAGGCGCCCGGCAGCGGCGCCTTGGCGCTGATCCGCTCGCCCTTGGGGCCGACGACGGTCAACGTCGAGTCGAAAGGCCCCACTTCGACGTCCTCGGCGCGCCAGTCGGCGTCCGGGTGGCCCTCGGCGGAGAAGGAGACGACCGGGACTTCGGACTCGTCGATGAGCCGGCGCCCGTACTCGTCGTCGAAGTTCACGACGCCCTGTTTGCTGCGGGCCCGCGTGAACAGCCGCGCCTTCGCCTGGAAGTAGTCCTCCATGTCGGAGTGGAACTCCATGTGCTCCGGGCTCAAGTTGTTGAAGACCCCTACGTCGAAGACGCAGCCGTCGACCCGGCCCAGCACGAGGGCGTGGCTGGAGACCTCCATGGCGACGGCGTCGGTGCCGCGCTCGCGCATGACCGCGAACAGCGCCTGGAGATCCGTGGCTTCCGGAGTGGTGCGCTCGGACTTGATCCGCTCGTCGCCGATCCGCATCTCGACCGTGCCGATGAGGCCGGTGCTGCGGACCGTCTTGAGCCCGCCCTCGATGAGGTACGCGGTGGTGGTCTTGCCCGAGGTGCCGGTGATGCCGAGCTGGAGCAGGTCGTCGCCGGGGTGGCCGTAGATCGTGGCGGCCAGCTCGCCCATCCGGCCGCGCGGGTTCTGCACGACGAGCGGCACGAGCCCGGCGTCGGAGACGCGCTCCCAGCCCGCCGGGTCGGTGAGCGCCGCGACGGCGCCGAGCGAGGCGGCCTGCGCGGCGAAGTCGGCGCCGTGCGCGCGGGCTCCGGGCAGGGCCGCGTACAGGTCGCCGGGGCGCACCGCACGGGAGTCGTGGGTGATGCCAGTGACCTGCGCCGCGGCCTGGGGTGCGGGGACACCCAGTTGATCGGCGAGTTCCGCGAGGGGTGTGGCGGAGACCTCGACCGGTCGCGGCGGCCCGGGGTATGTCACGGGTGCGCCCTTCTGGGTGATTTGGGACTGATCAGCGTGTGGCACGGCGTGAGCGTACCGGGCGCACCCCCCGCCGGGCGAAGCGAGGGGCGTGGCGCGGGGCGGTTCGCCGGATCGGAGGTGACGGCCGTCACGGCTCGAACGTCACGGGCAGCCGGGCCGGCTTGTCGCCCGTGGGCGGGGTCTGCAGCGTCTTCAGTGCGAACTCCATGACCTTCTTGTAGATCGGGCCACAGATCTGGCCGCCGAAGTAGCCGCCTTTGGTGGCGTTCTGGATCGCGCAGTAGACCGTGACGCGCGGCTTGTCGGCGGGCGCGAAGCCGGCGAACGACGACGTGTAGCCCTTGTAGCGGCCGGTGGCCGGATCCACACGGTTGGCCGTGCCCGTCTTGCCCGCGACGCGGTAGCCCGGGATGCGGGCCTTCGCTCCCGTGCCCTCCTCGTCGTCGACCACGGACTCCAGCATCTGCGCGACGGTCTTGGCGGTCTTCTTACTGACGACGCGGTTCTCCTTGGGCTTCGGCGCGGGCCTGAACCGCCCGTCGGGCCCCTTGGTGCCGCGTACGAGGGTGGGCTGTACGCGTACGCCGTCGTTGGCGATGGTCGAGTACACGGATGCGGCCTGCATCGCGTTGATGGAGAAGCCCTGGCCGAACGGGATCGTGTACTGCTGCGACGTGGACCACTTGGCGGCGGGCGCGAGGATGCCGGAGGTCTCGCCGGGGAAGCCCAGGCCGCTCTCCTGGCCGATGCCGAACTTGTGCAGGTAGGAGTAGAGCGAGGTGTTGGCCGCCGGCTGCGTCTTGCCGAGCTGGCCCGTCGCCAGGATGGTGCCGATGTTGCTGGACTTGGCGAGCACACCGTTGAGCGTGAGGTGCCAGGTCGGGTGGTCGATGTCGTCCTGGAAGAGCCGGTCGCCGCGGTGCAGCCGGTTGGGCACGGTGACGTGGGTCCCCGGCGTCGCCGCCTCCTCCTCGAGGATGGCCGCCATCGACATGACCTTGGCGGTGGAGCCCGGCTCGTACGCGTCCTGGAGCGCGGCGTTGCCGAGGGCGGAGGCCTTGGCGTCGGCCAGGTCGTTCGGGTCGAAGCCGGGCGCGTTCGCCATGGCGAGGACCTCGCCGGTCTTGGTGTCCTGCACTATCACGTAGCCGCGGTCGGCCTGTGACTTCTTGACCTGCTCGTCGATCGCGTTCTGCGCGGCCCACTGGATGTCGCGGTCGATGGTCAGCTCGACGTCCGAGCCGGGGACCGCGGGCTGTTCGGTGGTGCCCGCGGTCGGCACCTGCTGGCCGCCGGACTGGGCATAGCGGATCTTTCCGGCCTTGCCCGCGAGCTCCTTGTCGAGCTGCTGCTCGACGCCGCCGCCGCCCTTGCCGTCGGCGTTGACCCAGCCGAGGACGCCCGCGGCGAGATCGCCGTTCGGGTAGACGCGCTTGCTGCTGGGGTCGGCGACCACGCCGGAGAGCACGCTCGCCGTGCGGCCCGCGGCGTTCGCCTTCTCGTTCAGTGTGGTCCTGAGGTCCTTGATCTGCTTCCAGACCTGCGGCGTCTGCCGCGGGGCGAGCCGCACGTACCGCGTCTTCTTCGTCTTCAGCTTCTTGGTCAGCTCGGCGGCGTCCACCCCGATGATCGGCGAGAGGAGCGCCGCCGCCTGCTCCGGCGCGTCGTCGACCTTGGTGGCCTTCTTCGTGAACAGCGTCGGGTCGGCGGTGATGTCGTACGCGTCCACGCTCGCGGCGAGCTCGACGCCACTGCGGTCCGTGATACCGCCGCGCTCGGCGGCGATGGAGTGGCTGACGTATCGGTTCAGCGAGGCCTTCGCCGCGTACGCGCTGGCGTCGACGCCCTGCACCTGGAAGAGGCGGACGACGAAGACCATCAGGACCAGCGTGAGGCCCAGGCTCACCATGCGCAGGCGCGGTCGCGGGCTGCCCAGGCGCAGTCGGGAGGGCGCCTTCGGCTTCGGCGGGGCGGGGCGGGGGCGGCGGGTGGCCTGGCGCGGGGCGGGGCGGCCCTGCTGCGCGGCCTTGGGCCCGGCCTTCGGCGCGGGCCTGGCGGTGCGCCTGGCCGCCCCCTTCGGCGCGGGCCGTCCGGTACGCGGCGGGCGCGCGGGGCCTGGCACGCGGCGGCGCGGGGGCTCCCTGTCGGTCATGGCGTCACCTGCCGGTGCTCGAAGGGGAAGGCTCGACCGAGGAGTTCGGACTCGCCGGCGCGGACGGTTCGGTGGTGGGGGATGTACTGGCCGACGGGGACGGGCTCGTGGAGGGCGACGCGCTCCCGCTCGGGGTGGCGTGCGCGGCCTCCGGCGTCTTCGTCGGCTCGGGCCGGGGCGGGGCGGGCGGGCCGGCCGCAGGGCTCGGCCTGCCCTTGACGGTGCCGTTCGGCTCCAGGAACGCCGGGTCGCCGCCGGGCACCATGCCGAGCCCGCGGGCGCGCCGCAGGAGCGCGTCGGGTGCCGAGTAGGAGTCGACGTCGCGCTGGAGTTCCTGCTCGTCGTCGGTGAGCTCGGTGGTCTGCTTCTTGAGCTTGGTGAGCTGGAACGAACCTTCGTTGAGCGAGGAGTTCAGCATCAGGAGCGTGATCAGCCCGCCGCCGAGGAGCAGCACGACGAGGAGGACGAACGGGGTGCGTGCGGCCTGCGGACCGCCGGACGGGCCGAGCGGGAGCAGGCGCGCGAGGCGGGCGGCCCTGTTCCGTAGCGCACCTTTCGAGCCACTGCCGGCACTCATGACCACCCCTCCACGCGCGCGTACGTCACTCGGTCGTCACCTCTCGACATCCTCGCGGATGCGCTGCGCACCCCGCAGCCGTGCCGGGGCGGCCCGGCGGTTCTCCGCGACCTCTTCCTCCGTGGGGAGTTCGGCGCCGCGCGTGAGCAGCTTCAGCCGGGGCTGGTACTGCTCGGGGACGACGGGCAGTCCGGGCGGCGCCGTATTGGTCGCTCCGGCCGCGAACACCTGCTTGACCAGGCGGTCCTCGAGCGAGTGGTAGGACAGGACGGCGATCCGGCCGCCGACGGCGAGCGACTTCACGGCTCCCGGGATCGCCCGCTCGAGGACGCTCAGTTCGCCGTTGACCTCGATGCGCAGGGCCTGGAAGGTGCGTTTGGCCGGGTTGCCGCCGGTGCGCTTGGCGGCCTGCGGCAGGGAGTCACGGATCAGCTCGACGAGCCGGGCGCTGTTGCTGAACGGCTCCTTCTCGCGCTCGCGCACGATGGCCGAAACGATGCGCTTGGCCTGCTTCTCCTCGCCGTACTGGCGCAGGATCCGGACCAGTTCACCCGGCGGGTACGTGTTGAGGACCTCTGCGGCGCTCATCCCCGCCGACTGGTCCATGCGCATGTCGAGCGGTGCGTCCTGCGCGTACGCGAAGCCGCGGTCGGCCTCGTCGAGCTGCATGGAGGAGACGCCGAGGTCGAACAGGACGCCCTGCACCTTCGGGATGTCCAACCGGTCGAGGACCTCGGGCAGTTCGTCGTAGACGGCGTGCACGAGGGTGGCGCGGTCGCCGAAGGGCGCGAGCCGCTCGCCGGAGAGGCGCAGCGCTTCCTTGTCGCGGTCGAGCGCGACCAGGCGGCACGAGGGGAACGTGGAGAGCAGCGCCTCACTGTGCCCACCGAGGCCGAGCGTGCAGTCGACGACGACCGCTCCCGGCTGGGCGAGCGCCGGAGCCAACACGTCCAAGCAGCGTTGGAGCATGACCGGAACGTGTCGCTGTCCCTCCCGTCGCCCGCCACCGCCCTTCTGAGGAAGCGCTTCGCGCCCTGTCATTCCTGGTCCCTCTCAGGTCGGCGTGAGGGACGCACGTACTGCCGGGTCCCCGCCCGCTCGTGAAGGGGAAGGTGGTCCGTCGGCGCCGGGGAAGTGACGCCGACCGACCGGAGCGGGAGGAGGCCGAGCCGTACGTACGCGCCGCGCACGCGGGGAGCGTTCCGACGCGTGCCGGGGCGGCAGTGCCGGGATCTCCGTGTTGCATCGTTGCGTGGTTGTCTGGGGTCGGCGTCACTTTAGTCCACGGCGCCCCCCGGTCAATCAACCGGCCGACCAAGCCGACTGCGCGTCGCGGCCGGCACGACCCGGAGCCGCGAATCGGGTGAATTCACCCGAGCGGCCGAGCCCGTGTCCCCCTGTGGGTTCGCTCACAACAAGGCTCAATGATGTTCTTTGTCCGCTCTCACAGCGGGCTCGGACCAGGGGTGACGGCTACCGTCATAGCCATGACGACTTCTGCTCACCGCCCCTCTGGAGCCCCCTCCGAAGGCGCCATAGCCGCCGACGCCAGCGTGACCGACCGCCTCGTCGACGCGAACGGGCGCTACGCCGCGGCGTTCACCGACCCCGGCATGGACGCGCGCCCCGTACTCCAGGTCGCGGTCGTCGCGTGCATGGACGCCCGCCTCGACCTGCACGCCGCCCTCGGCCTCGAACTCGGCGACTGCCACACGATCCGCAACGCTGGCGGCGTCGTCACCGACGACGTGATCCGCTCGCTGACCGTCAGCCAGCGCGCGCTCGGCACCCGCAGCGTGGTCCTCATCCACCACAGCAACTGCGGCCTCGAAGGCCTGACCGAGGACTTCAGGACGGACTTGGAGATGGAGGTCGGCCAGCGCCCCACCTGGGCGGTCGAGGGCTTCCGCGACGTCGACCAGGACGTGCGCCAGTCCATTCAGAAGGTGCGGACCTCCCCGTTCCTGTTGCACACCGACGACGTGCGCGGCTTTGTCTTCGACGTGAAGACGGGTCTGCTGCGGGAGATCGAGTCGGCCTGACACCCGTCCGATCGCGCTCGACCTTTCTCTCAAAAGGCCCCAAGCCCTGACATATCGCGGCCAGTTGTCCACAGGCGAGTGACACGAACCGGTAACGCCAACAAGAATGCGTGTGTGACATCCGCACGAGCGGCGAACATCTCGTGCGCGCTGTCCGTGTATCGGGGTGGGCCGGTTCGCGTCGTAGCGCGTCGGCCCGGAAAGTACGGGCCGAGGAGGGCTGGGTGACGACCTATGACGATCGAGCGAGCCTCACTGACCTGACCACCACCGCGGAGCGTGTGCGCGGGTCGGTGGAGGGTGTGATCGAGGGCAAGCCGGAGGTCGTACGGCTCTCGCTGACCGTGCTGCTCGCCGAGGGGCACCTGCTCATCGAGGATGTGCCGGGTGTCGGCAAGACGATGCTGGCCAAGGCGCTCGCACGGTCCATCGACTGCTCGGTGCGCCGCATCCAGTTCACGCCCGACCTGCTGCCATCGGACATCACCGGGGTGTCGATCTGGGACCAGCAGCGGCGGGACTTCGAGTTCAAGCCGGGTGCGATCTTCGCGCAGATCGTAATCGGGGACGAGATCAACCGCGCGTCCCCGAAGACGCAGTCCGCGCTCCTGGAGTCCCTGGAGGAGCGCCAGGTCACCATCGACGGCCAGACGTACGAACTGCCCAGCCCCTTCATGGTGGTGGCCACGCAGAA
Organism: Streptomyces sp. NPDC002754; assembly: GCF_053592315.1. NCBI lineage: Bacteria > Bacillati > Actinomycetota > Actinomycetes > Kitasatosporales > Streptomycetaceae > Streptomyces > Streptomyces sp. NPDC002754. The sequence continues at coordinate 368,531 of NZ_JBSFVM010000004.1, forward strand.
CCCGGTCGAGATGGAGGGCACCTACCCGCTGCCCGAGGCCCAGCGCGACCGCTTCATGGCCCGCGTCTCCATCGGTTATCCGAGCGCGGAGGCCGAGCTGCAGATGCTGGACGTGCACGGCGGCGTGAACCCGCTGGACGACCTGCAGCCGGTGGCGCACGCGCACGAGATCGTGAAGCTCATCGACGCCGTGCGCACGGTCCATGTCGCGGACGCCGTACGGCGCTACGCGGTGGACCTGGTCGCCGCCACGCGCACGCACCCCGACCTCAGACTCGGTGCGTCCCCGCGCGCGACGCTGCACCTGCTGCGCGCGGCCAAGGCGGCCGCGGCCCTCAGCGGCCGTGAGTACGCGCTGCCCGACGACGTGCAGACGCTGGCGGTGGCGGTCCTGGCGCACCGTCTGCTGCCCACCGCCCAGGCCCAGTTGAACAGGCGCACCGCCGAGCAGGTCGTCCTCGACATCCTGCAGCGCACACCGGTCCCGGCCGCCGAACCCCGGGCCGCGCAGGCCTATGACTCGACAACGCCCCCGCTGTACGGCCAGCAGCCGCCCGGTCCGCGGAGGCTCTGATGACGTCGGGGGGACACGTCGGGCCCTACGCGCCGGATCCGGGGGGCGGAATCACGGACGGTGGCGCGGGCAAGAACGTCGGCGACAAGAGCGGCCTGCGTACCGCCCTCGCCGGACTCACCACGCGCGGCCGCTCGTTCCTGGCCGCCGGCATCGCGGCGGGGATCTGCGCGTACGTGCTGGGGCAGAGCGATCTGCTCCGGGTCGGCCTGCTGCTCTCGGCGCTGCCACTGGTGTGCGCGGGCGTCCTGTACCGCACCCGCTACCGGGTCGCGGGCAGCCGCAAGCTCTCCCCCGCGCGCGTACCCGCGGGTTCCGAGGCGCGCGTGCACCTGCGCATGGACAACATCTCCCGGCTGCCGACCGGCCTGCTGATGCTCCAGGACCAGGTGCCGTACGTGCTCGGGCCGCGGCCCCGGTTCGTCCTCGACCGGGTCGAGGCCGGCGGCCGCCGCGAGGTCTCCTACCGGGTCCGCTCCGACCTGCGCGGCCGCTATCCGCTCGGCCCGCTGCAACTGCGCCTCACGGACCCCTTCGGCATGTGCGAACTGACCCGGTCCTTCTCCACGTACGACAGCCTGACGGTGATCCCGCGCGTGACGGCGCTGCCTCCGGTGCGGCTCACCGGTGAGGCCAAGGGGTACGGGGACGGGCGGCACCGCTCGCTCGCCCTGGCCGGCGAGGACGACGTGATCCCGCGCGGCTACCGGTACGGGGACGATCTGCGCCGCGTCCACTGGCGCTCCACCGCGCGCTACGGCGAGCTGATGGTGCGCCGCGAGGAGCAGCCGCAGCGCGCCCGCTGCACCGTGCTGCTCGACACCCGCGCGCCCGCCTTCCAGGGCGCGGGGCCCGACTCGGCCTTCGAGTGGGCGGTGTCCGCCACGGCCTCCGCTCTGGTGCACATGCTCGAACGCGGCTTCTCCGTCCGGCTGTTGACCGACACGGGCAGCGCGGTGCCGGGCGAGGGCACCGACGGCTTCGCGGGCGCCAGCCAGGAGTCGGCCGACGCGGCGGGCCTGATGATGGACACTCTCGCCGTCGTCGACCACTCCGACAGCGGCACGCTCTCCGCCGCGTACGACGTGCTGCGCGGCGGCAACGAAGGACTTCTGGTGGCCTTCTTCGGCGATCTGGACGAGGAGCAGGCCTCCGTCGTCGCCAAGATGCGCCGCCGCAGCGGTGGCGCGCTCGCCTTCCTCCTGGACAGCGGCTCCTGGACCCAGGGCCCCGGGACGCCGGTCTCGAAGCGCTGCACCGAGCGGCTGCGGATGCTCCAGGAAGCGGGGTGGACCGCCGTGGCCGTGCCGCACGGCGCGTCCCTGGAGGAGCTCTGGCGGCAGGCGGACCGGGAGCGTACGGGGCTGTCCGCGCCGACCGGCGCCCCGCGTTCCCCGGACACCTCAGGGGGTTGGTCATGAGCGGCGGCGCCCGCCTGTCGATCTGCGCCACGCTGGCCACGTTCCTGGCCTCGTGCGCGCTGCTCCCGCTGGTAGACCGGTCCACCTGGCTGATACAGACCGCGATCCTGCTCGTCATCCAGGCCGCGGTGGGCGTGCTCGCCCGGCGGGTGCCGCTCGCCCGCGCGCTGACGGTGGCGGCGCAGGCCCTGGTGTCGCTGCTGCTGCTCACGGTTCTCTTCGCCCGCGACCAGGCGATCGCCGCGTTCCTGCCGGGCCCCGATGCCTTCCGGCACTTCGGCCGGCTGCTCCAGGTGGGCGGCGAGGACGTGGGCCGGTACGCGATACCGGCGCCGCTGACCGACGGCATCCGGCTGATGCTGGTGGGCGGCGCGCTGGTGATCGGTCTCTTCGTGGACGCCCTCGCGGTGACGTTCCGCAGCGCGGCCCCGGCGGGGCTGCCGCTGCTCGCCCTGTACTCGGTCGCCGCCGGGCTCTCCGAGGGCGGCACCGACTGGCTGTGGTTCGTGCTCGCGGCCGGCGGCTACCTCCTGCTGCTGCTCGCGGAGGGGCGCGACCGGCTCTCCCAGTGGGGCCGGGTGTTCGGCGGCGCCGGGCGGCCACCCGGCGCGTCCACGCCCGTGCAGGAGGGCGGGCAGGGCGCCCTCGCCCCGGTCCGCACCGGCCGCCGGATCGGCGCTGTCGCCCTGGGGCTCGCCCTGGTGGTGCCGCTCGTCCTGCCTGCCCTGGACGGCGGGCTCCTCGGCCCGTCCGGCAGCGGTGTGCGCGGCGGGGCCGGGGGCGGCGGCACGATCTCCGCGGTCAACCCGCTGGTCTCGCTGCAGAACAGCCTGAACCAGCCGGAGGACCGGCAGGTGCTGTCGTACCGGACGAATACGGAACAGACGTCCGACATGTATCTGCGGATCGTGGCGCTCGACGAGTTCGACGGCACGACCTGGCGCCCCTCGGTGCGCAGCATCGACGACGTGCCGTCCACCCTGCCGGACCCGCCCGGCCTGGGCGCCGACGTGCGCAGGACCCAGGTGCGGACGAAGATCTCGGCGGCCGACTGGTACGCGCAGGACTGGCTGCCGATGCCCTACCCGGCGACGCAGGTCGGGATCGACGGGCGCTGGCGGTTCGAGCGGGTCGGCCGGACGCTGGTGGGCGACCACGGGCAGACCACGCGCGGGAAGACGTACACCGTCGACAGCCTGGTCGTCCGGCCGACGCCCCAGCAGCTCGCCGACGCGGGAGCGCCGTCGGACGGCCTGATCCGCGAGTTCACCAAGGTGCCCGCCTCGCTGCCGGACGTCGTACGCACGACAGCGCTCAAGGTCACCGAGGGCGCGTCGAACAACTACGAGCGTGCGGTGAAGCTGCAGGACTACTTCGCGGTCAGCGGCGGCTTCACGTACAACACGGAGGTGCGGGCCGGCAGCGGTTCCGCGGCGATCGCCCGGTTCCTGGACCAGAAGGAGGGCTTCTGCGTCCACTTCTCCTTCTCGATGGCCGCCATGGCCCGCACGCTGGGCATCCCGGCCCGCGTCGCGGTCGGCTTCACGCCGGGTGTGCCATCGGGCGAAGGGACGTACTCGGTGGGCCTGCGCGACGCGCACGCGTGGCCCGAGCTGTACTTCGAGGGCGTCGGCTGGACCCGCTTCGAGCCCACGCCCAACCGCGGCACGGCCCCGGACTACACGGTCGAGAACGACCCCGCGGGCAGCCCCAGCAATCCGGCGGCGCCCAGCGAGTCCGCCTCCGTCGCGCCCTCGGCCCCGGAGCCCTCGACGTCGCAGAGCTGCTCGCTGGCAGAGCGCAAGGAGGGCGGCTGCGCCGGCGCCGCGCCCGCGGTCGTCGGCGGATCACCGGACGACGGGCCGCCGGTCGGCACGATCGCCGTGGTGTCGCTGATCGCGCTGCTGGTCGTCGCGGTGCCGCTGCTGCCGATGCTGTGGCGCAGGCGGGCCCGGGCGGTGCGGCTCGGCTCGGCGGGGCGCACGGACGCCGATGCCACCGGGCGCACCCTGGCCGCCTGGCGCGAGGTCACGGACACGGCGTGGGACCACGGCATCGGGCCGGACGACTCGCAGACTCCGCGGACGGCGGCGGCCCGCATCGTCCGGATCGGCGAACTCGATCCGGACGCGGCCGACAGCGTGCACCGGGTGGCCGCGGCGGTGGAGCAGGTGCTGTACGCGCCCAGGCCCCGGCCGGTGTCGGGTCTCGGCGAGGACGTACGTCGCCTGCACGACGATCTGCACGCGAAATCGAGCCGGTCGACACGGCTCCGGGCGACGTTCGCGCCCCGCTCGGCCGTCCGGGTGGTGTGGGCGGCGGCGCGGCGCTGGGAGGCGTTCACGCTGAGCGTGCGCGCCCGGCTCACCCGGCCGACGCGGCCGAATCGCCAGGAAGGCTGAGCGGGCCGGCCGACGGAACGGGCCGACTACGCGTAAAGGGTGACCGCGCGACGCGGTCACCCTTTACGCATGTCTGTCGGCGGCTGCCTGCTCGCCGCTCAGCGGCCCTGGCCGCCCTGCTCGTCCCGGCGGCGCTGCCAGCGCTGCTCGATGCGGTTCATCATGGAGCGCTTCTGCTTGCCCTGCCGTCGGGTCGCCGGTGCACCCGGCACGGCTCCTGCGGCTCCGGCCTCCGGCTGCTCCCCTGGTTTGGGGGCCTTGCGCCAGCCGGTGACGGCGAGCACCGCACATCCCAGCATGACGAGGAACCCCACCACGCTGATCCAGATCTGCTGCGCGACCATTCCTGCCATGAGGAGCGCGATACCCACCAGGAAGCCCACGACTGCCTGGTAGACCCGACGTCGGGTGTATGTACGCAGCCCGCTTCCCTCAAGCGCTGTCGCGAACTTGGGATCTTCGGCGTACAGCGCTCGCTCCATCTGCTCGAGCATGCGCTGCTCGTGCTCCGAGAGCGGCACGGAGTCCTCCTCATCGTGCAGTCGCCGGGGCGACCGGGGGTCCCCTTCAGGATAGGCAGGGAATCGCCCCCGTGAAACCCGCCCCTCTACGCCAACTTCGCCATTGTCCACCGCGACACGGCGTCCCGGCTCACAGAGCGACATGCCCCAGCGGCCGACCCGTCATGCCGGGCGGTCACCTCAGATCATACGGCGCCGAGCGTCCGATCGGGTGGCCTGTGGCGTACTCCATCAATCGCTGCGCCGCTGATCAGCGGCGGCCGACGGCCATCGGACGGCCCGATCAGGCCTCATCGGCCACTCGCTTCTCACCGAGCACGTGCAGTTGCGTGGCCACGGCATGGAAGGCGGGCAGCTCGGCGGCGGCCGCCTCGAGCTTCAGCAGCTCCCGCTGCGCGCTCGGCTCCGTGTCCACGAGGACGCCCGGGACGAGGTCCGCGAAGACCCGCACACCGTGCACCGCGCCGACGTCCACTCCGGCCCCGCCGAGGAGCTCCGTGAGCTGCTCGGCCGTGAAGCGGCGCGGCACCGGGTCGCCCTCGCCCCAGCGACCCGCCGGGTCGTCGAGTGCCTGCCGGGCCTCCTTGAAGTGCCCCGCGAGGGCCCGCGCGATGACGGCGCCGCCGAGGCCCGCGGCGAGCAGGCTGAGCACGCCGCCGGAGCGCAGCGCGCCCACGGCGTTGCGCACGCCCTCCGCCGGCTCCTCCACGTACTCGAGGACGCCGTGGCACAGGACCGCGTCGTATCCGTCGCGCTCGACGACGTCGAAGAGGCCCGAGACATCACCCTGGACGCCGCGCACCCGGTCGGCGACGCCGGCCTCCGCCGCCCTGCGCTCCAGGGCGAACAGCGCGTTCGGGCTCGGGTCGACGACGGTGACGCGGTGGCCCAGCTGGGCGACCGGCACCGCGAAGTTGCCGCTGCCACCCCCGGTGTCGAGGACGTCAAGGACCTCGCTCCCCGCCGACTTGGCGCGCCGGTCGAGGGCGTCCTTGAGGACGTCCCAGACCACGGCGGTACGGAGGGAGGCGCGGGGCCGCGAGGAGTCGGAGCGCGGTGACGTGGTTCGAGGGCGGTGATCCGACACGGCAGGTGACTCCTCGGGGCGGCTCCGACCGGCGGCGGAGCAAGTACAGGTTCGGGCGCCTCCACCCTAATGGGCGCGGCCCGGCGACCACGCCATGCGTGCGCGCGCTCCCGTGCGCTACCCGGCGTCCTGCACCTTCCGCCGGCGCGTGCGCTCGTCCCCCTCCTGCCGGGGCTGGGGCAGCACCGGCTGCAGCACGAGCGTGCGCTCGACCAGGCGCAGGAACATCGCCACGTCGCGCAGCAGGTCGTCGGCGTCGCGGGCCGTGGCCGCGTCGCGGATGCCCGCCTCCGCGCGGGCCCGCTTGGTGGCGCCCGCGGCGAACAGGGCGCCCCACTCCGCCAGTTCGGGAGCTATCTCGGGGAGCACTTCCCACGCGCTGCGTATCTTCGCGCGGCGCCTGGGCGTGGACTCGGGCCTGCCGCGGGCCGCGAGCACGGCGGCGGCGGTGCGCAGCGCGGCGAGGTGGGCCGTGGCGTACCGCTCGTTCGCCGTCTCGAGCACGGACGCCTCGTCGAGTCCGGCGCGGGCCTGGGCGAGCAGGTCGAGGGCGGCGGGCGGGGCGCCGGCCCGGCGGAGGACCGGGTGGACGTCGCTCGCCGGTCCGGTGGGTGAGGGGGCAGGGCCGGTGGCGCCGCGGCGGGTGGCAGCTGTGGTGGGTGCCTTGTGTCCAGCCATGACGAACCTCCTGTCGTCTGTGTGACGGCACTGTGGCCGTATGTGCCCATCGTGGGGTACGCCACTGACAATCGGCCCTGACCAGGCATTTTGCTTCGATCGGAAGTTCGGGCTAACTTTTGCACTGACCAGTCAGTTCAAAGAAGTTCCCAGGGGGGACCCATGGACGGCCCGGCAAGCGGGGCGACGAGCGCGGACGAGCACGGGGCGGCGGCCGGAGCCTCGGTGGCCGCCACGGAGTTCGGCCTGAAGGGGCCGCGCGGCTGGGCCTTCCGGGGCATCGGCGTCGACGCGGCGGCGGGCTCGCTCGTCGCGATCGAGGGCCCCTCCGGCAGCGGGCGCACCTGCCTGCTGCTCGCGCTGACCGGGCGGATGAAGCCGAGCGAGGGGACGGCGCGGGTCGGCGGGATGCGGTTGCCGAAGCAGCTGACCGCCGTACGCAGGATGAGCGCGCTCGCGCACGTGCCCGGCGTGACGGAGCTCGACCCCGCCCTGACCGTGGCCGAGCACCTGCGGGAACAGGCGCTGCTGCAGCGGAGGTTCGACGGAACGCTCCGCGGGCTGCTGCGCACACCTGCCGAGCGGAGGGCGGAGGCGAGCCTGCGCATCGACGCCGCGCTCGCCGCCGCCGGGCTCGACACCGAGACGCTGCCGAAGGGCTCCCGCACCTCCGTGCGCGACCTGGAGCGCCTCGAAGCGCTGCGCCTGTCCCTGGCGCTCGCGCTCGTCGCCCGGCCGCGCCTGATCGGCGTCGACGACACCGACCTCAAGCTCGCGGACGCCGAGCGGGCCGAGATCTGGGCCCAGCTGCGGGCCGTGGCCGACGCGGGCACGACGGTCGTCGCCGTGTGCAGCGAGGCCCCCGAAGGGGCGGTCGTCGTGTCGACCGCCCCGGTGAACACCACGAACGACACCGCGAACGACACCGCGAACGACACCGCGAAGGAGACGGCCGATGCACTCGCCGAAGCTCGCCGCGCTTGAACTCAGGCGCTTCGGCAGGGGGAAGCTGCCGCGCGCCGCACTCGTCGCGCTCCTGCTACTGCCGCTGCTCTACGGAGCGCTGTACCTGTGGTCCTTCTGGGACCCGTACGGAAAGCTCGACAAGATTCCCGTGGCGCTCGTCAACGACGACAAGGGTGCGTCGGCCGCCGGGCAGAAGATCAGCGCGGGCGACGACATCACCAAAGGCCTGTACGACAGCGACACCTTCCAGTGGCACGAAGTCGGCTCCGCGCAGGCGAAGAAGGGCCTGGAGGACGGCACGTACTACCTGTCGCTCACCATGCCGAAGGACTTCAGCAAGCGCATCGCGTCGAGTTCGGGCGACTCGCCGGAGACCGGCGCCCTCCAGGTGCGCACGAACGACGCGAACAACTACATCGTCGGGCAGATCTCCCGGACGGTCTTCTCCGAGGTGCGCTCCGCGGCGTCCACCAACGCGTCACGCTCGTTCCTCGACAAGATCTTCGTGTCCTTCTCGGACATCCATGACGCGACGAAGAAGGCGGCCAAGGGCGCCGACCAGCTCGAAGGCGGCATCGGTAAGGCCAAGAAGGGCTCGAAGGACCTGGCCGACGGCCTCCAGGACGCCAAGAAGGGCAGCGGCGACCTGGAGAGCGGCCTGACGAAGCTCACCACCGGAGCCGGTGACCTGGAGTCGGGCTCCCGACAGGTGTCCGACGGCACGCAGTTGCTCGCCGACAAGGTCAACGGCGCCGCCGACCAGGTACGTCCCTTCCTGAAGGGCAACAAGAAGGCGATCGCCGACACGGCACGCCTGGTCGCCGACTCCGCACAGGGCGTCCGGCACAACCTGGACGACCTGGTGAGGATCGCCCCCACCGCGCGTACGGGCGCGCACGCGGGGTCCGACGCCCTGGACGCCGTCTACGAAAGGCGCTGCGAGAAGGCGGTGCTCGACGACCCGGCCTGCCCGGACCTGAAGAAAGCGAAGACGGCGGCGAACGACGTCGCCACGATCTCCGACGACCTCAACACGCTCATCCAGGACGAGCACGGGAACCTCGGCCAGATGGACAGCCACCTGGCGATGCTCCAGAAGCAGTCCGAGAACCTGGCCGCGCACGCCCCGACCCTCGACCAGGACGTCGAGAGCGCGGTCGCCCAGATCAACAAGCTCAACGACGGGGCCGGCCAGGTCGCCGCGGGCGCCGAGAAGCTGCACACCGGGCTCGGGACGGCACACACCGGGTCGACGGAACTCGACGCCGGGGTCGGCAAGTTGGAGACCGGCGCGAACGACCTGGACGGCGGCATGTTCAAGCTGGCCGACGGCTCGGGCGAGCTCGCGGGCGGTCTGCACGACGGCGTACAGAAGATCCCCGACTACGACAAGAAGGACCGCGATCAGCGCACCGGGGTGATGTCCGACCCCGTCAAGCTGGCCTCGCAGTCGCTGCACAAGGCGCCCAACTACGGGACAGGCTTCGCCCCGTACTTCATTCCGCTCTCCCTGTGGGTGGGCGCGATGGTCGCCTACATGTTGATCCAGCCGATGAACCGGCGCGCCCTCGCGGCAGGCGCCTCGTCCTGGCGGGTGGCGTTCGCGGGCTGGCTGCCCGTGGCGGCGCTCGGGTGTCTACAGGTGGCTGCCCTGATGTCCGTACTGCACTGGGCCCTCGGCCTCGAAATGCTGCACGCGGCGGGCACGGTCGGCTTCCTGGGGCTCGTCACGGCGTGCTTCGCGGCGATCGTGCAGTGGCTGAACGCGCGCTTCGGTGCGGCGGGCCGCATCCTCGTGCTCGCCTTCCTGATGCTTCAGCTGACGTCGGCGGGCGGCACGTACCCCGTGCAGACGAGCCCCGGCTTCTTCAACGCGCTCCACCCGTTCCTGCCGATGAGTTACGTCGTGGAGGCCCTGCGGCGACTGATCTCCGGCGGCGGGCTCGGGCCGGTGTGGCAGGCCTGCGTGGTGCTCACGGCGTTCACGGTGGGCGCACTCGCCCTCACCGCGTGGACGGCCCGGCGCAAGCAGGTGTGGACACTGGACCGGCTGCACCCGGAGCTGAGCCTGTGAGCGCGCCCACATCGGCTCCTGTGAGAATCAGGGGCATGGAAAGCAGCACACGGCGTCAGGCCACCCGGCAGAAGCTCTACGAGGCCGCGGTCACACTCATCGCGGAACAGGGCTTCTCCGCGACCACGGTCGACGAGATCGCCGAGCGGGCCGGGGTCGCGAAGGGCACGGTCTACTACAACTTCGCCAGCAAGTCGGTCCTCTTCGAGGAGTTGCTGCGGCACGGCGTCGGGCTCCTCTCCGCCTCCCTCCGGGAGGCGGCACAGAAGACGGACGAGAACGGCGGCAGCAAGGTCGACGCCCTGGACGCGATGACCCGTGCGGGTCTCGAGTTCATCGACCAGTACCCGGCCTTCACCCAGCTCTACGTCGCCGAACTGTGGCGCACCAACCGTGCCTGGCAGTCCACGCTCGCCGTGGTCCGCAACGAGACGGTGGCCGTGGTGGAGGACGTTCTGCGGACCGCGGTGGAGAGCGGTGAGCTGAGCGAGGAGATCGATGTGTCGCTCACTGCGGCGGCCCTCGTGGGCATGGTCCTCGTGGCCGCCCTGGACTGGCAGGCGTTCCAGCCCGAGCGCTCGCTGGACGATGTGCACGGCGCGCTCTCGCTGCTGCTCCAGGGACGGGTGGGCGGCGGGCAGCCGCTGACGGGGAAGGCCTGAGGCACGGCGGCCGGGCATTCGCCTTGCGGCGCCCGGCGGCGGTCGGCGGTCGGCGGTCGGCGGTCGGCGGTCGGCGGTCGGCACAAATGAAGCGCCGGTCCGGCAGGGCCTGTGGTCGTTCTCAGGCCTCACCGGACCGGCGCATCCCCCGTTTCCCCCCGTGGGTCCCCCATTGGTCCCCCGTTGGACCCCCGTTCGGTCTCCCCCAGGGTCCCCCGTCCTCGCTCCCGCCCTTGCGGGCGAGAGGAGCGGCAAGAGGCACTCGATCCGTTCCGCCGCCCCGTGTCGGCGGTGTCGCATCCGTGCCCCTCTCCGTGTTCCCCACTCTCCCGTCTGCGCAGGTCGCGCCCCATCCGCGTACCTACTCATCTCCTCGGCTAGGTACGGATACTCAGGCGTGCGCGCTCAAGCCCAGGAGAACTCCGTGCCCGCACTCAGCGGACCACCGGCACGACCTGGCAGCCGCGTTGTCAGTGGTGGCGGATAAGGTCCCTGACATGGCACGAATTGCGGTGATCGGCGCGGGGATGGGCGCCATGGCGGCCGCCGCTCGGCTGGCCGTCGCGGGCCACCGACCGGTGGTCTTCGAGCGCGCGTCGACGTACGGCGGATCGCTGGGCCGCATCGAGCGCGACGGCTTCGCGTTCGACACGGGCCCGGGGCTGCTCCAACTGCCCGCGGCCCACCGGGACTTGTTCATCAAGACCGGCAAGGAGTCGCTGGAGGACCTCGTCGGCCTCACCCAGATCGAGCCCGCCGTGCGGCACGTCTTCGCGGACGGCACGACGACGGACCTGCCGAACGCGCGGCGGGCGGGCGTCGCCGAGGCGTTGGACGCGGCGGTCGGTTCGGGCGCGGGCGAGCGCTGGTCGGCGTATCTGAACCGCGCGCGGGAGGCCTGGGACCGCTCGCGGCGCCCGCTGCTCGAAGAGCCGCTGTGGCCGAACTGGCGGGTGCTCGCCGACCGCGAGCCGTACCCCGCGGTCGTGCACAAGAGGGTCCTGCGCAAGGACCGCGCGGCGGCGACGCTCACCGAGATCGGAGCGCTCGAACTGGGCGGGGAGCCGCGGCTCGTGGCGCTTCTTGAGCAGTACGCGCTGGCGTACGGTCTCGATCCCCGTACGGCCCCCGCAAGCGCGGCCGTGCTGCCCTACATGGAGCAGACGTTCGGGACATGGGCGGTGACCGGCGGAATGCGGGCCCTCGCGGACGCGGTGCACGCGCGCTGCCTGAAGCGGAAGGTCGAGTTCAGATTCGGCTCGGCGGTCACCCGGATCGTGGAGAAGGACGGGCGCGCGGCCGGCGTGGAGTTGGCCGACGGCACAGTGGAGGAAGCCGAGTTCGTGGTGGCGGGTGTCGCTCCGGGCGTCCTGAGCGGGCTGCTTCCGGGGCGGCCCGTGCGCGCCGAGGGTCCTGCCCAGCGCGAGTCGGCGTGGCCGAGCCGGCTGACCGTGCACCTCGCGCTGCGCGGTGCCCGGCCGCAGGACACCCCGCACCGCACGGTGGTGCACGCGGCGGACAGAGACGCCGAGTTGGCATGGCTCTTCGAGGGCGGCGCGGCGCCGCAGAGACCGACGGTGGCGGTGCTGCGCACCGGTGACGCTTCGGCGGTGCCGGACGCCGAGCACGAGGCGGTGACCCTCACGGTGACCGTCCCGGCGCACGCGCGCGTGGAAGAAGCCGACGTGGAGCGGGTCCTCGCGGCGGCCGAGCGGGCGGTGCCCGCGCTGCGCGAGCGGCTGCTGTGGCACGAGGTGCGCACCCCGCGGGACATCGCCGAGGCCACCGGGGCCGAGGGCGGCGCCGTGCCCGCCCCCGCGCTCGCGGCGGCGGGCGGCGAGCTGCTGCACGCGTCGAACACCACGGCCCTGCCCGGCCTGACGACCGTCGGCGGCTGGTCCCACCCGGGCGGCGGTCTGCCGCACGCGACCATGTCCGGCGCGCTGGTGGCGGGCCTGATCGTGGAGGGCCCGGACTTCCAGGGCTCGCAGTGAGCCCCGGACTCCGCGTTCGGTACCTGGTTCGGTGCCGGCCTCAGTACCTGTACTGCTGCTCGTTGTACCCGTTGTCGTACCCGGTGTTGTCGTACCCGGCGTTCGGGTCGTGCTGCGGGTACGTCGGGTACTGCTGCTCGGGCGGCAGTTCACCGCCGTAGTTCTGCTGCTGCCCGTCGCCCTCCCGCTGCTGCGGCACCCAGACACCGCCGGGAGGCGTCTCCCCGCCGTAGCCCGCGGCCGTCGCGTACGGGTCGGCATAGCCCTGCCCGGTCGGGTACGGGTCGCCGTACTGGGGCTGCGCCGGGTACGTCTGCGTCCCGATGTACGGGTCCGAGTACGGGGCGGCGTACGGCTGCTGAGCCGGGTCGTAGCCGTAGCTCTGCTGGTCGTAGCCGTAGGACCCGGCGTCATAGCCGTAGTCCTGCATCCCGTGCGCCGCCTGGGCGGTCTGGGCGTACGCCGCGTCCTGCGTCCCGTGCGCCGCCTGGGCGTACGCCGAGTCCTGGTAGACGCCGTACTGGCTGGTGTCGTCGGGCATCGGCTCGGTGGCGTACACCGCCGTGCTCTCGGCGGCCGGCTCCGGGACCGGCGCGTACTCCTGCGGAGCCGGCTCGTACTCCAGGTCCGAGACCTGGAGCGTCGGGTCCTGGTGCAGCTCCTTCTCGGAGCGCCGCCCCCGGTCGGTGCCGGGAACACCCGGAACGCCCTTGAGCGACCAGCCCGCGGCGAACCCGCGGCGGAACGACAGCGTGACGTACGTCTGCCCGATCGCGAACGCGATCGCCCCTGCCCCGATGACGTACACGGAAGGAATCAGGACGCCGATCACGACTCCGAGGAAGCCGCCGAAGGCGAGGAGCCGCCAGCGCAGCCGTGCCTTGTACTGCAGCAGGACCTCACCGAGGAGCCACAGTGCCACCAGTCCGAACGCGACATAGAGGACCGCCCAGCCCATGTACGCCCCTCTCGTACGGCCGTAGCCCTTGTGGGTACGGCGGAATCAGCCCCGCTCGTGGTGCAGGCCCAGGTTCTCGTAGATCTCCAACGTTGCCGTGGAGTTGTTGAGCGTAATGAAGTGCAGACCCGGCACTCCCTCGTCAAGCAGCTTGGCGCAAAACTCCGTAGCGAACTCGATGCCAATGGAGCGTACAGCGGCCGGATCGTCTTTTGCTGTGAGGATTCGCTCTTTCAACTCGGGAGGGAAGTCCGCGTTGCTCAACTTGGGCAGGCGTTCGAGCATGCGCACGCTCGTCACCGGCATGCATTCCGGGATGATCGGCGTCTCGCAGCCGGCCGCGGCGACCTTGTCGCGCAGCCGCAGATACTCCTCCGGGTAGAAGAACATCTGCGTGATCGCGTAATCGGCGCCCGCGCGGCACTTGTCGACGAAGTGCCGCACGTCGGAGTCCCAGTCGGCCGAGCGCGGGTGCATCGCGGGGAATGCGGCGACGCCGACGCAGAAGTCCCCGGACTCCTTGATCAATTCAACGAGTTCGGCCGCGTACGTGAGGCCTTCGGGGTGCGAGATCCAGTCGCCCATGGGGTCGCCGGGCGGGTCGCCGCGGACCGCGAGCATGTTCCGGATCCCGGCGTCGGCGTACTGACCGATGATGTTGCGCAGTTCGGCGACCGAGTGTTCGACGGCGGTGATGTGGGCCACCGGCGTCAGCGTCGTGTCGGCGACGATCTGCTGCGTCTCCTTGACGGTTCCCGCGCGCGTGGAGCCGCCCGCGCCGTACGTCACGGAGACGAAGTCGGGTGAGACCGCCTCGACCCTGCGCAGGGCGTTCCACAGGTTGCGCTCGCCCTTCGGGGTCTTCGGTGCGGAGAACTCGAACGAGAAAACAGTTTTGCCGGGCGCGAGCATGTCGCTCACCCGGCGGGCGCGATCAGTCCTGGTGGAAGCGGTACCTAGGGCCATACGGGCAGGTTACTGACCGATATCCAAAGCCCCTAATCCCCGTCCACCTTGCGGACAGGCCGGCGGGACGGCCTTCACCGGCGGGATTTTCCAGGACCGCGCAGGTCACACGGCGCGCAGGCGCTTCGCGAACTCGGCCGCCGCGTTGGCCGGATCGTCGGCCTCCGTGATGGCCCGGACGACGACGGCTCTGCGGGCTCCGGCCTCCAGGACCTCGTCCAGGTTCGCCAGGTCGATGCCGCCGATCGCGAACCAGGGGCGGTCCGTGTCCAGACCCGCTGTGTAGCGCACGAGGTCCAGGCCGGGGGCGTACCGTCCGGGCTTGGTCGGAGTCGGCCAGCAGGGGCCCGTGCAGAAGTAGTCCACGCCCTCCTGGACGGCCGCCGCGGCGGCCTCGTCCCGCGCGTGCGTGGAGCGGCCGATGAGCACGTCATCGCCGAGGACGGCGCGGGCCGCGGGCACCGGCAGGTCACCCTGGCCGAGGTGCAGCACGTCCGAGCGGGTCGCGTGGGCGACGTCCGCGCGGTCGTTCACCGCGAACAGCTTGCCGTGGCGGCGGGCCGCATCGGCAAACACCTGGAGGTGTTCCAGCTCCTCGCCGGCCTCCATGCCCTTGTCGCGCAGCTGCACGATGTCGACGCCGCCGGCCAGCACGGCGTCGAGGAACTCCGGCAGATCACCCTGGCGCCTGCGCGCGTCGGTGCACAGGTAGAGCCGCGCATCGGCGAGCAGTGCGCGCTTGGAGTCCGCCATGAAGTCCCCCCGTGGGTCGTGCGATATCGGTGGCGTGCGCACCACGAGCCGCGGTGCGCACGCCGGACGGTTGTCGGGTCAGACGGCGAGCGCCTGGGCGCGACGCTTCACCTCCGTGCCGCGATTCTCACTCAAGGCCTGCGCGGGCGTGCCCGGCAGGCTCGGGTCGGGGGTGAAGAGCCATTCCAGCATCTCTTCGTCACTGAAGCCGTCGTCCCGCAGGACTGTCAGGAGGCCGACGAGCCCCTTGACGATCTTGTCGCCGTCGATGAAGGCGGCGGGCACGTGCAGTGCCCTGTTCTCTCCGCGGCGCACGGCGATCAGCTGGCCTTCCTTGACCAGCTGCCGCACACGCGTCACCTCGACATCGAGCATTTCCGCGATGTCGGGGAGGTTGAGCCAGGCGGGGACGAGAGCATCGATGTTTGCGTCAATCTCGGTCACAGGACAAGCGTGCCATCCCGGACTGACACTCGGAAGCCGGGCCGGTGCGGATGGACCACGGATCCTCCCGTTTCACCCCTTCTGGCACGCTTTGCGGGGCCCTCAAGGAGACGGACTCACGCCACCGCGGACTTCAGCGGGCGGGCCGGATCCGCGAGGAGCTCCGGGTCGAGCGCGGTCCGGGACTGGATGAGCTTGCGCCCCTGGGCCAGGTCACGCGGCTTGCCGACGGCGAGGACCGCCACGAGGGCGCCGTCACGCAGCCAGCACACCGACCAGGCGGCGCCGGCGGGGTCGCCGCGCCACACCGTCGCATCGGCGCCCTTGTGGTGCCCGGCGTACTGCACGAACCGGCCGAACTGCTCGGACCAGAAATAGGGCACCGGGTCGTACACCGCCGGGGTCTGCCCGACGATGTTCGCCGCCACCGTGCGCGGCCCCTGCAGCGCGTTGTCCCAGTGGTGGACCATGAGGCGCTCTCCGTAGCGCCCCGAGGGGAACGAGGAGCAGTCCCCCACCGCGTACACGTCGGGCACGGATGTACGCAGCCCGTCGTCCGCGAGGACCTCGCGGTGGGCGCCCAGCTCGATGCCGGAGCCGGCCAGCCAGCGGGTGGCGGGGCGGGCGCCGATGCCGACGACGACGGCTCCCGCGGGCAGCCGCGTGCCGTCGTCGAGGACGACGGCGTCCGGCTCGATGCGCTCCACGCGCGCGTTGGTACGCAGGCGGGCTCCCGCATCGGCGTACCAGGTCGCCATGGGCGCGGCGATCTCGGCGGGCAGCGCCCCGGCCAGCGGCCGCTCGGCGGCCTCCACCACCGTGACCCGGCAGCCCGCCTCGCGGGCCGCGGTGGCGAACTCGGCACCGATCCAGCCGGCGCCCACGACCACCACGTCGTGCTGCTCAGCGAGGACGGGCCGGAGCCGCTCGGCGTCGTCGAGCGTGCGCAGCAGGTGCACTCCGGGGGCGGATCGCGCGCCCGGCAGCTGGACGGGTTCGGCGCCGGTCGCGACGACCAGCACGTCGTACGGGACCGGGCCTTCGGCGGTGTCGAGCTCGTGGTCGCCGGGGCGCAGCCCGGTCACCTCGCGGCCCAGCTCGAGGGAGACGCCGAGCGCCTCGAAGTCCACGTCGAAGGCCGAGCCCTCGGCCTTGCCGAGCAGCACCGCCTTGGACAGCGGAGGCCGGTCGTACGGCTGGTGGGGTTCGGCACCGAGCAGCGTGATCGCGCCGGTGAAGCCGTGTTCGCGCAGCGCGACCGCGGTCTGCACACCGGCCATGCCCGCGCCCACGATGACGACGTTCCGCTGCCCCGAAGGCGCTCCGCTCCCGCTCCGCTGCTCGCTCACGGAAGCAACCTTAGGCACCTGATCATTCGGCAGTCAGCGATGCGGACCACTCCGACACCGTGACGTCCTCCACACATGCCGCCGGTTTAGCGCGCGAGCTCCTCGACCACGCTGGTGCCGCGACCCTCCTGCGACTCCCACTCCCAGGTCTCGTCGAGGCGCACCCGGCCGTCCGGGAGCTCGGACACGGTCGAGACGCAGTGTCCCGAGGAGGTGGTCCCGTCGGTCTTCAGCTGGACGTAGCGGAAGTCGATCTCGTCCCCGGAGCGCGTGCCCACAAGGTTCCCCTGGACGACATCGCCGCCTACGTAGTCGGCCGAAATGCGGCCGTCACTCTCCCGGTACGTGAAGCGGGTGCGCGTGCCCACCTGACCGGGAGCCTGGTCGGCAACGGGGGACATCACGAGACCGTCGAGAGATCGGGGCACTGGTTCGAGGCTCCCTTACTGGGGGTCGCGGTGAACGGCTAGGGTGGCCAACGTAGAGCACTCGCGGGAGCCCGTACGCAGCGGGCTGAGAGGGAGGCTGGAGCGGCCTTCGACCGTACGAACCTGATCCGGGTCATACCGGCGAAGGGAGGGGCTTGACGCCCATGTCACCCATGTCGTCCATGCCTTCAACGCATCCCGTCCCCCCGCACACCCACGACGTCCTCGTCGTCGGTGGCGGCATCATCGGTCTGGTCACCGCATGGCGGGCCGCGCAGCGCGGCCTGACCGTGGCGGTCGCGGACCCCGAACCCGGCGGCGGGGCCGCCCAGGTGGCGGCCGGAATGCTGGCCGCGGTCACCGAACTCCACCACGGCGAGCAGACGTTGCTCGGCCTGAACCTCGCCTCGGCGCGCCGCTACCCGGACTTCGCGGCCGAGCTGTCCGAGGCCACCGGGCAGGACCTCGGCTACCGCGCGTGCGGCACGCTCGCGGTCGCGCTCGACGCCGACGACCGCGCCCACCTTCGCGAACTGCACGCGCTGCAAACGAAGTCGGGGCTCGAGTCCGAGTGGCTCTCGGGCCGCGACTGCCGCCGCCTCGAACCAATGCTCGCGCCGGGCGTACGCGGCGGACTGCGCGTCGACGGCGACCACCAGATCGACCCGAGAAGGCTCGCGAGCGCCCTCGTGACGGCCTGCGAGCGCTCCGGCGTGACCTTCCACAGATCGTGGGCCGAAAGGCTCTGTGTCGTCCGCGACCGGGCGCGCGGCGCGGTCCTCGCCGACGGCACCGAACTCGCCGCCGGCCAGGTGGTGCTGGCGGCGGGCAGCCGCGGCGGACAGCTCGCGGGGGTGCCCGACGCGGTACTGCCGCCGGTGCGCCCCGTCAAGGGCCAGGTGCTGCGCCTGACGGTGCCGAAGCGGTACGTGCCCTTCCTCAGCCGCACGGTCCGGGCGGTCGTCCGCGGCGGCAACCTCTACCTGGTGCCGCGCGTCAACGGCGAACTCGTGGTGGGCGCGACCAGCGAGGAACTCGGCTGGGACACCACGGTCACCGCGGGAGGCGTCTACGAACTCCTGCGGGACGCCCACGAACTCGTCCCCGGCATCACCGAACTCCCGCTCACCGAGACCCGCGCGGGCCTGCGCCCCGGCTCCCCCGACAACGCCCCGCTCCTCGGCCCGACCACCCTGCCCGGCCTCCTCCTGGCGACCGGCCACTACCGCAACGGCGTGCTCCTGACGCCGATCACCGGCGACGCCATGGCGCACGCCCTGACCACCGGTGAACTTCCGGAAGAGGCCCGCCCGTTCACGCCGAAACGCTTCGGCACAGCCCTCGTGGAGCAGCCCGTATGAACGTCCACGTCAACGGCGAGCCGCGCACGGTGACCGCGGGCACCACGCTCGCCCTCCTGGTCACCACGCTCACCACCGCACCCAAGGGCGTCGCCGCCGCCCTCAACGAAACCGTCGTCCCCCGCACCCAATGGCCCGCCACGGCGCTCTCCGAAGGAGACCGCGTCGAGGTCCTCACGGCCGTACAAGGAGGCTGAACCGTCCATGGCCGACGACACTTTCGACCTCGGGGGCGACACGTACTCCTCGCGCCTGATCATGGGCACGGGCGGGGCACCCAGCCTCGACGTCCTGGAGCGCGCCCTGGTGGCCTCCGGAACCGAACTCACCACCGTGGCGATGCGCCGCGTGGACGCGAGCGTGCACGGCTCGGTGCTCTCCGTCCTGGAGAAGCTGAACATCCGGGTGCTGCCGAACACGGCCGGCTGCTACACCGCGGGAGAGGCGATCCTGACGGCCCGCCTCGCGCGCGAGGCGCTCGACACGGACCTGGTGAAGCTCGAGGTCATCGCCGACGAGCGCACCCTGCTGCCAGACCCGATCGAGCTGCTCGACGCGGCGGAGGCCCTGGTGGACGACGGCTTCACGGTCCTTCCCTACACGAACGACGACCCGGTCCTGGCCCGCAAGCTGGAGGACGTCGGCTGCGCGGCGATCATGCCGCTCGGCTCCCCCATCGGTTCGGGGCTCGGTATCCGCAACCCGCACAACTTCCAGCTGATCACCGAGCACGCGCGCGTGCCGGTGATCCTGGACGCGGGGGCGGGCACGGCGTCCGATGTGACGCTCGCCATGGAGCTGGGCTGCGCGGGTGTGATGCTCGCCTCCGCGGTGACCCGCGCGCAGGAGCCGGTCCTCATGGCCGACGGGATGCGGCACGCGGTGGAGGCGGGACGCTTCGCATACCGGGCCGGGCGCATCCCTAAGCGTCACTTCGCGGAGGCGTCCTCGTCTGCGGAGGGGCGGGCGCGGCTTGATCCGGAGCGGCCGGCGTTCCGGTAAGCCGCACCGGGGTGGCGGTCGCGGGGCTCTGCCCCGGACCCCGCGCCTCAATCGCCGGCGGGGCTTAAAAGGACCCCGCGGGCTTGAGGGTGGTCACAGCTGTGCTGCAGTACTGGCCCGGTCCTGCGGCACGGAAGCTGGGTGTCGGTCGCTCCTCGTAGACTCGCCTGCGTGGACACGACCCTTCAGGACCCGTTGCTCGGGCACGTGCTCGACGGCCGGTACCGCGTCGACGCACGCATCGCGGTCGGCGGGATGGCCACGGTCTACCGGGCCGTGGACACCCGCCTCGACCGCGTGCTCGCGCTCAAGGTGATGCACCCCTCGCTGGCCGCCGACGCCTCGTTCGTGGACCGCTTCATCCGCGAGGCCAAGTCGGTGGCCCGCCTCTCGCACCCGAACGTCGTGGGGGTCTTCGACCAGGGCACCGACGGCGCGTACGTGTATCTGGCGATGGAGTACGTGGCCGGCTGCACCCTGCGCGACGTGCTGCGCGACCGGGGCGCGCTGCGGCCCCGCGCCGCCCTCGACATCCTGGAGCCGGTCCTCGCCGCGCTGGGAGCGGCCCACCGGGCGGGCTTCGTGCACCGCGACATGAAGCCGGAGAACGTCCTGATTGGGGACGACGGCCGGGTGAAGGTGGCGGACTTCGGTCTCGTACGGGCCGTGGACACGGTCACGAACACCACCGGCGCGGTCCTCGGCACGGTCTCGTACCTGGCGCCCGAGCAGATCGAGAACGGCACGGCGACGGCGAGCGTGGACGTCTACGCGTGCGGTGTCGTGTTCTACGAGATGCTCACGGGAGGCAAGCCGCACGCGGGCGAGTCCCCCGCCCAGATCCTCTACAAGCACCTCCACGAGGACGTGCCCCCGCCCTCGGCCGCGGTCCCCGGCCTCCCCTACGAGCTCGACGAACTGGTCGCGTCGGCGACGGCCCGCACCCCCGAGGTGCGCCCGCACGACGCGGTGGCCCTCCTCGCGCAGGCCAGGGGCGCCCGGTCGGCGCTCACGGACGCCCAGTTGGACGCGGTGCCGCCGCAGGCGCGCGATACGGAGTACGTGGGGGCCGACGACCGTACGAGCGTGATCCCGCGCGCGGTGGGCACACCCGTACAGCTGCCGCTGCCCACGGACTCCGAGGACCAGGCGCGGCTCAACCGGACGAGCCGCCTGGAGATGCCGCCGGCTCCGCCGCCCACGGTCCCCGGGCCGGCTCACGGCGGCGGTCGCGGTCGTGGTCGCGGCCCGCAGCGCCGCACCATCGCGATCCTCGCGGCGATCCTGCTGGTCCTCGGTGTCGGCACCGGCGTCTGGTACATCAACTCCGGCCAGTTCACGCAGGTCCCGTCCGTCCTCAACCAGACGCAGGGGCAGGCCGAGAAGCGGCTTGCCGACGCGGGCCTGGAGCGGGGCACGGTCACGCGCGCGTACAGCGACACGTACAAGCGCGGCACCGTCATGGACAGCGACCCGGGATCCGGCGACCGAATCCGCGGCGGCGGCACGGTGGACCTGACGGTGTCCAGGGGGTCGAAGACCGTGAAGGTCCCCGACCTCAGCGACACCCCTCTGGACACGGCGAAGAGCGACCTCAAGAAGCGGGACCTCGAACCGGGCATGACCACCAGGGAGTTCAGCGACCAGATCGCCAAGGGCTCGGTGATCCGCACGGATCCCGGAGCGGGCGAGACCCGCAGGGCCGGTTCCGCCGTCGCCCTGGTCGTCTCCAAGGGCTCCCCCGTCGACGTCCCCGATGTCACGGGCGAGTCCGAGCAGGATGCCATCGCCGATCTCGAGGACGAGGGCCTGAAGGCCGAGATCTCCACGAAGCGGGTCCACTCCGAGGAGGACAAGGGCGACATCGCCAAGCAGTCCCCCGCCGAGGGCAAGCAGCTCGCCAAGGGCGACACGGTGACCCTGACGATCTCCAAGGGGCCCGTCATGGTCGAGGTCCCCGATGTCACGGGGCAGAAGGTCGACGACGCGAAGTCGCGGCTCAGTGCGGCGGGTTTCGAGGTGGAGGAGGACCGGGGGCTGCTCGGGCTGTTCGGCGACACCGTGAGGAGCCAGTCGGTGGAGGGCGGCGACGAAGCGCCCAAGGGGTCGACCGTGACGATCACCATCCGGTAGTCGGCCGGGCGTGTGCACCGGCACCGGGGCTGGGCTCTCGGGGCTCTGTCCCGGCCCCCGCTACTCAATCGCCGCAGGGGCTTGATAGATCAAGCCCCGCCGGCGTTTGAGGCGCGGGGGCCGGGGCGGAGCCCCGAGGCGTCGGGCACGGTGGGCCGTCTGCTCAATCGCCGCAGGGGATTGGTTGCCCATGGCACCCTTGGCCGAGTGAACAGCAGCATCCGTAATCCCATTGGCGGTCACGTTCCCGTGGCCGGTGGCCTCGCGAAGACAGGGCTCTCCTACGCTCGTGACCTCAAGGCCGAAACCGTCCAGGTCTTCGTGGCCAACCCCCGCGGCTGGGCCACCCCGCCCGGAAACCCTCAGCAGGACGAGGACTTCCGCACCCAGTGCGCCGCCGAGAACATCCCGGCGTACGTCCACGCGCCCTACCTGATCAACTTCGGCTCGCACACCGAGGCGACCGTCGACAGGTCCGTGGACTCCCTGCGGCACTCGCTGCGCCGAGCCCGCGCGATCGGCGCCCTCGGCGTCGTCGTGCACACCGGCTCCGCGACCGGTGGCCGGGAGCGCGAGGTCGCCCTCGCGCAGGTTCGCGAGCGGATGCTGCCGCTGCTCGACGAGCTGACCCACGACGACGACCCGTTCCTGCTCCTGGAGTCGACCGCGGGCCAGGGCGCCTCGCTGTGCTCGCGCACCTGGGACTTCGGCCCGTACTTCGACGTCCTCGACCGCCACCCCAAGCTGGGCGTCTGCCTCGACACCTGCCACATCTTCGCGGCGGGCCACGACCTCACGGGCCCGGCCGGCATGAAGCAGACCCTCGACCTCCTCGTGGACACGGTCGGCGAGGGCCGCCTCAAGCTGATCCACGCCAACGACTCCAAGGACGTCGTGGGCGCCCACAAGGACCGGCACGAGAACATCGGCTCCGGTCACATCGGCGAGGAGCCGTTCCGCGAGCTGCTCACCCACCCCGCGACCGAGAACGTTCCCCTGGTCATCGAGACGCCCGGCGGCAAGGAGGGCCACGCGGCCGACGTCGCGCGCCTCAAGGAACTTCGGAGCTGAGAACCCTCGGACGGAATACCCCATGGGGGTATACGGTTCCCTCAGTGGCAGCACCCACCACGATCACTGGGGGAACCATGCGGCACGAGACGCACACCGGACACGAACACGAACACGAACACCATGGCGCACCCGGCACCAGCGGCAGGGTCAACTGGTCCATGGCCGCGCAGGCCACCCTGCACTGCCTCACCGGCTGCGCCATCGGCGAGGTCCTCGGCATGGTGATCGGCACCGCGCTCGGCTGGGGCAACGTACCGACGATGATCCTGGCGATCGCGCTCGCCTTCGTCTTCGGCTACTCGCTCACCTTGCGCGGCGTCCTGCGCGCGGGCGTCGACTTCAAGACGGCGTTCCGGGTCGCGCTCGCCGCGGACACCCTCTCCATCGCGGTCATGGAACTGATCGACAACGGCGTCATCGCGCTGTGGCCGAACGCGATGGACGCCCACCTCGACGACGCCCTCTTCTGGGGCGCGCTCGCGGTGTCACTGGCGATCGCCTTCGTCGTCACGACCCCGGTCAACCGCTGGATGATCGGCCGCGGCAAGGGCCACGCGGTGGTCCACAAGTACCACCACTGAGGAGTACAGAAGGCTCCGGAACCCCTAGAACTCGGGCCCTTCGCCGGGCCCCTCCTGGTACGAGTACCGCTGCTCGCGCCACGGGTCGCCCACGTTGTGGTACCCGCGCTCCTCCCAGAAACCGCGCCGGTCCGCCGTCATGTACTCGACGCCGCGCACCCACTTCGGGCCCTTCCAGGCGTACAGATGGGGCACCACGAGACGCAGCGGGAAACCGTGCTCCGCGGTGAGCAGTTCGCCGTCCTTGTGCGTGGCGAAGATGGCCCGCTCGGAGGCGAAGTCGGACAGCCGCAGATTGGACGAGAATCCGTACTCGGCCCACACCATCACATGGGTGACATCGGGCCCGGGAGGGGCGAGTTCCAGGATCGTGGAGGCGCGGACGCCGCCCCATTCGGCGGCGAGCATGCTGAACTTCGTGACGCAGTGCAGGTCACCGACCACGGTCCCGTACGGCAGCGCCGCGAACTCCTCGTGGTTCCAGCAGTGCTTGTCGCCGTCGGCGGTCGCCCCGAAGACCCTGAACTCCCAGCGCTCGGGGCGGAACTTGGGCACCGGGCCGTAGTGCGTGACGGGCCAGCCGCGCTGCAGACGCTGCCCCGGTGGAAGCTCCGGCTGCACTGCTCCCCCAGACTCGCGACCCACCGGATGACCCATGCCCTCCATCCTGACAGACCTTGAGCAGTGGACGTGACCACGCCCACCCCGCCCGGACCTGCCACGAACGTCGATTCGGGCAACTCCTACTAAGCATGCACTTACTGGACGCACTCCTGTGCCGGTGCAAGGATGCGCGAAACCTGCCCAGTAACCGCTTGGAAGGAGCCTCTGCGATGCAGGGCGACCCCGAGGTCATCGAGTTTCTCAACGAACAGCTGACGGCCGAGCTCACGGCCATCAATCAGTACTTTCTGCACGCGAAGATGCAGGACAACTTCGGCTGGACGAAGCTCGCGAAGTACACACGCTCCGAGTCGTTCGACGAGATGAAGCACGCGGAGCTGCTGACCGACCGGATCCTGTTCCTGGACGGCCTGCCGAACTATCAGCGGCTCTTCCACGTCCGGGTCGGCCAGACGGTCACCGAGATGTTCCATGCGGACCGGCAGATCGAGGTCGAGGCGATCGACCGCCTCAAGCGGGGCATCGAGGTGATGCGCGGCAAGGGCGACATCACGTCCGCGAACCTTTTTGAGTCGATCCTCGAGGACGAGGAGCACCACATCGACTACCTGGACACGCAGCTTGAACTGGTGGAGAAGCTGGGTGAGGCGCTCTACATCGCGCAGCTCATCGAGCAGCCGGAGAGCTAGTAGCCCGAGAGCTAGGCCGCCTTCGGCAACTCCGTCGACGGTTCGAGCGCCGCGGCCGTCTCGCCCTGTTCCACGAGGTCCCGGCGGGGGCACGCGCTGCGGCCGAGCAGTGCCTGGATCCGGCGGACGCAGGAGCCGCAGTCGGTGCCGGCCTTGCAGGCCGACGCTATCTGGCGGGGAGTGCAGGCACCGTCCTCCGCGTGCTTCTTGACCTGCGCCTCGGTGACACCGAAGCAGTTGCAGACGAACACGCGGTTCACCTCCCGGTCGGACTGTCGTCGGGACTCATAGCAAACGCCGTCCCGATTGGTCGGTGAGGCTAACCTAACCTTACCCGGCCGACCAGAAGCACAAAAGTGCCGTGGGGCGCGGATCCTTGTGATCCGCGCCCCACGGCGTTACCTACAGTGAACCGGGCTCACTGGTCGCGGTACATCTCCGCCACCAGGAACGCCAGGTCGAGCGACTGGCTGCGGTTCAGGCGCGGGTCGCAGGCCGTCTCGTAGCGCTGGTGCAGATCGTCGACGAAGATCTCGTCGCCGCCGCCCACGCACTCGGTGACATCGTCACCGGTGAGCTCGACGTGGATGCCGCCCGGGTGCGTGCCGAGCGCCTTGTGGACCTCGAAGAAGCCCTTGACCTCGTCGAGCACGTCGTCGAAGCGCCGGGTCTTGTGACCGGAGGCCGCCTCGTACGTGTTGCCGTGCATCGGGTCGGTGATCCAGGCGACCTGCGCACCGGACGCCGTGACCTTCTCCACCAGCTCGGGCAGCTTGTCGCGGACCTTGTCGGCGCCCATGCGGACGATGAAGGTCAGCCGGCCGGGCTCGCGGTCGGGGTCGAGGCGCTCGATGTACTGCAGCGCGTCCTCGGCCGTCGTCGTCGGGCCGAGCTTGATCCCGATCGGGTTGCGGATCTTCGAGGCGAACTCGACGTGCGCGTGGTCGAGCTGACGCGTGCGCTCGCCGATCCAGACCATGTGGGCCGAGACGTCGTACAGGTTGCCCGTACGCGAGTCCACGCGGGTCAGCGCCGACTCGTAGTCGAGGAGCAGCGCCTCGTGGGAGGCGTAGAACTCGACGGCCTTGAACTCGGCCGGGTCGGTGCCGCAGGCCTTCATGAAGTTCAGCGCGTTGTCGATCTCGCGGGCCAGCTGCTCGTAGCGCTGCCCGGAGGCGGACGCCTTCACGAAGTCCTGGTTCCAGGCGTGCACCTGGCGCAGGTCGGCGTAGCCACCGGTGGTGAAGGCACGCACCAGGTTGAGCGTGGAGGCAGAGGCGTTGTACATCTGCTTCAGGCGCTCGGGGTCCGGGACGCGCGCGGCCTCGGTGAACTCGAAGCCGTTGACGGAGTCGCCGCGGTAGGTCGGCAGGGTCACGCCGTCGCGGGTCTCGGTGTTCTTGGAGCGCGGCTTGGAGTACTGGCCCGCGATGCGGCCGATCTTCACGACCGGCACGGAGGCCGCGTACGTGAGGACGGCGCTCATCTGGAGCAGCGTCTTCAGCTTCGCGCGGATATGGTCCGCGGAAACGGCGTCGAAGGCCTCGGCGCAGTCGCCGCCCTGGAGCAGGAACGCCTCTCCCTTGGCGACGGCGGCCATACGGTCGCGCAGCTGGTCGCACTCGCCGGCGAAGACGAGCGGCGGATACGACTCGAGGTCCGCGATCACATCGCGCAGAGCCTCGGCATCGGGGTACTCGGGCTGCTGCGCCGCGGGCAGGTCTCGCCAGGTGTTGCCAGCGCTGGCGCTGGTCTTAGCGTTCACGGTCACCTCGTAAACACTACGGGGTCGGGTCGCCGGTCCATTCCCCCGCTCATCTTTTGAGACGGACGCGACACGTCTGAGCCGTACCGCCCGGGCATCGGGTACGGTGACGCTCATGTTCGCGCAGCAACTGCACCGCACCTGGTGGTGGACCGCACATCCGGCGGCCCACTGACTGCGCGTACCTGAAACCGCGAAGGCCGCCCGAGGGGCGGCCTTCAGTGTTTTCAGAGGCTGTTCCTCCCTGACGACTCCCCAAGTCGACGACTCACGAAGTCACTGGAAGGAACACTCCTCATGCTGGACGCACTGCTCGCCGACGACCGCCCCTTCGCCCTGCTGCGCCGCCGCACCCCCGGCCGCGAGCACGACACGGTCGAGGTGCTTGTCGGCCAGGTCGGCGCGTACGAACGCCTGGCCGACATCCCCGAAGGGCTCGCGCTCGTCCCCTTCCGGCAGATCCGCGAACGCGGCTTCGACGTCCGCGACGACGGCACCCCGCTCACGGTCCTCACCCCCGAGGAGTCGTACGAGATCCCGCTCGCCGAGGCCCTGGAACAGCTTCCGCGCCACGACGTCCGGGTCCGTGACGGCGGCTTCGACGTCGACGACGACCGTTACGCGGACATCGTCGGCCGGGTGCTGCGCGAGGAGATCGGCCGGGGCGAGGGCGCCAACTTCGTGATCCGCCGTACGTACGAGGGTGAGATCGCGGGATTCTCGCGGGCCGACGCCCTGGCGTTGTTCCGGCGGCTGCTCGACGGGGAGCGGGGCGCGTACTGGACGTTCGTCGTGCACACCGGGGAGCGCACGCTGGTGGGCGCGAGCCCCGAGGTGCATGTGCGGATGTCCGGCGGCACCGTCGTCATGAACCCGATCAGCGGCACGTACCGCTACCCGGCCGAGGGCCCGACGCCCGAGCACCTGCTGGACTTCCTCGCCGACGGCAAGGAGATCGAGGAGCTGTCGATGGTCGTCGACGAGGAGCTCAAGATGATGTGCACCGTCGGCGACATGGGCGGTGTCGTCGTCGGTCCGCGGCTCAAGGAGATGGCGCACCTCGCGCACACCGAGTACGAGCTGCGCGGCAAGTCGACGCTCGACGTGCGGGACGTCCTCAAGGAGACGATGTTCGCGGCGACCGTCACCGGCTCGCCCGTGCAGAACGCGTGCCGGGTCATCGAGCGGTATGAGGTCGGCGGCCGCGGCTACTACGCGGGCGCGCTCGCGCTCGTCGGCCGCGACGCGGGCGGGGCGCAGACGCTCGACTCCCCCATCCTGATCCGCACCGCCGACATCGACGCCTCCGGGCGGCTCCGCGTCCCGGTCGGCGCGACGCTCGTGCGCGGCTCCGACCCGGCGAGCGAGGTCGCGGAGACGCACGCCAAGGCCGCCGGTGTGCTCGCCGCGCTCGGCGTGCGTCCGGCGCGCCCGCGCGGGGAGGGCGCGCGGGCGCCGCTCGCCGACGACCCGCGGGTGCGGGCCGCGCTCGACGGGCGGCGGGCGTCCCTGGCGCCGTTCTGGCTGCGGATGCAGAAGCGCGAGAGCGACCTCTCCGGTCACGCGCTCGTCGTCGACGGCGAGGACACGTTCACCGCGATGCTCGCGCACGTGCTGCGCTCGACGGGGCTCGACGTGACGGTGCGGCGCTACGACGAGGAGGGGCTGCGGGAGGCGGTGCTCGCGCACGAGGGCCCGGTCGTCCTCGGCCCGGGCCCCGGTGACCCCTCGGACGTCACCGACCCGAAGATGCGCTTCCTGCGCGCTCTGACCGCCGACGTGATCCGCGGCCACGAGCACGGCGTGCTCGGCGTCTGCCTGGGCCACGAGCTGATCGCGGCGGAGCTGGGCCTGGAGATCGTCCGCAAGGAGGTGCCGTACCAGGGCGCGCAGACCGACGTCGAGGTGTTCGGGCGGACCGAGAAGGTCGGGTTCTACAACAGCTTCGTGGCGTCCTGCGACGACGGCGCGGCGACCGAACTGGCGGCGCACGGCGTGGAGATCAGCAGGGACCGGGTGACGGGCGAGGTGCACGCGCTGCGGGGGCCTTCGTTCGCCGCGGTCCAGTTCCACCCGGAGTCGGTGCTGTCGCTGCGCGGCGCCGGGATCGTGGGCGAACTGATGGCTCAGCTGGCAGCCGGCACCAGCACGTTCTCGGAGCGGCGGCCCGCCTGATAGTCCAGGACGTTCTGCACCGTGGTCTCGATGATCTGTCCGACCGCGTCCACGGTGTAGTACGCCTGGTGGGACGTGACGAGGACGTTCGGGAACGTGACCAGGCGGGCCAGGGTGTCGTCCTCGACGACGTCGAGGGACTTGTCGAGGAAGAACAGGCCCGCCTCCGCCTCGTACACGTCGAGGCCGACGCCGGCGAAGCGGCCCTCGCGCAGCTCGGTGACGAGCGCCTTGGTGTCGATGAGGCCGCCGCGGCTGGAGTTGATCAGGATCGCGTCGTCCTTCATGGCGCGCAGCGCGGCGGCGTCGACGATGTGCTCGGTGGCGGGCAGCAGCGGCACGTGCAGGCTGATGACGTCCGCCTCCGCGAACAGCTGGTCCTTGTCGACGTACTTCATGCCGAGGGCCGTGCAGTTCGGGTTCTCGGCGACGTCCCAGCCCAGCAGGTTCATGCCGAAGCCGTGCGCGATCCGGGTGAAAGCCTCACCGATCTTGCCGGTGCCGAGCACGCCGACGGTGCGGCCCCGCAGATCGCGGCCCATCAGCCCGTCGAGGCGGAAGTCGAAGTCGCGGGTGCGGGTGCTGGCGCGGACGATGCGGCGGTTGACGGCCATCGCGAGGGTCCAGGCGAACTCGGCGACCGAGTACGGCGAGTAGTACGAGACGCGGGCCACGGTCAGGCCGAGCCGCTCGGCGACCTGGAGGTCGATGTTGTTGAACCCGGTGGAGCGCTGGGCGATCAGTTGCGTGCCGCCGGCCGCGAGGGTCTGGAGCACGTGGTGGTTGAGGGTGGCGTTGACGCTGGTGGAGACGGCCTCGTAGCCGGCCGCGATGGGAGCGGTGTCCTCGTTGAGGAAGACGTCGAGGCAGCGGACGTCGTGGTGTCCTTCGAAGGCCTTCTCGATGAGCGGCCTTTCGTCCGATTGAACCCCGAATGCGAGAATCTCCATGGGGGCGAGTCTAGGTGGACCGAGCCCGTGCGGCGATCAATCCCCCACCCCACCCCTTCCCGAAAGTCCTGCCGGACGGGCCTGCTCAATCGCCGCAGGGGCTTGATAAATCAAGCCCCTGCGGCAAAATCAAGCCCCGCCGGCGATTGAGGCGCGGGGTCCGGGGCGGAGCCACGAGGCGTCAGCCGAAGAAGACGCCCACCTCTTCGTACAAGGCCGGGTCCACCGTTTTCAGGCGGGACGTGGCGTCGGCGATCGGGACGCGCACGATGTCCGTCCCCCGCAGCGCCACCATCTTCCCGAAGTCCCCGTCCCGCACCGCGTCGATCGCGTGCAGCCCGAACCGGGTGGCCAGCCACCGGTCGAAGGCGGACGGCGTACCGCCCCGCTGCACATGCCCGAGGACCGTGGTCCGCGCCTCCTTGCCCGTACGCTTCTCGATCTCCTTCGCGAGCCACTCCCCCACGCCGGAGAGGCGCACGTGCCCGAAGGAGTCCAGCGACTCGTCCTTCAGCACCACGTCGCCGTCGCGCGGCATCGCCCCCTCGGCGACCACCACGATCGGGGCGTACGAGGACCGGAAGCGGGAGGTGACCCAGGCGCAGACCTGCTCGACGTCGAAGCGCTGCTCGGGGATGAGGATGACGTTGGCCCCGCCCGCCAGGCCCGAGTGCAGCGCGATCCAACCCGCGTGCCGGCCCATGACCTCGACGACGAGGACCCGCATATGGGACTCGGCGGTGGTGTGCAGCCGGTCGATGGCCTCGGTGGCGATGCCGACGGCCGTGTTGAATCCGAAGGTGTAGTCCGTGGCGTAGAGGTCGTTGTCGATCGTCTTCGGTACGCCGACTGTCTTGATGCCGTACTCGTCCGAGAGCCGGGCCGCGACGCCGAGGGTGTCCTCGCCGCCGATCACAATGAGGGCCTCGACCTCCTGCTTGGCGAGGTTCTCCTTGACGCGGCGGATCCCGTTCTCCGCCTGGAGCGGGTTGGTCCGCGAGGAACCGAGGACGGTGCCGCCGCGGGGCAGGATGCCGCGCACCGCGGGGATGTCGAGAGGGACGGTGTCGTTCTCCAGGGGCCCGCGCCAGCCGTCGCGGAACCCTACGAAGTCGTAGTCGTACTCCTGAACGCCCTTGCGCACGATGCCCCGGATGACAGCGTTCAGTCCGGGGCAGTCACCGCCTCCGGTCAAAACTCCGACCCTCATGGCGTAACTCCCTTGTCACGGCGAGTGGTTGGGGCCACTCTCCCGCGCGGGGTCAGTCGTCGTCCAGACCCCGCTCGATCGCGTACCGGACGAGCTCCACGCGGTTGTGCAGCTGGAGTTTGCCGAGGGTGTTCTGCACGTGGTTCTGGACCGTGCGGTGCGAGATGACCAGACGCTCGGCGATCTGCTTGTAGCTCAGGCCCTTCGCGACGAGGCGCAGCACCTCGGTCTCCCGGTCGGTGAGCTGCGGCGCGGCGCCCGGCTCGTCGGCGCCACCGGCCGGGGACGGGTCGGAGGCGAGCCTCCGGTACTCGCCGAGGACGAGGCCGGCGAGGCCCGGCGTGAACACGGGGTCGCCGACGGCGGTGCGCCCCACCGCGTCGATCAGCTCGTCCGTGGAGGCGGACTTGAGCAGATAGCCGGTGGCGCCGGACTTCACCGCTTCCAGTACGTCGGCGTGCTCACCGCTCGCGGACAGCACGAGGACGCGCAGGCGGGGGTCGGCGCCGACGAGTTCCTTGCACACCTGGACGCCCGGCTTGGCCGGCAGGTTCAGGT
The DNA here is from genome assembly GCF_053592315.1 of Streptomyces sp. NPDC002754. Lineage (NCBI taxonomy): Bacteria > Bacillati > Actinomycetota > Actinomycetes > Kitasatosporales > Streptomycetaceae > Streptomyces > Streptomyces sp. NPDC002754. The sequence continues at coordinate 399,930 of NZ_JBSFVM010000004.1, forward strand.
CGAGGACGAGGACGTCGGGGCCCACGGCCTGCGCGCGGCGCACCGCCTGCTCGCCGTCACCGGCCGTGGCGACGACCTCGAAGCCGGCCGCGCCCAGGTCGCGGGCGACGGCGTCGCGCCACATCGGGTGGTCGTCGACCACCATGACCCTGATGGATCCGTTCGATTCACTCATCGTTCCTGTCCTGCCTTCCCCCGTGGCCCTCGCGGGCGCTTCCTGGACTACTTCTTCGGTACGCGCAGTTCGACCTCGGTGCCCTGACCGGGAACCGAGATCAGCTCGGCGGTGCCGCCGATGTCGCGCAGCCGGCCCCGGATCGACTGGGCGACGCCGAGCCGGCCCTCGCCCTCGGCCTGCGCGAGGCGGCCCTCCGGGATGCCGGGGCCGTCGTCCCGCACCGTCACGATCACGGCGTCCGGCTCGTCCTCGACGAGGATCCACGCGCGTGCGCCCGCGCCCGCGTGCCGACGCACATTGTCCAGGGCGGCACTGACAGCGGCGGCCAGTTCGCGGGCCGCGGCGGGCCGCATCGGCACCGGGCCGCCCGGCTCCGAGAAAGTGACGCGTCCACCGGCGTGCCCGGCGAGCAGGGGGCGCAGATCGCGGGGGCCAGCGCCGTCCTCGTCGGTCGGCTCCTCCAAGTCCCCCTGTTCCACCGCGCCGCTCTCCGCGTCCTCGAACGCACGGGAGACCGGCACAAGTCCCCCGGCGACCAGGGTGCGCAGCGCGACCTCCTGCTCGCCCGCCATCCGGCCGAGCTCCGCCGCCTCGCCGCCGAGAGCGGTGCCGCGGCGCTGCACCATCGCGAGGACCTGCAGCACGCTGTCGTGGATGTCGCGGGCGAGGCGCTCCCGCTCGCGCGTCGCCGCCTCGATCTCCAGGGCGCGGGCGAGGGTGCGCTCGGAGGCGCGGGCCACCTCCACGACGTAGCCGATCGCTATGGAGGCGATGCAGACCAGCAGGACGCTGTGGACGAGGCCGCGGGTGATGTCCCCGCGCTGCACCACGTTGGCGACGCCGACGAGCAGGGAGGCTCCGGCCGCCCACCGCCAGCCGCCCTTGAGCGCCCAGGCGAGGACCGCGCCCGCCGTCCAGATCGACGGCAGCGTGGAGCCTCCAGTGACGGCCCGCTCGTGCCCGGCGACCGGCGAGAGCAGGATGCCGGCGACGGCGATCGTCAGGTCGGCGGTGAGGAACCGCTTGGTGCAGCGCCGGGCGCCCGACACCTGCGGCAGCGTCGCCAGCGTCCACACCGTGAGAACCACGAAGTAGCCGATGCCGACCCACGGGCGCTCGTACACCTCGTACGAGGAGGCGAAGAGACCGATCGCGTAGACGAGGGTCAGCAGGCGGTACCCGGTGAGGGCGCGCCACAGCGGCTGCTCGACCGACATCCGCACGACGCGCTCGCGCCCGGCCGTGTTCCCCATGTCCCCTGTCCCCACCCTTGGCACTTCTGGGTACTTCTACTTCTGGGCACCTCTTGGGAACGACGCGACTAGGAGCCGCCCCGTTCCTTCTCCAACGCCTTCTTCGCCGCTTCCTTCTCCGCCTTGGCCGCCTTCTCCGCGTCCGCGAGCTGCCGCTTGGCGGCCGTCGCGTAGATGTCGACGTACTCCTGGCCGGAAAGCTTCATGATCTCGTACATGACCTCGTCGGTGACAGCCCTCAGGATGAAGCGGTCGCTCTCCATGCCGTGATAGCGGCTGAAGTCGAGCGGCTTGCCGATGCGGATGCCCGGTCGCATCATCTTCGGCATCACCTTGCCCGGGGGCTGGATCTTCTCCGTGTCGATCATGGCGACGGGGATGACGGGCGCGCCGGTGGACAGCGCCACGCGCGCGAGGCCGCCCGGCTTGCCGCGGTAGAGGCGGCCGTCGGGGGACCGCGTGCCCTCCGGGTAGATACCGAACAGCTCGCCGCGCTCCAGGACCTCGACGCCGCTCTTGATGGCGGCCTCGCCCGCGCCCCGCGAGCCGGAGCGGTCCACGGGCAGCTGGCCGACGCCCTTGAAGAAGGCGGCCGTCATCTTGCCCTTGATGCCGGGGGTGGTGAAGTACTCGGCCTTCGCGATGAAGGTGACCTTGCGGTCGAGGACGGCGGGGAGGAAGAACGAGTCGGAGAACGAGAGGTGATTGCTGGCGAGAATCGCGGGGCCCTCGGCGGGAATGTTCTCGAGGCCCTCCACCCACGGCCTGAAACCGAGCTTCAGCGGCCCCCCGATGGCCACCTTCATTGCGCCGTAGATCAACCCACTGCCTTCCCTCGTGCCCGGACCTCGTACCGGGACCAGTCCGAGGATCCGACCTTAACCCGCGGGGCCGCTCCAGGGCCCGACGACCCTGGCCGACCTGCTTGCCCGGCCGGGGGTCCGGGGGTTGTCCCCCGGGAAGACACAGCACCCGCGGGGCCGCCCCGGGGCCCGACGACCCTGGTCGGTGTCAGTCCGGTCGCGTACCGTGAGGTCCAGGTCGCTGTTGGCCTTCAGCGTCGCTCTTCAGCTCGTTCCCCTCGCACGTCCGTCCACCGTTTCTCTGCCATGAACAGGAGACCGAAGGTGCCGGTCCTTCCTGGAGCCGAGCCGTACCGCCATGACGGCGGCGGGGTCGGGGTCCTCCTCTGTCACGGATTCACCGGATCGCCCCAGTCGCTGCGGCCCTGGGCCGAATACCTCGCCGAGCGCGGCCTGACGGTCTCGCTCCCGCTGCTGCCGGGCCACGGCACCCGCTGGGAGGACCTGGCCGTCACCGCGTGGCAGGACTGGTACGCGGAGGTGGACCTCGCCCTGCGCGAGCTCACGGAGCGCTGCTCCAAGGTCTTCGTGTGCGGCCTGTCGATGGGCGGCGCGCTCGCCCTGCGCCTCGCGGCCAAGCACGGGGACGCGATCACGGGCCTCGTCCTGGTGAACCCTGGCAACAGGGTGCACGACCTGGCCGCGCACACGCTCCCGGTCGCCCGGCACCTCGTGCGTTCGATGAAGGGCATCGTCAGCGACATCGCCAAGGAGGGCGCGGAAGAGGTCGGCTACGGCCGGATGCCGCTGCACGCGGTGTACCAACTGCGCCGCTTCTTCCAGCTCGTCGACCGTGAACTGCCGCAGGTGACACAGCCCTTGGTGGTACTGCACAGCGTGCACGACCATGTGGTGCCGCCCGCCGACTCGGCGCGTGTGCTCGGCCGCGTCTCGTCCACGGACGTCACGGAGATTCTGCTGGAACAGAGCTACCACGTGGCGACGTTGGACCATGACGCGGACCGGATCTTCGAGGAGAGCTACGCGTTCTTCGACCGGCTCGCTCCCGAAGTCGGCAAGACCCCCAGCGAGGGCGTGGAAGGGACGAGCACCGGTGACTGAGCAGGAGCGGGGCGGGTCCGAGCGGCCGGACAGTTCGGACCCGCACGACCAGGAGGAGACCGGTGAGCAGTCGCGCGATCCCCTCCTGCCGGGCGACGAGGACGCCGTGTGGGCGGCGATCGTCGCCGGTTACGGGGAGGAGCCGCCGGACCCGCCGGGCGCCAAGCCGTTCAAGTCGGTGGAGGACCTGGCCCTGCTGGAACCGGAGACCAACGATCGTCCCGAGCGGCCGTCGGACACCCAGCGGGACACCCTGAAGAAGGACGCCAAGGACCAGGGCCAGGACCGGGACCGGGGCAACGACCAGGACCGGGGTGAGCAGGGCCCCCTCGGCTCCTCGGTCGCCTTCGCGCCGGGCATCGCCTCCACTCCCGGCCCCCGCGACCACGCGGCGCCCGAGCCCTCGGACGACGACTTCGACGGCACCGACGAGGGCCACTTCGTCCCGCCCGAGCCGCCCCCGCTGCCGGAGGGGGACGTCACGGCCAGGTTCGCCTGGCTCGCGGTCGTCGGCGGCCCGATCCTGCTGCTCCTGTCGGTGCTGCTGGGCTGGGACATGACGTGGTGGCTGGCGACGCTGTGCATCGGCGGCTTCCTCGGCGGCTTCGGCACGCTCGTCGCCCGGATGTCACCGGGCGACGACGAGGACGGCGACGACCCGGGCCGCGGCGCCGTGGTCTGAGGTCAAGCAGCGGGTACGCGGAGGGCGGCGAGCACCGGCAGATGGTCGGTGGCCGCCCTCAGCTCGTCCCGGTCCAGGAAGTCCGGCACCCCGCACCCCAGCACCTCGATGCCCTTGGTGGCGAGGACCGCGTCGATACGTTGACGGGGTTCGGCCGGCGTCGAGGTGTACTCGCCGCCCCAGGGCCGGGTCGCCCAGGCGTCGTTGAGGGTGCCCGCGAGGCGCCGGAACGTCCGCCCGCCGGGCCGCTCGTTGAGGTCCCCGCCCACGACGGCGTGCTCCACCCCCATGGCGCCGATCCGGTCGAGCAGCATCCCGCCCTGCGCGTACCGCTCGTCCTTCTGCAGGCTCAGATGGCAGCTGACGACGCCCACCCGGACACCCCCGAACCGCACGACGGCGGTCGCGAGGCCGCGCCGGTGCAGGCCGGGGGTGAGCGGCAGCAGCACGTCCTCGGTGCGCTCGACGGTGGCGCGCAGCGAGCAGAGCAGCGCGGGCCCGGCGGCACTGCCGCCCCCGGAGAGGACCACCAGGTCGGCGGCGCGGGCGAGCCGGGCGAGATGCTTGCGCCAGCGGAAGAACCGGGGCGCCTCCTGGATCAGCACGAGGTCCGGGGCGCAGGCCTTCATCACGCGGGCGAGGGCGACGGGGCTGTCGCGCATCGAGCGGATGTTGTAGCTGAGGACGCGAATGACGGCCGAACCATCCGCTTCTGTACGGGACTTGGGGAGTTCGGTGCGTGCTTCGGGGAGCGAGCCGGAGTCCATGAAGATCAAGATACGCCGGTGCCCGCCGCTCCCACGGGGAACGACGGGCACCAGGTGCGTATGTACGTCACATGACGGGGTCGGGCTCCCGCGCCAGGTCGGCGGCGCCGACCATGCCCGCCTTGTTGCCCAGCTCGGCGGCGATCACGTCGGCCACGGGCCGCCAGTTGCCGCCGACCAGCCATCGCTTGTACGACTTGCGGATGGGGTCGAGGACCAGCTCGCCCTCGTCCGAGAGGCCGCCGCCGACGATGAACGCCGACGGGTCGAACAGCGAGGCCAGGTCGGCCAGGCCCGCGCCGGCCCAGCGGGCCAGCTCGCGGTACGAGTCGACGGCCACCGGGTCGCCCTCGCGGGCGGCCGACGAGATGTGCTTGCCCTCGATGCCCTCGGGGCTGCCGTCGCCGAGCGAGAGCAGGTACGAGGCGTTCTCCGGCGTCGCGTTGGCCCGCTGCTTCGCGTAGCGGACGAGCGCGCGGCCCGACGCGTACTGCTCCCAGCAGCCCTGCGAACCGCAGCCGCACAGCAGGCCGTCCGGCACCATGCGGATGTGGCCGAACTCGGCGGCCACACCGAAGTGGCCGCGGCGCAGCTTGTTGCCGATGATGACGCCGCCGCCGAGGCCGGTGCCGAGCGTGATGCAGATGACGTTGCGGTGGCCCTTGCCCGCGCCGAACTTGTACTCGCCCCAGGCGGCCGCGTTCGCGTCGTTCTCAACGACCACGGGCAGCTTGACGCGCGCCTCGACCTTCTCCTTCAGCGGTTCCTGGCGCCAGTCGATGTTCGGCGCGAAGTACACGGTGGAGCGCTGGCGGTTGACGTAACCGGCGGCACCGATCCCCACGCCCACGATCTCGTGGCCGGCCCTGGCGCCCTCAACGGCCGAGGCGATCGCGTCGACGATCCCGTCAGGCGTGGAAGGCGTCGGCACCTTGAACGTGGAGAGGATGTTGCCTTCCTCGTCGACCACACCGGCCGCGATCTTCGTGCCGCCGATATCGACGCCGATGGTCAGTCCCATGGATCCCTCAGTTCGGTCGAGCCCCGCTACGGCCCACCTTAACCGAGCAGGAGCTCGCCCCCGGGCTCAGTCCAGGTCGATGTGCTCTCCGCCCGGGCCGTCGTCCTTGGGGTCCTTGGAGCCGTCGGCGCCCGTGAAGTCCTCGGCGTCCTTGGCGTCCATGGCGTCCTTCGGCGGGACGGGGCCCTGGGTGCGCTGGGTCCAGCGGCTCTCCTGGCCCTCGACCGCGGAGCGGTAGGCGGCGAGCAGTTCGGTGCCCGCGGCGGCCAGGTGGTCGAACACGTCCGCGTTGCGGTCGATGACCGGCTCGATGACGGAGCGGGCCTGCCGAACGGCCTGCTTGGCGACCTGCTCCGCTGTGCCCTGCGCGACCGCGCCGAGGAACGGGGCCTGCACGGACGAGAGCTTGTCGGTGACGGCATCGACGAGCTTCTTCAGCTCCTCGGCCGCGGATCCGGGTGGCGGCCCGTGCTCGGCCCTGCGGCGGGCCCGCTCCTCCTCGAGATCCTCGGCACACGCCTTCTCCCAGGCGTCGTCGTCGACCTGGTGGACGGGCTGCTCGGTGGCGTCGCTCATGACGGCTGACTCCTGCGGAGAGCTGGACCGGTTACTCCTTCGACGTTACCCGAACGGGTGGGCCCCGTTCACCGGGTCTGCGGCCACAGATCCGGGTCCGGGGCGAAACGGACCCGGAGTTCGCCGTCGACGAGTCCCGCGCCCGCCACGGTGCAGCGGCGGGGTGCGGAGGGCAGCTGGACGATGCGCCGGAACGGGCCCGCGCCGACGACCAGTTCGTCGCCGCGCCGCACCAGGCTCAGCTCCTCGCGGACGGCTCCGGGCAGCGGTATCCGCCACACCAGGACGCCGTCCTCGCCGAGCCGGTCCTCCACAGGCCACGGGTCGCGGGGACCCGGCAGGGTCACGGGCACCGGTACGTCCAGGTCCTCGGGGCGCGGGTCGCGGCCCAGGTGGGGCAGCTCGTACGCGCCGGGCCACTCGGCGACGACCTTGCGCTGGCGGGCGGCGGCGTCGGCGAGCCACGGGTCGGTGGAGCCGTCGGGGAGCAGCCGGTTGGCGACGACCGTCTCGACGTCGAGCCCGTGCAGGGCGAGGCCGGTACGGGTGGTGCGCAGGGTCTCGGCTGCGGCCCGGGTGGGCTCCGCGACGAGCCGTACGCGGGTGCTGCCCGCGTCGATCACGGCCTGCGCGGCGGCGAGTTCGGCGTCCCAGCGGGCGGCGGACTCGTACAGCCACTGCGCGGGCATCGGCACCCCGGCGAGACGGCCGAGCACGGGGCGCAGGGCGCGCGCGGCCTGGCGCTCCGCGGGGAGCAGGCGGCGCAGATAGCGGCGGAGCTGCTCGGGGAGGGCGAGGGTGTCGATGGCCTGCGGGGCGGGTGGCAGGTCGACGACCAGCAGGTCGTCGTCGCCCTCCGCGGCGGTCCGCAAGGCGCGGAGCAGCGCCAGTTCCTTGCTGCCCGGCAGTGGCGTGAGCTCGTCGGCGTCCAGCTTCGCGGCGCCGAGGAGTTCGAGGCCGGAGGCGGCGCGGTTCTGGAGGGCGAGGAGGTCGCGGCGGAAGTCGTCGGCCGGGGTGAGGCGGGTGACCTCCACCCCGGGAAGCTCGGGTACCGGGTCCGCGGTGATCAATCGTGTGCGCAGGCCCTGGCGGGCGGCCCGGTGGGCGGTGGCGGCGGCGACCGTGGTGCGGCCGGCGCCGCCGGGGCCGGTGACGAGGAGGGTGCGCATGGTGTGTGAGGTTACCCGTGGTGGACGCCACGGGGCTCCGCCCCGGACCCCGCGCCTCAAGCGCCGGCGGGGCTCAAAAGATCGGGGCTCCGCCCCGGACCCCGCTGCTCAATCGCCGCAGGGGCTTGATACGCCTCAATCGCCGGCGGGGCTTGGTGGTGCCGCAAGGGGCTTGAAGGTGCTAGCTGCCCGTCTCGACCCGCTTCTTCAGGCCCGCCAGGGCGCGGTCGATGATGACCTTCTCGGCCTTGCGCTTGATCATGCCGAGCATGGGGATCTTCACGTCGACCGTGAGGGAGTACGTGACCTCGGTCCCGTCACCCGCCGGCTTCAGCACGTACGAGCCGTCGAGGGAGCGCAGCATCTGGGACTTCACGAGGGTCCACGAGACCTCGTTCTCGCCGGCCCAGGTGTACTGGAGCGTCTGGTCGTCCTTGATCGCCCCGGCGTCCATGACGAGCCGGACCTGCTCGGCCCGGCCGGAGCCGTCCTCGGCGATGACCTCCGCCTCCTTCACCTCACCCGTCCAGTCCGGGTAGCGGGCGAAGTCGGCGATCACCCCCATGACATCGGCGGGGGCCGCCTCGATCGTGATGCTCGAGCTGGTGTGTTCCGCCATCGCCGTGGCTCCTCCGGATACCGGTCATGGATGCGCCGTGCCTGCCTGCGTGTGTGTTGCGTGAAGGCTATCGCGCGCCCGCACTCCCGCTGTCACCACTCCAGCGCCCACGGCCTGCCCGAGCCCGCGAAATGGCCGACGTTCACGCATTCCGTGGCCCCGATCCGCATCCGCCGCGCGAGCGGCTGGTGGACGTGGCCGAAGAGCGAGTACCGCGGCCGGGTCCGGCGAATCGCCTCGAGCAGGGCGCGGCTGCCGCGCTCGAACCGCCGCGCCACGGTGTCGTAGACGAGGTCGGGGACCTCCGGCGGGATGTGCGTGCACAGCACGTCGACCTCGCCGACGGCCTCGATCTTCGCGGCGTACTCCTCGTCGTCGATCTCGTACGGCGTGCGCATGGGCGTGCGGAGCCCGCCGCCGACGAAGCCGAAGACCCAGCCGCCGATCTCCGCGCGCTCCCCGTCGAGCACGGTCGTGCCGGGCGCGGCGTACTCGCTCCAGAGTTTCGGCATATCGACATTGCCGTAGGTCGCATACGTCGGTGTGGGGAACGCCGCGAACATCTCCGCGTACTGCTTCCGCACGGCTTTTTCGATGGCCGGGACACGGTCTATGCCGGCCCACAGCTCCCTCCCGAAGTCACGCGCCTCCTCGAAACGGCGGGCCGTGCGCAGTTCGACGATGCGGTCCGCGTTCTCGACTCCGAACAATTCGGGGAAAATGCCGCGCGAGTGATTTGCGTAATCAAGGAACAACACCAGGTCACCAAGGCAGATGACGGCATCGGCGCCGTCTCCGGCTCGTGCGAGGTCGGTGGAGTTTCCGTGCACATCGCTGACTACGTGTACGCGCATGGCGATCACCCTAGGACGATGGGTCCCGGAATGGATAGAGGCCTCGGACCTGCGGTTACTTCCGAGTCCCTCGACTCCTGGACTAGGGTGCGAGAACAGTCGCGCCGGCGTGTGACGCAGCGTACATCTGGCCCGACCCCCCTATCGAAGAAGCAGTACCGGTGGGTAACGTCCGGGCAGTCCAGTCGTGTTCAGTTCAAGCAATGAGTGACGTCGAGTTCAGGCGGACAATTCATTGATGCACTGTGCACCTGCCCGATCTTGGACCGCACCGACGCATCACAGAAGAGTGGCGCCGGCGCCCTACGAGGAGCAGCAGTCTTGCGCGAGTTCAGCCTTCCCGCTTTGTACGAGGTCCCCGCGGACGGCAATCTGACCGACATCGTTCGCAGAAACGCCGCGCAGCACCCTGATGTCGCCGTGCTCGGCCGCAAGATCGACGGCACGTGGCAGGACGTCACGGCCGTCGAGTTCCTCGCCGAGGTGCGCGCGGCCGCCAAGGGTCTGATCGCGTCCGGCGTGCAGGCCGGCGACCGCATCGCGCTCATGTCGCGCACGCGCTACGAGTGGACGCTGCTCGACTTCGCGATCTGGAGCGCGGGCGCGATCACCGTGCCGGTCTACGAGACGAGCTCGCCCGAGCAGATCCAGTGGATCCTCGGCGACTCGGGCGCGGTCGGCATCCTCGTCGAGCTGGACGCGCACGCCGCGGCCGTCGCCTCCGTGCGCGACCGGCTGCCCGAGCTGCGGGACGTCTGGCAGATCGAGGGCGGCGGCCTGGGCGAGCTGTACCGCGCCGGCGCCGAGCTCTCCGACGGGATGGTCGACGACCGCAGCGCCATCGCGAAGGCCGACGACCCGGCGACCATCGTCTACACCTCGGGCACCACCGGGCGCCCCAAGGGCTGCGTCCTCACACACCGCAGCTTCTTCGCGGAGTGCGGCAACATCGTGGCGCGCCTCGGCCCCCTCTTCCGTACGGGCGAGTGCTCCGTCCTGCTCTTCCTCCCGGTGGCACACGTCTTCGGACGCCTCGTCGAGGTCGCCTCGCTGATGGCCCCGATCAAGCTGGGCCACGCCCCCGACATCAAGCAGCTCACCGATGAACTGGCCGCCTTCAGGCCTACGTTGATCCTCGGTGTGCCGCGCGTCTTCGAGAAGGTCTACAACTCGGCGCGCGCCAAGGCGCAGGCCGACGGCAAGGGCAAGATCTTCGACAAGGCCGCCGACACGGCGATCGAGTACAGCCGCGCGCTCGACACCCCGAACGGGCCTTCGCTGGCCCTGAAGCTCAAGTACAAGACGTTCGACAAGCTCGTCTACGGGAAGCTGCGCGCCGTCCTCGGCGGACGCGGCGAGTACGCGATCTCGGGCGGCGCGCCGCTCGGCGAGCGGCTCGGCCACTTCTTCCGCGGCATCGGCTTCACGGTCCTGGAGGGCTACGGGCTGACGGAGTCCTGCGCGGCCACGGCCTTCAACCCCTGGGACCGGCAGAAGATCGGCACGGTCGGTCAGCCGCTGCCGGGTTCGGTGGTCCGGATCGCGGACGACGGCGAGGTCCTCCTCCACGGCGAACACCTCTTCACCGGCTACTGGAACAACCAGGGCGCCACCGAGGAGGCGCTGGCCGACGGCTGGTTCCACTCCGGTGACATCGGCACCCTCGACGAGGACGGGTACCTGCGGATCACCGGACGCAAGAAGGAGATCATCGTGACGGCGGGCGGCAAGAACGTCGCCCCGGCCGTCATCGAGGACCGGATCCGGTCGCACGCGCTCGTCGCCGAGTGCATGGTCGTCGGCGACGGCCGCCCCTTCGTGGGCGCGCTCGTCACCATCGACGAGGAGTTCCTCGGCAAGTGGGCCGCGGACCACGACAAGCCGGCCGGGTCCACGGTGGCCTCGCTCCAGCACGACCCCGACCTGCTCGCCACGGTCCAGGCGGCCGTGGACGACGGCAACGCGGCGGTGTCCAAGGCGGAGTCGGTCCGCAAGTTCCGCATCCTCGGCGCGCAGTTCACCGAGGAGTCGGGCCACCTGACGCCTTCGCTGAAGCTGAAGCGGAACGTGGTGGCGAAGGATTACGCGGACGAGGTCGAGGCGATTTACCGCGGTTGACCGCGGTTGGCGGTACCGGGTGGCATCCGCCGGGGATTCCTTGCGGGGCGGGCCCCGCTGCCTCGCGCCTCTGGGCCCGCCCCGAACCCCGTGCGCGCCCCGAAGACGCGATGTCCTTCGGGGCGCGCGGACAGGTATCGGGTTCAGGCGTTGTAGCCGCCGTGGGCGTCCAGCACCGCGCCCGTGACGTACGACGCGGCGGGGCTCGCCAGGAAGGCGATCGCCGCGGCGATTTCGTCGGGGTGCCCCATGCGTTGCAGGGACAGCGAGCTGAGCAGGGCCTTGAGGGTGTCGGGGTCCGGCGGCTGCATGTCGCTGTCCATCAGCCCGGCTTCCACGACGTTGGCCGTGATGTCGCGGGGCCCGAGGTCCCGTGCGACCCCCATGGTGTACCTCTCGACACCTGACTTGGTCGCCGCGTAGTCGGCAACGCCCGGGACGCCGACCCGGGAGCCCAGTCCGGAACTCACCGTGACGATGCGGCCGCCCGTGCGCAGCACCCGGGAGGCGGCCCGGATCACGGCGATCACGCCGAGGTAGTTGGTGGCGTGCATCCGGTCCAGTGCGGCGGTGTCCGCGTCCGGGTCGTCCACCGTGCGGCCCTGTTCCACCGAGATCGCCGCGTTGTTGACGAGGATGTCCAGGCCGCCGAAGTGCGCGACCACATCGTCGATCAGCGCCGGCGCCCGGCTCGTGTCCGCCTGGTCGGACTTGAGGGCGACGGCCTTGGCTCCCTTTCCGTGCACCTCGTCGACGACGGCCTGCGCCTGCTTCTCGGAGCTGACGTAGGTGAAGGCGACGTCGGCGCCCTGCTCGGCCAGCAACCGTACGGTCGCGGCTCCCAGCCCCCGCGATCCCCCGGTGACCAGGGCAACCTTGCCCGTGAGTGGCTTGGTCATTCTTCTCACCTCGTTGATTGATCCTCTCCGGCTGTCGCAACGTTAATTGTTACGACAGCCTGTTGCAACCTTCACCGTTACGACTGCCGTAATATGAAGCGTTGCCGCCGACAGGAGGAGCCCATGAGCGCCAACAGCAGGCTGACCATCGCCGCCCACGCGCTGGCCTGGATCGGCCTCTACCAGCGCCAGGGCCACGAGGTCGCC